>JAJZLK010000041.1 GCA_021803655.1 Thermoplasmata archaeon
AGACCACACAAATTGCTTTATCTTTTCAGGGTCCAGTAAGCGCACAGACACATCTATTATGAATTCCAATCTGCCTTGGTCCTGAGTTCTTATTTCTTGCCAATTTACTTCCGGATGGAGCTGATGATAGGCTTGATTTCCAGCACGACAAACTAGACCCTGTCCATCGGGATAGAGAATCACATCATTTAGCATCACGCTTTGATTCATCTTCTTACCAGGATAGGTAACTGCAAGTCCACGCACAACTGACCAAGGAACCAGAGCACCATTGAGATTTTCGTAGTGAATTGTCGGCGCCTCGAAGTCGTAATTCGTGCAGTCCAATACCAATCTGATCCGAGGTGAACCATCAAAACTAATCTCGCTCTTTAATAAAGGGAAAGTGGTGGAAACAACGCTCCAGCTCATAAGAGGCGGGATGACGTTTGTGTTAACTGTAAAATTTTTTAAGGAACGCTCGAATTTTGCCTTTGCAACCTTTGGATTCAGTATAACTTTAACTGCCACCAGCACCAATCTTCTGTGTCAAGTAGTATCTACTGCCTGCAATGACCCCGGCATTCTTTTCAGTCTCTTCAAATGAAACAATTTTCCCACTTGAGTCTTTCAGTTCCCATTTTGACAAATCTCGGTTAAATCCTGCTCTTGATAGGGCATCTTCACACACCTTTTTAAGCAATTCATCTTCATGAATTTCGAAATTTTCTGGTTTTGTCATCACAATTATTTCGAACTTACCATGTGATTTGTTTTTTTCTGACATAAGTTCACCTTTGCAAAGAATAGACATCTCATTTCAATATATATTTTGCTGTAATTTCTGCTGTGTTGAACCTGTATATCGATCATTTCAGTAACTACGTTAGGTGACAGCACTCTGGGAACCTGATTCATGGCTTATCCCCTGACGCATTCTCAGACCGGAATGTTCATTAGCATAGTTACTGTACAGTATGCATGTCCTTCGAGAGAACCATAACCAGCCGTGGCAGGAAATACAGGCAAATTGTTGAGTCCAGGTGGGACAGTGAGAAAAAGCAGTCCCGGATACATGTGATCAGGCATCTCGGAAGCGTTGTGGAGAAGGATGGCAGGGAGGAGGTTATTGCAGCGGAATCGAGATTCGAAAGCATAGACATGGCATATCCCGCCGGAAATATGGCACTCTTCTGGAAGACCGCAGAGTCATTCCATGTGAAGGAATGCCTCTCTGATGCCATAGGAGAGGAGAAGGCATTGGCGATCCTTCTCATGGTCATGAACCAGCTCACGGGAAGGAAAGCTCTGACAAAGATGAGCGGATGGATAAAGAGATCACCGCTGCACCGGTTGATTCCGCTGGATCCGGAGAAGATGACGAAGGACTATTTCCTCTCCGCACTTGATGCGATATCGATCAGGAATGACGGCGAAGAAGAATCACGTTCAATGAGCATACAGCATGGTCTTTCCGAAACATGGAAGGGCATAATCGGTCCCGAACGTCCGAGATACTTCTTCTACCAGGATATCACGAGGATAAGGTGGAATGGCCAGGAGAACGAAATTGCCGAGAGAGGATACGGTGCCCAGACAGGAAGGCCGCACATTGGATTCGGCATCCTCGTATCCAGGGATCATTACATGCCCCTGGCCGGATATCCTGTCAGGGGATCAAGTCCAGACAAGGTAACCGTCCGGGAAACGATTGACAACCTTTCAGGCTGGAAGCTGAAAAATATCATGCTGGTCTGGGATCGTGGTTTCGTGAGCAGGGCCAATGTAGATTATGCCCTGGAACGAAAATACCATGTGCTTTCCGGCGGACCGCATACGTCATCCGAGGTCAATGACTGGATCTCAAGATACGAGGATTCGGAGATAGAGAAGAGGGAGAACATAATAGAGATGCCGGGAGAACGCGGCATATATTTCAGGGATGAAGTCGGAACACTGTTCGGCCACACGTGCAGGATTGTCATAATCATGGATCCGGAGAGAAGGGATCGCACCCGCACGGAGAGAGATCTTGCAATCCAGAGGCTTGAATCGGAAACTTCGGGGAAGATCATATCGGGGCTGAAGGCATCCCTGTCACCCGTAGTAAGGCCTGCAAGAGGCCGCAGGGGCTATGAGATCGATTCCTCAGAGGAGGAGAAGGCACGAAGACAGGACGGGAGATCACTTCTCTTCTGCACCGACATATCCATGTCGGGAAAGGATATGGTGAAAACGTACTTCCAGAAGGACCGGGTGGAAAAGGCGTTCAGGTACCTGAAGGGGGATGCATCCCTTTCTCCCGTGAGATACCAGATTCCAGGGAGGGTGGAAGCTTATCTCTCGGTGGTGAATTTCATCGCATATGAGATCATGGCGGCAGTCATGTGGAAGATCGATTTTCACGGCATGAGGATAAGCTATGAGGATCTGATGGATAAATTGTCCAGGATAAGCGAGGTCGTACTGGTCAGGAAGGGTAAGCGAATATACCGGTGGACAACCGTTTCCCAGGAGACGCAGAAGCTCCTCAAGCCCTTTGACGTTATGTCCCTTCAAACATAGTTACTGAAACTGCCGATAGACAGGTTAAAGGAAGAGGGCCTTGAATGGTAAAGAAAGCTGCGATTTTTGAGACCAGTCATACCCTAGGGGAGACACTATCGTTTTCTTCAATAGGATTAAAAGAGATTATCGAAGGGGAATCAAGACTAGATGCAAGTTTCTATGATTTGGAGTTCAGAAAAGCAACAAGCTTGTTGACAAAATGCAAATCTAGACTGCGGCCGTTTTATGGTGATACGGGGTTCTCACGTGAAGCTACCTATCCTGGAAGATTTAAGAGGGTGTTCGTTGACTCTGGTGTTCCAATTTACACAGCTTCCCAGATATTGGATTTTGAACCCAAGCCTGTAAAATTCGTCTCCCATAGAACGAAAACCGACTTAGATGAACTCAAACTGAAAGAGGGCCAAATAGTAATGACTAGGTCAGGAACCGTAGGCGATATGGCGATAGTCACACAAACCCTGAAAGATAAGGTGTTCAGTGACGATGTTATACGCATAAAATTAACAGAAAGCAATGATGTTGGCTATATCTATGCTTTTCTCAAGACCTCTATTGGGAAACAGGTGTTAGGACACAATAGATACGGTTCTGTCATCAAACATATTGAACCAAACCACTTGAAGGACGTTTTAATTCCCGACGCACCTTCAGATATCAAAAGTGACATCGATAAAAAAATTCGGAAAGTTTACACGTTGAGAGATCAAGCAGTTTCTCTTTTTGAGGGATCTCGAAAAGCATTATTTTCATCTCTTGGTGTTAAAAATTTTAGTGAACTCGCTGTAGACCCAAATAGACAAGACAATAACAGATATACTTTCAATAAGAAGGCAAGCCTATTGAAAGATCGCTTAGATGCTTCTTACCATAACCCAATCTACGATCTCATAGAGGAACAGTTAAAAAGTACAAACAGTGACATAACTCATCTTGGCGACTCATCGGTAAGCAAAAAAATCGTGCTTCCGGGAAGGTTCAAGCGAGTTTATGTAAGCGAAGGAAATGGTGTGCCTTTCCTCTCTGGCGGAGATATAACACAGTTTTTGCCTAGTCATTTGAAGTACCTTTCCAGAATATACCATAATAAGAGAATAGATCGGGAGTTGAGAATACACAGAGGTTCTATTTTGATCACGTGCAGTGGAACTATTGGAAATGTGTTACTTGTGCCATCTCATTACGAAGGGTGGGCTGCAAGTCAACACATGATAAGGGTTGTTCCTAGCGAGGACATTGACACAGGTTATCTCTTTGCGTATCTGAGCAGCGAATATGGCCGGAATTTGGTCAAACAGTGGTCGTACGGAGCTGTTGTTCCTGAGATTGATCACAGACAAATTTCTCAGGTCAAGATTCCGATTCTCAAACAAAGCAAACAAAAAGATATTGGGAAATTAGCAACTGAGGCATCTAGGAAATGGTCAGATGCATACTTGCTTGAAAGAAACACAATAATTGAATTGGAAGAAATGATTAGGCGTGGAGAGCTTTGAAGTGAAAAATGGGTTTGAGGAGTATTCATGTGACCTTTTCTGTAATCTCATACCACCATTCAATAGAGTGGCACTAAACCTGTATTTCCGGCCTGACCAGACTGCTGAATGGGGATATTCCCAAACAAATTTAGTCGCATCTATCTAACATTTTTCGTATCTTCTTGCCGATTTCTTCTGGCCCATCCTTTACATTACCATATTCCACAATGTTGCTGTTAGTCTTATGCCTTCCATTTGATCCTCTGGTTGAAGGGTGAACAAAAATCACACCATCGGTATGCTCATAGATGACGACTTTCTTCGATCCTTTTCTTTCTCTGACCATAGGTGAGGGACTTGACCAATGTATTTAAGAATTCGGGTTATGGAATAATATGTTTCATCCACCGGAAGGTAACAGTATGTCAAGCATCACAAATCAACCGTTAAGGTAACAGAACCTCTTATCGCATATTTTAAGAATCTCTTGACGCAAAAGACCCAAGACGTTACGTCCCACAGGTCTTTGAAACACCTGACAATAGATATCAAGGAGTCAACCACTTGCATCAAGAATTAATCGTACAACCTATAATGATGCTCTGAAAACCCGCTTCGAACGTCACCCGCAAGCCTGTTATTTCTCAGATCGTTAATCAATTCCGCCAGAGATTCGTCACGAATCCCATATATGTCGTCCGTTGTAAGGAGAAAATCTGTCAGACCATTTTCCTTGTAGATAACGACCCTATTGGACCAGCTTAAGCTGTATCCTTTGACATCAAGTTCGCCCAAATGCTCCCAATAAACCTTCTTTCCACGAGGGAGAAGTATTGTGAAATCCGGTTTTACAGAAAGAGTTTTTCCGTGAAACGCCAAACTCAGAGGCTCTTCATATCTGAACTCCAATCCGGCTGCCTCGAGAGCCTTGTAAATGATATATTCAACCTTCGACCGCACATTAATGCCTTCCGTTGGACTGAAGTATCGTTTGTAGTCTCCGGGTGAAGTGAAAATGGAAGTATTGCGATGCAAGACCTCAGAATTCCTCCTAATCTTTTCTATGAGCTCTTTCCTGTCACTCTGAGGAAGGAAGACTTTCACTTTCATTTTCCCCCTCGTTATAGCGGTGTAGAACAATTCCCTGGAGAGGGGTTGCGTAGAATCGGGCACGATGAAAAACACGTTATCAAAGTCAGATCCCTGACTCTTATGCACTGAAATGGCATATGCTGGCTCCAGATGGTCCTCGTTTACATTATACAAAGGCCCATCTTGATCGGTAAAATAGTATGTGCGGCTAACTTTTCCGAACTTGTCCTTCTTATTATTGATTATTCCAATCGATCCATTAGTCAGTCTGAGTTCACTCCTCCTGTTTTCACGATTCCAGTGATACTCGTTCTGCGTGTTTATGATCTTTTCTGCATGGTAAAAGGGGGAAGACTTAAATTGAAATTTGTCGTCGTTATGCTTCGTGTAACTGTACGAATCTTCAATAAACCCGTTAATGCTCAGGGTGCCCCCAACTCCAGCTTTGAAAGGTGCCAATATTTGAAAATTGTCAATGCCACTGCAATCCCCATTCTTGACATACCCATTTTCATAAAGCCCAAGTAATGTGAACATCCTCGATGATTTCAAGTCAGTCTTGGTAAGAGCAGACTCGGAGGCTAACAATTCAATCCCATGATCCACCAACGAATTCAGGCTGTCATACCCATCCCAATCGACGAGTTCGATACCTTTGGCAGCTATACTTCCGCCTAGCAACAATGAATCCATCTCTTCATTGTAGTATTTGGAATCTGTGAATGCCTCAGCAATCTTGAGCGTGACTTGATCAGATTTGGACCTGCAATTTGTGAGGAGTTTTGAGAAGTGTCGTTCTCTCAGGGACTTCTTTTCTTTCAAATATTGTATTATATCATAGAAAGGCTTTCCAAATCCTATTGGAGGAAGCTGGTTCTCGTCGCCCACTAAGATCAATCGTTTAAGACCACTCTCCCCATCAACTCGTACCAGATTGAGTACGGTGGCGAATTTCGCCAGATCGATCATTGAACACTCGTCTAAGATCAGGTTATCAATTTCCTGTCTTTCAGGCTTGAGAACTGTAAATGCGCGAAAATCATTCAATATTTCTCTGTTGTTGTCGCCCGTAGAAAACACATATCTGTCAATCGTCTGGGCACCTTCCAGATTTGCATCCTTCTTCAACCTGATGGATGCCTTTCCTGTAGGAGTCAGAACGATAGTCCGTTCACCAGCCTCATCAAAATAACTCACTAGTTCCTCAAGTATTCTGGATTTCCCAGTTCCGGCGCTTCCTGTTACGACATACAATGAGGCTGCTTGGGCGCCCTCCAGTACCGGTCTCCTTTCTTCCTTGAATCTAGATTGGTCGAAGTTCGTTAGTCCTCTCTGCACCAATTCTTTAATTGATTTGTCTAAATAGGTGTCTATGCTGCTTATGTCAGCTTTGTGTTCCTTTCTAGATACCAGTTGCGAAACGATCCCTCTCACCATATCTTCAGCGGCTCTCACTTCTCTCAAGTAAAAGAAATAGTTACCCTCGTTCTCTTCGACATACAACTTCTTGGAGAAATGATCCAAGTAATCCTTGCTCATCAACTGCTCCTTGTTGAAATTTACCATAGATTCAAAGAAAAGGGGATTATTCAAGATATGTTCGTAGATTGAATCTACCCCAGAATAACAATCACCTTGAGTTCCTATTGCCGAAAGGAAATTCATGATAATCGGCCGCAGCCTTTCCTTCCCGTATTGACTTAGATTGTGCAGTTCAATGTTGAATCCAAGTGCTTCTGATGGAAACATGCCGATATCAATTCTGAACGGATCTATTGGCCCATTAGGAATGACCTCCTTATCAAGATCATCTTTGCTGAGGGAATACTGGTATTCTTCACACAAGACATATGGGTTATTGTAAATCTCTGCATTATCAGGTCTACGCCTGAAATGCTCTCTCTTGGTCAGGACATCTCTCAGTTGCTCGGGTTTCAAGTCAAAAAGGGATAATTTTCGCAACAGGGGTAACAACGCAGTGTACTGCCGAATTTCTCTCCTGAGCAAGGCAATTTGGTTTTCATAGCCAACTAGTTCAGCGGGAATCTTGATCTCTCTGTTCGTGATTAAATTGAAAACATACTCAAGCACTTCAGCCTCTCTTCCGACGCGTTTTCTTGCCATGGTTAGGATTTTTTCACCATTGACCTTGTTGCTCCCTATGAAGTCAAGTAACTTGCCTAGCCCCGGGTAAAGACCTCTTCTTTTCCAGGCTTTTTCCAACTGATCGTCGATAATCTTCGATTCGTTGGAAAAATCGACAAGACCATGCTCCTTCACCTTATCAGATGCCTTCTTGATCTTGGACAACAGCAATATCGCTTGATCTTCATCGATATCAGACATTACGTATTTGAAGGAAGAATTCAGGGAGTCTTCTTCCACCAGAACTTTAATCTCATCTAGCAACTTCCAATACTTAGGATCCTTCTGGGCTTCGGCAAGGTATTCATGGTAGGGGAGTAATACACCACAGCCAGGAAAGTCAGTGGTCACTTTGATAGACCAATTAAGTCTTGAGAAATTCTTCATATTCTTCCCTCCGTGTTGGATTTTGCTTACTTCTTCATCGCTTAAAGGAAAGTCTCCCGAGATTTCCGGTTCGTCCAGAAGGAGAGAGAAACCCACCACGGTGTATTTCTTTTCCTCGCCTGAAACTGGATTATCGTAATTCAGGTAGAAGAAGACTAAAGTACTCTTTGGTTCGAACTTGTCACAAAATCTCTTGACCAAATCCCGAAGTCCACTCTTATAGGAGCCCTGTTGTTCTATCTTTGTCGCGCCATGATTAAAGGATAACCGAAATGGCCAAGAGAAGATCGAAAACGCGGGAAGAGTATCTCTAACATTTCGATTCTTGAACTGAGGAAACGGGTGTGTGTGAAACACCTCAACACTGTGCTGCGAAAAGGCTGAACTGCTCCAGTAGCAAGGAGGAATATAGTTGGGGACTGAGTCAAGAGGCTTCCCGGCGTATTTCTTCTCCAGCTCAGCATTCTTGTTCTTGTTGATTCTCTGGGAAAGCAGCGAATTCACGCCAGTACAATAATGATTTCTGTCAGGATATTGGCAAATCTTTCCATTCCATTTGTTATCGTGCCACGCCATTCTGGTGGTTATGTGAGAAGCCATGCCATGAAGAGTAATAGGATTGCTTTAAAGCTTTCACCTATAGAACAGTATCTCCGAAAGCAAATGCCTGGTCACTTAGATAACATCTACTCTTTCTCTCACAATCCACGTTGAATCGGGGAGATGCGAACATTTATTATCGGATATGCATTGGATATCCAATGAAGAAGAGACCCATAACACCGGCGAATAGGATAGAGGTGAAGGGGATAGAGGGCTATTTTGTTCGCACCGTCACGGCATTTGGTAACAGTGCCAAGATAGACTGTCCAAAGGAATACCTTGGAAAGACTGTCTTTGTGATAGTTACATGAACAGGGACAGGTTGCATGCATCCCTGAGGACCCTGGAACACTTCACCAACGATTCTCTTTCACTGAAGCATCACACACCATATCTGAGCGGATTTCACTACAACCGTGATCTCCTGCAGGCTGCTGTCGCAAATACATACGTGGAGACTGTCGGCAACAGGTCCGACTCACTGTATCTGGCAATTGAGAATTCCACCGTTGACGCAACGAAGGACTCCCTGTTCTCCAGGATGCCAGCGATAACAAAACCCTCGCGTCTGGACGAAAAGAGATGCATGATCGCCTTTGACTACACAACAGAGGACTTCTACGGTGACAGGGACAGCTTGTGGATACATGGATGGACAGGTGATCATGGCGTTACCGGAAGATATTCGTACCTCACTGCGAGCATTGTCGATAAGGATCTGAGACTGCCCGCATTCTCCATTCCGTCGCCAGTGGGAAACGACATGCCCGGGGAGGTATCGGGCATACTGCAGAGAATGAACAGCATCACCCATGATATCGATCTGGTCCTGTTCGATCGCGGTTTCTACTCCAGGGAACTCATGCTTGCGCTCTCCGGCATGGATATTCCATACCTCATATTCGTGCCGAAAAACGAGCCGGTGAAGGATGAACTTGGATCCATGACACACGGGGAGAGGAAGATCGTTCTCCATGAATTCTCCTTCTATCGCGATGGCCATAAGGTCACCGGAGACACAAACCTTGCATTCCTGAAGCAGATATATGATCACCGCACGGAGGAGTATTATGACTGGGTGTTCGCAACAAACGTCCCGGACATGGATCTTGAAAAGATCATCAGGCAGTACAAGGCACGCTGGCGCATAGAGACCATGTTCCGTGTGCAGGATGAGTGCCGCATAAAGACCAGGAGCAAGGACATCCGCGTTAGATATTTCCTGTTTGCATATGAACAGCTGATTGAATCAATCTGGTATCTCTTCTACCATGAGGAGGTGAGTTTCAAGAAGTTCCTGATAGAGCTGAGCAGCGTATGCAGTACGCTGGTGGAAAACGAGGAGAGAAGGGGAACAACCCATTCGTAGGACGTTCTGGGTCTGTGAATGGTGAGCTCGCTGCTCCCCTTCTCAAGTGATTCATCAGCGCAGGCAATCTAAAAACTTAGCTCAAATCGGAGATACTGTAGAAACAGACTGAGTTGAATGAGACCAGAATATGTAGTCCAGGCAGTCAGTATTCTGAACCTTTCAAATGCCTTAGATCTCGGAAGGAACAATACCATGACAAAATATCCGCAAGTTGACCTTTGGGAGATTGTTTAATGATTTCCAAGTGCAAAGTATCGTCCCTGCTACTCTTGCACATGATAGTTCAAATAAAATATCTTTCGTCCTCTTAACATCGGATAAATATATTTTGTGAAAGTTGAATTCGATAATTTCATTTTATCTTTAGTGATAGACTTATAGGTATTAGGTATGGAACTCTTAGATGCTGTTTTAGAGGCTGGCCCAAAACCGCCCTATACAGCTACACGCGCAGAAATGAAGAATTATGCTCAGACACTGTCTTCCCATGTTGCTATTTCTGTTGCCGATGGACTAAGGAGGCACGGTTTAGACAATTGTTTTCCAGATAAGGAAGGGCGGGGCGAGGATCGTGCATTTCTAGGCTCAATAGGCGCCAAGAAAGTAGACGTTCACTTCTCAACAGAGAATGGCGGATTGATGTTAGGTGTTTCAATTAAGACAATCAATTATATTCCAACATCCAACCTAGCCAATCGCTGTGGCGATTTGATGTTTGAATCAGTGACTTTACATGGAAGGTTTCCGTTTGCAGTTCTCGGAGCACTGCTAATATTGGATAGCAAAGCTCTGTCTGATGGTAATGATAGAAGGCAGTCTACTTTTGATCAAGCCAACACTAAGCTCAAATTATATTCCGGCAGGCGATATTATTCGGAATCTATAGAGAAATTTGAAGCCATAAGTATAGGTATCTATGATGTTAGCAGTTCGACACAATACTTTAGGCTTTTCGAAGTAGGTAATCAGCCAAGAGAGATTGCTGAAAACGAATTCTATTCAAGACTTGCAGATTTGACGAAACAGAGGAATCCGAAACACTTTTAGATGTTAAAGATCAATCCTTTGTTTTACGCTATCTTAGTCGATAATTGTTGCTGATTTGACTTTATTTCTTCTAAGATTTCTAGCGTTTTCTAGTGCTTGGTATAGTTCCTGTCTATCTATCATATTGAGTCCAAGTTCATCAAATAGCAACTGATCAAGTTCACCTTTGATTTCCAGGTATCTCTGCCTGTCCCCTTTCCTCTTTGCCGATTTCATTTGAACAAACACGTATTCCATTTTTTTTGCAGTGGATGGCTTCAGCTGATTTGGGTTTATAATTGGAATGCCATCAAAAATGTGCTTTGTCAACTCCAGCACCCCTTCTCCGTACACATTCTTTCCATGCACTTCCACCATAAATTCTGTGATTGAATTATTTAATAGTGCCAGTGCAAGTGTGGTACTTATCTCATCCTTGGGGCTAAACCAATAGAAAGTGTGATTTACATACAATCCTCCAGTGTTCTCTGCTGCGTACCATCTTTCCCACACTAGGCAAGGAAGAATTACTGCTTCATAACCAGAATCCTTAAGCCTAAACCACTCGTTTTCCTTATTTTTCAGGGCGGGCGTGTTCTGATAGCCAGTGACCGTTTTGCCCTTATCAATACCTCTAGTGATCTCTATTTCCCTTTGCTCTCCTGATAAAATGTATTCTAGAACATTGGACCCTTTCAACTCATTCTTATCTTTGTTAACGAATACCATGTACGAATCTAAGTCATCACTCAAAACGTCAAGGTTTTTCAGATTCTTCCCTTTCGTAATGGATGGTTTTAGATATTCCTTTTCTATTCCGAGAGATTCAGCTTGCTCTTTTGGTATCACAAAGAAGTCGTTTGCTAAAGTCACGTATCCAACTCTAACATTAGCTATATCCTTTAGCTCGCACATTTTCTTATTGTTCGTGAGTTTATGATAGATGGGGTATGATCTGAGATATAAGCTCCATTTTTCCCTTCCTTTCAAATCTTTCTGGGTTACAACTGTTAACTGGGTGAATTGATCCTCAAAAGATTCTTCTTGATGCTCAATTAAATCGATTATCTCTTTTGATTGTAGCTTCTTCTTGATCCTAATGAACTTAACTCCGTTGCTCTCGCGTAATTGTATGTTCTTTTTTCCGGAGAGTTTGGTTAATAGGATAATAACAGTGTTTACAGAAGCATCCCGAAATACCCTGCTGTCAAAGTCCAGTATACTAATAATTTTGAAATTATCGAGAAGAAATTTCTGTAAATCTCTTCCAAATCTAACATCGAGCCAAGAATTAGATACGATAAATCCCATAATCCCATTTTCCTTGAGAAAGTGGAAACTGTGCGTGAAGAAATACACGTAAATTCCTGCTTCGGAACTCATTCTAATTGTTGATGTGCGCGTTTTGGTCTTGTTTTTAGTTTTGACTTTTAATTGTATCTGAAGAGCGATTTCTCTCAGTTTTTCAACGTATTCTGCATCGCCTATATCGTCCTGCCTAGTATAAGGTGGATTAGCTACAATTACATCAAAGTTCTGATTGAAAACAATGAACTCTTTGGCGTTTTCCTCGAGGGAAACTCTTTCATGTTCTTGAGACAAAACGGATTGAAAACTCGGAATTTTAAAGAAATCAACAGGAAAAAGGTTCACCTTGTTTGTATTAGCCTTTAGATTCCTTAAGGTGAGGTTCATTGCGGAAAGATGCGTGGCAAATTGATTTATGTCTATTCCGTAAATCTGTGAGAGGACTTTGTTGTGTACGTCGAGAACAGCACTATCATCGTTGTTCAATTCCAGAAGGCGATGATATGCACTTACCAAGAAGCCTCCGCTGCCACACGAAGGATCTAAGACTTTGTCGCCCGGACCACGTATAGAAAATTTGACAATAAAGTCACAGATTTCCGCAGGAGTATAGTACTGTCCAAGCCGTTTCCTTTCTTCTGTAGGTATTAGACTCTGATAGACATCTCCAATAATGTCTCTACTAAATTCCGAAAGATTGTAGCTTTCTATATCCTTGATAAACTCGTTGAGATGTTCTGCCACTTCATTACTAATAGGTATTTCGTCTAAGATATCTGAGAACTTGAATACAGCTTGATAGTCTATATTGCTAACAACATACGCAAAACACTGTTGCATTCTGAATACAAATGCTTCAGGGGTAAACTGAGGATCGGTCATCGATCTGAAAGGAATCAGATTCAAATTCTTTTGATATGCTTCCAGGGATTTGTAAAAGAGAATTCGATTCATTAAAAGATACGCCCTTTGCTTTGCTATATTCAATAAGGTACGATCATCATCCTCAAATCCCTGCCTTCGTATCCATTCCTTGTACCTTTTTGAGAACTTTATGTCTTTAGACAACCGGTCTTCTAAGGCAGAATGAGTGGGGTTTTCCAAAAGTTGGTGAAAATACCTAAGCCGTTCGATGAAAGCTTTGCTCAGTTCAAGAAGACCAAGTTCTCCATTTAAATAACTCGCGATTGCGCTTAAGACTCTATGTACGAAGTCTTCATTGTATGTGACCTTTAAAATTTCCCCAACCTGCGATTGTAAGATAGGCGCTTTCTTCAACGCATCGAAAATTACGAAAATATCGCCGTTGGTAGTAGCTATAAACTGCGAAGATAGAAAGCTAGCATAACCGAGTGCTTGGCCAATAACGGAGACACTAAATGGGTCAAGTTTGCTAACATAAGTCTTTGGTTTCTTTTTAGTTTCAATGACTAACTTGATCTCTGAACCTCCCTTCTTTCCAAAAATAACGATATCTGCCTCCCCGGTGCCCACAATCATTCGGTCTTTAACATCGTAAAAGGTAACACCCCCTATCGAAGGGTTCTGGATTACGATGTTCTTGAAAACTCTATATAACTCCGATTCTATGTAAGACTCCTTAGTTTCCATTGAATGATTACTCCTAAAATAGTACGAAGTTTAAAAGAATTGGGTAATAAATTCTTAGGATATTAGCATACTGACTTTTTTTACCCCTCTCGCCCTAGTTTGATGGTCTTCTCATCAGCCACTTGCTATTTCCTAGCACCTGGCAATCAAAACCTTCTTGACTAAGTCTTATAACTTCCTCCTCCGATTGCACCACCTGCACTGTCAATTTCGCTTTTCTTTCGGTAAGACTCTGTACCCTCTGATCCAGCTCCTTTATCTGTGACTTAAGTCCTTCAAGTGTATTCAGGTCGAACTCAAATTTTAACGAAAGAGGATTCAGGTGCTGCTGTCTGTCTGCATAGATTTTCCTTAGTTCCTCAACCCTCCTTGCCCAGTATACCCGGTCTATCTCTGTAACAGCATGTCCTACAAAAAAATCCACGACCTTGTCCTGGACGCCATGGTTTGTCATTTGCGTTATGAAGAATTTTCGAAATGAGTGCGCCCTGAGAATGCCGTATTTCCAATCTCCATTTAGCCCTGTTTTCTTTGCCACACTGTGGAGCATTAGCGTGATCATCTGTTCTGTAACCGTTTTATTGCCTCTGTTGGTTCTTGACGCGAATAAAGGAGAATCTGACTTTATCTCTTCCCCCAGATCTCTTCTCCATCTGAGATATGCTTTCAACATTTCCACGCCGTCGGAGGCGAGAAATGTGATCCTTTCTCCAATTGCCTCTCTATCCTTTTCTGGAAGATAAGTGATCGCCATCGGAACGCTGCATAGATCAAGCTCCCTTTGAATGTCGCCAATCTTAAGATTCAGAGCGTCGCTAATCCTCATACCTGTCTGGGCAAGTAAGATAATTCTGAATTTCTCCTCGATACTGCATACGTCGAGGATTTTCCTTAGTTCCTCAAGTGTTGGGACAAGGTCTTTCTTCTGCCTCACCTGTGCGTTCCGGTAATTCTTGACATTTATCATTGCGCCCTTTCCGAGGACGGCAGTGAAGAACCCTCTGATGGCACCATCAAGGGAATTGATAGTCTTTCCTGCATACTGTTCTTTCTCCAGCTCAAGCCTGAAATCCAGAATCAGGTCTCGGATACCAGTCCTGTTGTTGTGATCGTTGTTCTTCAGCTCCTCGTCCCTCTGCTTTATGAGCTCGTAAGGTCCCTTTCCCGAAAACTCGCAAAACTTCCTCAAGGCCGAAAGGTACAGCGGTCTTGACTTCTTCGACACCGTTCGGAGCCAGGTCTGGACTTCCTGATAGCTCTCAATCTCACTCTTTTTATCCTTTCTTTCACTTTCCTTTTGCTGTGGTGTTTTAGTCACATATCTCACCTCAGTGGTGGCAGGGTTGCTTGGCGGCGTCCTGCCGTTTCAATTACACATATCAGTGTATATGTGTATACCCACACACTACTAAAATGTTGTGTATACGCACAAATGTTAATATGTGCGTATCTCTTTTGAAAATTAATGGTAAGAATTGATGTAGTAATTAATGATGAAATCGCTAAGGAACTCAGAATCAAATCTATTAGGAAATTCGGTGGGAAAAAAGGGGACCTGAGCAAGGCCGTAGAAGAAGCCATAAGAAAATGGATAAAAGAGGAGGGTTAACGAGGCCAATCTCTAGTTTCTTACTTTTGCGATTGATCGGGATGAACATCCCTGCTTTTGATGTTCATGATCATGCCATTATTGACACAAATATTTAATTATGGGGTCATTATTTCTTACTCATGTTCACGAAAATGGCAATATGTTCATTCATGGGATGTGAAAAACGTGGATAATCTTGCCGAAGTCATGAAATTAATTGAAGCAGGGCTTCATCAGGACGCGACCAAGGTCTATAACTATGCTCAGTTACTTATAAGTAAAACAGAGGAAAAGGGAGATCTGCAAACGGCTAAAAAACTCAGAAGTGTTCTCAAGAATACCAAGACAATAACTATTCAAGCAAAGGAATACGGGCATACTCTCAAATTGCCAGTAGATTCTGAATCTAGGTTACCACTTGCTGAAATTAAGAATTACGACAAAGGATCTGTATTTCTTTCCTTAGACAGAGATTCAATGTCAACCATTCGCGAATTCATTTATCTAATAAATCACATTGACTTGTTTCTGAAAGCTGGGATAAAGGGTAATCGAAGCATTCTATTATTTGGTAAACCTGGCACTGGAAAGACACAGACTGCAAGATATATTTCTTCGGAAACTGCCTTACCCTTGGTAACGGTAAGATTGGACGGCGTTATTTCTTCATACCTAGGTAACACTTCCAAGAATCTCAGAATTCTGTTTGATTTTGTGCAAAGAACTCCTTGCATTCTCTTCCTGGATGAATTTGATGCTATTGCAAAAATGCGAGACGATTCTAATGAACTGGGGGAGCTTAAGAGAGTAGTAAATACATTATTGCAAAATATCGACTCGATAGAATCAGATATTCCAATAATTGCGGCCACTAATCACGAGCACTTGCTTGATCCTGCTGTATGGAGAAGATTTGACTATAAAATTAGGATGAAACTTCCTGATACTGCAACCAGACGATCACTGCTGACAGAGTTTCTAAGAGATGTGCCGCTAGAGAACGGCGCTACGGATTTTGTTGCGGCATTAACTGAGGGCATGGATGGAAGCGAAATTGAAATGTTCTCAACTCAAATCAGAACTAATCTTGTAGTGGATAAGGTGGATTCTCTAAGAACCAAGGACCTCTTAAGTTACTATACAAAATTCAAGAGTAGATTGATTCAAGAAGGTTCAGATGAGAACTTAAGCAACGAAGAAATAATTCTCCGAACAGCAAGAACATTGAGAAATCAAAACAAGAAAGCTTTCACTATTCGCAAGATTTCCAGTTTGACTGGTATTTCCACTGGTAAATTATCACAGCAACTCAGGAAGAGGGGTGAATACGTTGGCTGATAACGATAACTCTCTTTTGCCTATTCGCGTAGTGCAGACTAGTCGAGATTTTCTTAGCAAAAATCGCCCCGGTTGGTCTAATTCGAAAATTTTTCTCAATGAAGAAGAGTTAGCTCGTCACCAGGAGAAATTGGAAACAGAGATCTCCAACATAAATATGTCACTTGCTGATAATTTTCAGAGATTCCCGATGGTGCCAAACGTCATAAAGGCGCGACTGAGAGGTGATGCACTTGCAAAAAGCCATAGGCCAAAGGAAATTCTTAACGTTGAGACCTGTCCAATAATAGGGCTCGATGATGTAGGGGAGTTACTACTCAGTTCGACAAAGAGAGGATTGGAAAGGCTGAAGGAACGCATAGCCATAGCAAAGGAGCCAGGCGAAAAAGCTAACATAAGTGCAGTTGAGGAATTCCTTAGATATAGCGAAGAGGATAAACTATTAGGAATCAACGTAACTGCTTTGATGGAAAGAGCAAGACAAAACAATGAGATATACCTAAAAGTGGTTCTTTTCAATCATCACAATGAAGAAATAAACTCCGAAATCATCAAAGAGTTCAAGGATTCGACTAGACAAATCCAAGTTATCGCAGACAACATCACAAAATTGGAAGGGCTTAGCATATGGCGGGTCGTGGCTCAGCAAGCAGATCAGGTAAGCAAAATTATAGCTCATCCTTCGGTCAGAACGGTTTCTTTCTTCCCAAGTTTTAGGATCATCTTGCCTAAAGGACTGATTCAGAACCAGAAAATTAGCTCGTTCCCCTTGCCTGTAAGTGATCGACAATACCCTAAGGTTGTTTTGGTTGACACTGGTGTTTCGCCCAACAATAAGCATTTGTCTCCATGGGTAATCGACAAGGAACCTTTCGTTCCAATTGCATTTCAAGACAATCAGCACGGAACATTTGTTGCTGGGCTACTTTCTATGCCTAACATCCTCAACTCTGAGAAAGTCTCGCCTGACGATGAAGAAGTTCAAATTATTGATGTCCAAATGATACCGGACTCTTCAAAAGATGCCCTTAGGGAGGATTTACTCATGGAACGGCTTCAGGAAGCCGTACCCAGAGTCTTGTCGAGACATAATAACGCTAAAATTTGGAACATGAGCGCCGGCTTTGATATTAGTGTTGAAGATGAGAAATTTTCTTCATTCTCCGCGTTTCTGGATAAGCTGCAGGATGAATACGGCATTATTTTTGTTCTTCCCTCTGGTAATTATGAAGACGATAACCAAAGAGAGTGGCCCCCACAAAATGGAATAGGCGAGGCTGATAGACTACAGATTCCGGGTGATTCGGTCAGGGCAATTACTGTTGGAGCTTTGGCCTGTAAAGAAAGAAGTGATAGCATTGTGAGAAAGGAAGAGCCTGCGAGTTACTCATGCAGGGGCCCAGGTCCCATGAACATAATTAAACCAGAACTCGTTCATTACAGTGGAAACTTGGCAAGAAACGGCTCTGGGTTTGATATCTCGGACCAAGGAATAATTTCATTTGATGAAAATGGAAAACTCTTAGAAAATGTTGGAACTAGTTTTTCTTGCCCGCTTGTTTCTAGATCAATGGCCATACTGCATGGGAATTTGGTCAACACGGTCTCTGACTCTTTGTTACGGGCGTTGGTAGTTCATAACAGCTATATTCCAGACACCATCACAGACAGGGCGTTGGCACTACCATATGTGGGTTTCGGCATGCCAGCAAGGGTTGGGGATTTCTTGTCATGTAGGAGAAGTTCGATAACATTGGTATTTGATCATCAAATTATCGAAAGTTACACACTGGAATATCCTTTCCCTTGGCCACGCTCGTTGATTGATGGTTCCGGTAGATGCAGAGGTTTGGTAAGAATGACCCTTGTTGCTGCATCTCCACTGGATTCAGATTTTGGCTCAGAGTATATTCGAGCAAATATAGAAGCTTCTTTATACTCCAGGGATGCCAATTCTCTGAATAATCCTGCAAAGTGGAAGAGTAGACTGGATGAATATCCCGCGGAGTTAGATCCTAGGGAACTTTACGAGGCTAGATTGATAAAGACCGGGTTTAAGTGGAAGCCCATTAAGAGGTATGAAGGAGAGATGAAACGCATAATAGCAACCGACTGGAAGATACGTGTAAAAATGGTACTGAGGGATGGTTTCACCATGAATGGAGCGCCAGTAAAATTTGCCCTTATTTTTTCATTGATCGACCCTGACGGCATCTCTCCAGTGTATGATGAGGTGACACTAGAATTGCGAAATAGAGGCGTTATTACTGAACCTATACAAGTTAGGACTAAGGTGCAAGAACGGATTGGAGTTGGAAGTTAGTTCAATCCACACTATTCATGATGGAAGTTCTCTCTTAGGATAACTTCAAAATGAAAAACAGGAATCTAACTTTCACAAAATATATTTTAATTTGAAATTGGTTGGGAAACACACCTATTGCTTTTCAACAGCGATGTTCGCGATTTCGTTTTTTATACGTTAAAGAGGTGTTTTTTGTTTTCAATCGGATAAGAACGTGATCATGAGAAACACCGTCAATGGCGAATCTTATTGATATTCCCTTGCATCCCTGCAAATGTTCCGTTACGATCCATCCCTGAGGCAAAACGCCAACTTTGCGCCCTACAAAGACAAACCATGGCTCATCAATCTTAATTCTCACTGCCTGATCGTCGGGATGACCGGAACAGGGAAATCCAACTATCTCCGGCTGATCCTTGATCACCTGGACAGAGAAGAATGCAACGTAGTCCTCATGGACCCGCATGGAGAAGTCTCGGATTATGCACTTATGAAATCTTCAAAAAATAAGATATTCCTGAGCGGCTCCCATTATGAAGGGGCAGAAGGATTTTATTCAGGAATAAACGTGCTGAAGACCTCTAAAGACGAACTGGAACCAAACATAATAACCGACTGGCTGAAGCATGCCTTCTCATCTGATGATGCCCTTTCCAAGGGCACATGGGGACCGAGGCTGGAAACGGTTTTTTCCGGCATTTTAACGGAATTGATGAGGCGGAAGAAAGGCCTCAACTTGAAAGAGTTTGCATCCATCCTGACGGATAGGAAGGAAATCCTGTCGTTCTTCCATCCCGGTGAACAATCGCCTGCATTGGACCTTGTAAAGAATTACGCCTCCAATGCAAGGGCATGGAGTGATTTCATAATGAGTACCATGCACAAGATCATACCAATACTTTCCAATCCTCTTACATCCAGAGTAATATCCGCTGACGATGCGTCCGCGTTCGATCTGGATGCTGCAATAATAGGCAAGAACAACCTTATAGTTCCGGAACTGAACCTCGGGATCACTGGGGAAGGCTCTGTCAAGGTTATTTCCACTCTGCTCTTAGCGAGGATCTGGAGCGCACTAAATGGCAGAGGGCCTTCGTCCGAGCGGACTTACATCCTCATAGACGAGGCGCATCTCATACCAGAACAAGTTCTTAGGGCGATGCTGGCGCAGGGAAGGAAGTTCGGGGTTGTTCTGGTGCTACTGTACCAGTCATTCAGCCAGAACTCGGAACAGTTCACCAATCTGCTGGCTGCCAATATCAGGAACTATGCATTCTTCAACCTTTCACTTGAAGACACGGAAGAAGCAGTGAGGATGCTCCGCATAAACAGCATGGAGAAGCACCCTGTAGATACCCTGCTCAGGCAGAGAATACACAATGTTACTGTGGCCTGCGAACCAGACAAGTCTAACCCGAATATCGCCTTTGGCTGGGAGCAAAGGTACGGGCCAATTACTGTAACACCTCCACTGGTTCCGATAAACTTCACAGAGAAGGAGGTATTGGAAGTGAAAGCCGGGATATTAAGGAAAATCGGGTATAAGGAAGTGGATCAGAAGCGTTCCCTTGATCCAGAGAACGAGATCCACAACAGGCTGATGTACCTTTTTGCTGACTTCCTGGGTTCAATGGGCATACAGGTCACTATAGAACCGAACGTTGGCGATCTCATTCCTGACTTATTGATCGAATACAAGGGTAAAATTATCTATTGCGAAGTTGAGGACTCGGATCTTGATCATCCTCCCAGGGTTGCAGAGAAGATGTGGAACTACAGGAACTCTAACTTTATCCTGTTATGCAGGGAGGCAGATTTTCTTAAACTGATAAGGATGATTTCCAACATGATGGATTCCCGCCTCCTTGATCAATCGTATAATACAGAGAGCAAGGAAATACCCCGTTCTGGTTTACCGGTATCACTGTTCCACGCCGTTATCGCCACATACGGAGGGGGCAAGTTCAGGGCCTATAACGGATCAAAACTGCTGGAGTTCAAGAAGGAGCACCTGGAAATGACGAGCTCCTTTGCAAGTAGAGCAAGGGGCCTTACCATGGGCATCCTCAGGGAATCGGTCCTGCGATATCTTTGCCAGTCCATCGAAAAGAGCGGGCGGATTGATCTTGACGATATGGAATCTGGTCTCGATCGAAAAGAGATAAGGGAACTCCTGAAGGCAATCCAGGATCAGGGTTATGATGATCCCTATAGCATTAACGCGCTGCTGGAACTCGATCGGATTCAAGACTGACGGTTCAACAAATCAGGGATGAACAATGGTCTGGGTCAGGAGGAGAATTGTCGATAACCGTGTATATTATGAAATGAGGCACGACTACAGGATTAACGGAAAGGACAGGTGTGCAACAAAGTACATAGGTAACGTAATCCCCGATAATATTGATCAGATGAAGAGAGACTTCCTGGAGAAAGTGAATAATGACGTTTTTTCTGGAATTTTCAGTTGCTTGAAAGGTAAGGAGGAAATCTATCTGCCATCAAACAAAAAGGCAAAAAGAAACCAGCATCCGACAGGATTCGGTATCTATTTCACCTTTGTTTCACAGAGGATTTCAGGATCAAGTATTCCCTTGCTGGAAACAATCAGGCTGATAGAGAACGGGCGGAAGAAATGGGAAAGACCTTTCGCGGAAGCTATTGAAGCCCAGGTCCATTATGAGATATTCCAGTCAATGCTTCAGAATCAGGAAAACCTTTCCGAAAAGTTGCTGATTGACTGGCACTGGAAGCTTTTCAGGAGATCGAATCCGCGGATTGCAGGATTGCTGAGAGAAAGGGACCCGAGCGGAACAGGCGGTAAGGAATTTCCGGCTTTCACCAAAGTTCCGAAAATGCTGGATGATTTTTTCACATGGTACAGTAAAGCAGAAAACGAGCTCAATCCGGTGCTGCTTGCCGGGCTCGTGCATTCCAGGTTATCACTGATCAGACCGTTCGATGACGGGAACGGCAGGATCAGGAGGCTCGCAACTAATCTGGTTCTTCATAGAAACGGGTATCCTATGTTTTCTTTTGGCGAGAGACAGGTCGAGAGATCTGGCTACGAAAAGGCATTGGAAATAGATATGAAAACAGGGAATGGCGGGGAGCTGTTGAAATGGCTTACCCTATGGTACAAGAAGAGGTATCTCTCTATGGCAACGAACGCGCCAGAAAAACATTCTTCATAGAACAGTTTCTCCGATTTGAGCTAAGACGATTCCTAATATCTCGGTAAATTTCTCCCTTCATGCGGCGTTTGCTTCATTTTGAACGATTTTCCTGCAGGAAGATGTCGAATTCTGGTAAAATAACCGTTATTTCATTCCCTTTTCCATCCGTTTTCCGCTGTTTCTCCATAACTTACGCTGCTTCACGCCTCTTTTTCATGGCAAGAAGCATGATAATGTTGTAACCGAGACAGAGGAACATGGCCTTGGCCCTCCTCACCATTGTCACAAACACATGGCCGCCATGCAGCAAAGCGAAAGAGTTTAAAGCACAGAATGCAATCGCTAAGCAATGGGAGAAGTCAGCAACGTAATCAGTTATGGTAGCAGCACGACTGCAGGAAATGCTATGGATCATGGCAGTTCCATATTGAAAGTAGTTAGTGAATATAGAAATTACCGATTAACTACGAATGCTCTAGGAAACAGAGTGACTATTGACTTTAATAGACGTGCCTCTCGTTGGGCATATGGTGAGTCGGATGTGGAGATCGGTTTTACAGAAGATGGCGTGATATCATATCTCGCCATTGAGTTTAAAACCGGTTTATCCAACGCGGATCTAGAAAGGCTGAAGAGAGCAACGAGATATGAAGAATCTTAAATTTCAAGTAATAGAATCGACACCTGGTGTTGTAACACTTCCTGAGTTAGATCTCCAAGTATCTTTTGAATTGCTCTCAGTTGATCTCATTGAAGTTGGGGATGGCATTGTCGTTCTCAACACGTACGTAAAGATTACAGACACACACATAACTAAACCTGGTAGAACCTACTCCGGTATTGTCTCAGGTGAAGTAACGGAAAGTATGCTGAACCGTCAATCAGATATTAAATCAGAGAAACCAGCTCATCTTGCCTTACAATTAGAGTCGGGAAAGAGACTTGATTTATTCACAGAAGGAACTGTCGCGAGATATTCTGATACACACATAAACGGTCTGGGTGCACCTCTCTTTAACATCACCACGTTAACTGGTGTGAAGTTTGCCTAATAGAATTTCATCTGTTGACTCTCATATAGGGCAACATGTAAGACATATCTCTGATTACTTAGATCAGAAGGGGGTACGACCGGTGGATAGAGAACTTGTTTCCTCAAGACTGAGGGACGGAGATGTTTCCTTTATAGCACCGTTAATTGAGCTACCTGATTTCATGAGCAGTTGTGTAGATGAAAAGCCAAGCCAATATCATATTGAGACATGGAGAAAACGTGGGACGATAAGAGTGCAATATGGCGGTATCGATCTCTATTTTACCCTTGTATTTTCAAAAACACCAAACTGTTTCAGAATAATAACTATGTTTCCGGATCGGGATGGTCCCAGTAGGCATAACTTTTCAATCCCCAGTGATCGATTCTGTACCGAGGTGTGAATAAGTCAGATGCACGATGTTATACTGAGTTGATTAGAAGCGATCCTAATGTGGTCTTGACAATTGGAAGGGAAGATTATGTGCCCGGAGAGAAAGATTTTGATCGCGACATGTTTTCGGGGAAAGTTCAACAACGAAGAACGGAAGGATAGCCAAAGTGATGCCACTGTGGAAATGGCTGCTCAGATCCCTGGGACAATAGCCCGTGGTTTCATGGATCATACCCTTGCGTTCCGGTTTACACAGGCGTTAAATTCTTGATGTGTTCAAGGAATCAGTTAAGCAAACAGTTCAATGGCATGTTGATAATTTATGACCTGGTCTACTGACGACTGATTCCTGCTTACGTCCATCGTCTCCAAGAGATTGGCCCTATTATTTCCGGTGACAGGTTCATGACGGGAAATGGTAATGTACGTTTCCGGAATAGCAGACCTGATGAGAATAACAATTGCCCACACCCCGGATCCTGACGACGCATTCATGTTTTACGCAATGCTTGAGGGAAAAATCAGGACGCATTTTGAGTATAACCAGGTTGTCAAGGACATTGAGACGCTGAATGGTGAAGCAGGAAGCAGGGAGTATGAGGTCACTGCCATCTCAGCAAATGCTTATGCAACACTTGCAATGGATTACTATCTCCTGTCCTCTGGTGCGAGTTTTGGGATCAGCTATGGGCCGCAGGTAGTTGCGACGAAGCATATTGACCTGGAGGGGAAGACCATCGCGATTCCCGGAAATAAGACCTCGGCGTATCTTCTGTACAGGATGTTTGCACCTCCTGCGGGCAGGTTTCTGGAAACAAGGTTTGACCTCATTACGGAGTCCGTGATAAGCGGCAAGGCGGATGCCGGAGTACTGATTCACGATGAGCAGTTGACTTACCAGAATAAGGGGCTTGTAAAAGTTCTCGATCTGTACGAGAAGTGGAAAGCGTACGCAGGAGACCTTCCCATCCCCCTTGGCTTCAACGCCATAAGGAAAGATCTTGGAAAAGAAAAGGCTGCACTTTATCAGGATGACTTCAGGAAATCCATAGAATATGCGATTGCCAACGAGGAGGAGGCAGTCAGATATGCGATGAAATTCGCAAGATACGATGACTTCGATCTTGAGAGGAAGTTTGTGAGGATGTACGTAAACGCCCTCAGCGTTGACTTCGGCGAAAGGGGAAGGAAAGCCCTGGACATGTATTACGGCCGTGCTGCAGAAATGGGACTTATCAGGAAACCGGTTCTAGAGGTAGTCTGAGTGGAAAAACTTGAGGTCCTGGACAAATACAATGATACAGTACTGGAAGTCCTGGATCTGCACGACATGGATAAGGTTCGTGAAATCGTGGAAACTGCTGTCCGGGGCAGGCAGCAGATACGTGACATGCCCGCATGGAGAAAGAGGGATGCTTTTCTCTCATCCGCAGAAGCCGTAGCGAAGAAGAAGAGGGAGATCGCACTCCTCATTTCCTCTGAATCCGGAAAGCCGCTGAAGAATTCCCTTACGGAGGTTGATCGGGCGATAACCAACCTTAACAATGCTGCTTCGGAGGCCGTACATCACGATGGCTCTGTGATACCCATGGATACTGATTCCAGGGGCGACTCATATCTTGCATCATGGAAGAGAGTGCCGCTCGGCACAGTACTCGGGATAACTCCCTTCAATGATCCGTTAAACATGGCTGCGCACAAGGTACTTCCGGCGCTTGCATCCGGGAACTCGGCTATACTGAAACCATCCACGCTTGCCCCAATCTCAGCCATAACACTTGCAGGGATTCTGAGGGATAGCGGATTTCCTGAGGAATCTGTACAGACCTTGATCGCACGCGGCGATTCCACAGCGATGTCCGCTCTGTTTGGAATGGATGAGATATCAATGATTTCCTTTACTGGATCATATGAGACTGCAGGATCAATCTTCAGGAGTTCCGTTCCCAGGAAAATAACCATGGAATTGGGAGGAAACTGCCCGGTGATCGTTTGGGACGATTCAGACCTTGACGTTGCGGCTGAAAAGGTGTGCGATGCAGCCTTCGAAAGCCAGGGGCAGAACTGCATTCATACCCAGAGGATAATCCTGAGCAACGAAGTCGAAGAGTACTTCACGAACCGGATGATCGAGATAACATCGGGCCTCAGGGTTGGCGATCCGCATGATATCTCCACTGACATTGGACCGATGATTAGCGAATCGAAGGCCGTAGAGACTGCAGGCACTATTCTTGAGTCGGTGGAGGATGGTGGAGAACTGGTTTCAGGCGGACAGAGAGAGGGGAGGTTCATCCGCCCGACAATTGTCAGGAACGTTTCAAGGAAAAGCAGGCTGTGGATGGACGAGATATTCGCTCCAGTCTGCTGCATATCTTTGGCAAAGTCCCTCAACGAGGCTATCGATCTTGCCAACGACACTTCGTACGGACTTCAGGCAGGGATTTTTACATCAGACTTGAACGTTGCAAGGATTGCGTCAGAGAAACTGGATTTCGGCACGGTGCTAATCAACGAAACCTCAGATTTCAGGATAGATTCCATGCCTTTCGGAGGCATGAAAAGAAGCGGATTCGGGAGGGAAGGAATGCGCTATGCCATGGATGAGATGAGTACGGTGAAGCTCACCGTCATCAGGGAATGATCAGACTGGCTGCTTCATCCTCTTTATTACTTCCTGACCGAATTCGGAGCAGAGAAGGGACTTCACGTTCAGTATCCTGGCAAGGTCGTTTGTGACTTTCTGGTCTGCGTATGCAGACGTGACTGCCGCATCCAGTATGTCCGCCGCAAGGGTCCATCCGATATGCCTCAGGAGCATTCCTCCCGACAGGATGAGAGAGGTCGGGTTTGCTACGTCCATTCCGGCGTATTTCGGGGCAGTGCCATGCACCGCTTCAAATATTGCATAAACGTCTCCGATGTTTGCACCGGGAGCTATGCCAAGTCCTCCAACCTGTGCAGCAATCGCGTCTGAAAGGTAGTCACCGTTGAGATTTGTCGTCGCAATGACGTCATATTCATCAGTCCTCGTCAGTATCTGCTGGAACATGTTGTCAGTTATGCGATCCTTGATAACGACCCTCCATGCAGACGGAGTCCCCTTGAGAAATTCGCTCTCCGTGATGGTATTATCCTTGAATTCTGAGGATGCAACTTCGTACCCCCAGTCCTTGAAAGCGCCTTCCGTAAACTTCATTATGTTACCTTTGTGGACAAGGGTAACGCTCTTTCTCCTGTGAGCTATCGCATACTGGATCGCCTTTCTCACGAGCCTCTGCGACTTGAATTTGCTGATCGGCTTGATTCCGATTCCGGTGTCATCCGTGAGCTTGACCTGGAAATTCTCCCTGAGGTACCACCTGAGTTTCTTTGCCTCTTCCGAGTCGTATCTCCATTCAATTCCTGCGTAAAGGTCTTCGGTATTCTCCCTGAATACAACCATGTCAACATGCTCAGGATGCTTTACCGGAGACGGGACTCCCGGGAAATATTTGACCGGCCTCACGTTGGCGTAAAGATCAAAATACTGTCTCAGGGTTACGTTAAGACTCCTGAATCCTTCACCTACAGGAGTTGTGAGAGGACCCTTGAGAGATATAACACACTTCTTGAGTTCATCTATGGACTCCTGAGGCAGGTGCTTCCCGGTTTTCTCGAAAGCCTCATCGCCACCGAGGATTTTTTTCCACTCTATGGACTTCTCCCCTTTATACGCGACTTCGATTGCTGAATTGATTACTGAGATTGCTGCTCGCGAAATGTCAGGCCCGATTCCATCGCCTTCAATAAATCCGATAGTGGCATTATCGGGAACCTCAATTTTTGAATCTTCCTTGATCTGTATGTATGACATGGTTGTCTCCGTGCTATCACGCCAATTTATATTTTAGTTTAGTTGTTGTCGACTGAACAGAACTGAGTATCATTTCCTGCAGGGATAAGTACTCATTTTCCAGATGATCTCATCGTCCGGCTTAGACATTCAGGCACAGGAACAATCTTTATGCAGTCCTAGCCTAATGAGATCACCAGGTGTTTAGGACAAATGTGAGCCTGACCTTCTTGGGCAGGAGATATTAAGGCCTGGAAATCTTACATGATCCGGAGTAGCGGTAATTCCTGCAGCTAACAGAGAAAGAGAGGAATGCGTGTTTGCAGAGATCAAGAAAAATAACGGGATTGTTTTCGCAGCCCGTTGGATCGGATGACAAGTGATTTATTTCCAGTCACGATAGTCCAGAGCCTATGTTTAACTTTATTCGCGTAGACTCCGGGGCCGTGATGTTTCTGTGATAACCGCTGTCGTTGGACTGCAATTCGGAGACGAAGGGAAGGGAAAGATTGTTGATTTCCTCAGTGAGATGCACCAGGTAGTCGTTAAGTTCAATGGAGGCAGGAACGCCGGACACACCGTAGTCACTCAGGCAGGCACCTTTAAGTTCCACCTGATCCCGTCAGGATCCCTCAGGGCAAAGGAAGTAATACTGGCAAACGGGATGACTATCGATCCGATCTTCCTCATGGAAGAGATAAAGAACGCAAAGGCCGCAAATCCTGCAATCGTGGTGAGAGTGAGCAGGCTGGCTCATGTCGTGACAGAACTCCACACTTTCCTGGACAAGTGTGAGGAAGAGGCCAGGGGGGAATTCAAGATAGGGACGACCGCTAAAGGAATTGGCCCCACATATGAGGACAAGTACGCCAGAACGGGCGTGAGGATGGATGACCTGGGAAACCCTGACATTCTGAAGGCAAAACTACAGTTGATCATAAAGATGAAGGGGACTCTCCTACATGGGAGCAAGTACGAAGATCAGGCAGAGGTAGACAGGATCGTAAGGGAACTCCATGAAGCGGGAAAGGCCGTTTCAGAATACCTGTGTGACACTGAGATCATGATCAACTCACATTTCTCGGAAGGAATGAGCATCCTGTTCGAAGGTTCCCATGGAACGATGCTGGACGTCGATTTCGGGATGTACCCATATGTGACTTCATCCAATACCATTTCCGGCACGCTGTCGGTCAGCAGCGGGTTTTCATTCAGGAAGGTTGGGAAGGTAATAGGAGTGGTGAAAACATACATGTCAAGAGTGGGAGAAGGACCGTTTCCAACTGAACTTCACGGACCGAAAGCCGATACTCTGAGAGAGATCGGTCACGAGTACGGAACGACAACCGGGAGACCGAGAAGGGTAGGATGGCTGGACCTGCAACTGCTGAAATATGCGGTCATGATAAACGACGTTGATTCTCTGGCACTTACCAGCCTGGATACCCTTGGCCAGCTGGACCAGATCAGGGTGGCAACCGGCTATTACAGGGATGGAGAGAGAATAGAGGGAATTATCAGGAAGAATGACGATCTGAAAGGATTGGAAGTAAGGTACGCGGAATTCAGCCCTTGGGGAAAACTTTCAGATGAGGACATAATGAAGATCGTGGAAAACGGCATCGAAGCCATGCCTCCATCGATGAAGGAATTCGTCAGGACTATCGAATCTGCAACCGGGAGAAGTGCAGGATTCATTTCGCTCGGGAACCGGAGGGAGAAGACCCTTGTGCTTGACCCTGCGCTGAAATCCGGAGCGTGAGTTCCGGATGGTACACGAAGCAATCAGGGCTCCGCGCGGAAAGGAAATAACCGCAAAGGGATGGGGACAGGAGGCCGCGATGCGGCTCATAATGAATAACCTCGATCCTGAGGTGGCCGGCGACCCCGAGAATCTCATAGTGTACGGAGGAAAGGGGAAAGCTGCAAGAAACTGGGATGCATTTCACAAGATTGTGGAGTCCCTCCGCACCATGGAGAATGACGAAACGCTTGTTGTCCAGTCGGGGAAACCTGTGGGAATTTTCAGGACCAGCAGGGACGCTCCCAGGGTCCTGATAGCAAATGCGAACATGGTTCCAAGGTGGGCAACTGACGAAATATTCTGGGACCTGGAGAAGAGGGGACTCACAATGTTCGGTCAGATGACGGCCGGAAGCTGGATATACATTGGTACCCAGGGAATCATTCAGGGAACTTATGAAACGCTCTGGGCAATAGCTAAGAAGGAATTCGGGAAGGACGACCTGTCAGGGAAATGGTTCCTCTCCTCCGGACTTGGAGAGATGGGAGGAGCCCAGCCGCTTGCAGCCTCCATGAACGGATGCATCAGTATTGTCGTAGAAGTGGATATGTCAAGGATAAAGAGGAGGCTGGACAAGAAATATCTCGATGACTGGACAGATTCACTGGATGAAGCCCTGAAAATGAAGGACGAGGCACTGAAATCAGGAACTGCCCGATCAATAGGGCTCCTGGGAAACGCTGCGACAGTCTTTCAGGAAATAGCCTCCAGAAAGATAGTTCCGGATATTGTATCGGACCAGACCGCTGCGCATGACCTCAACGTCGGTTACATACCTGAGGGATACACGGTGGAGACTGCGCGGGAATTCAGGAACAGGGATTCAAAAGCCTATCTGGATGCGGTGTACAGGTCTATTGTGAAGGAGGCAAAGGCAATAACCTGGTTCATGGATCACGGTTCAAAAGCCTTTGACTACGGGAACAACTTCCGGACACGGGCAAAGGAAGGTGGGTACGAGAGGGCATTTGACATACCCGGATACGTGCCGAATTACATCAGGGATCTTTTTGCTATAGGTTCAGGCCCGTTCAGGTGGGTGGCTCTTTCTGGCGATCCACAGGACATATATACCATAGACAGGGCAATTATGGAGAAATTCAGCGATGACGAGCACCTGGTGAGGTGGCTCAGGCTCGCAAAGGAGAAGATAAATTTCCAGGGACTCCCGGCCAGGATATGCTACGCAGAGTATGGAAGGAGGGAGGAGCTTGGACTTCTCATAAATGACCTTGTGAGAAGTGGGAAGGTTTCAGCTCCGGTTGCAATAGGTCGCGATCACCATGACACAGGCTCCGTTGCCTCGCCATTCAGGGAAACTGAGGCGATGAAGGACGGCAGCGATGCAATTGCCGACTGGCCGATCCTAAACGCACTCCTCAATGCAATATCCGGTGCGACATGGGTCTCGGTTCATCACGGAGGAGGCACAGGGATAGGCAATGCGATCCATGCAGGCTTTGTGCTTGTCGCTGATGGAACAGACGACGCAGATAACCGGATCAGGAAGGTACTCAACGCTGATCCTGGTCTCGGGGTTATAAGGCATGCTGACGCGGGTTACGAATCCTCGGTTGACACGATCCGGAAGAAGGCCCGGTTCAGGTCGCCATACTTCGGCACAGGAGAGAAGAAGCAACCGTCGCAGATGAAACGCTGATCATCTGTGCCCGGTTTCGCATGAATAGAGTTTCCTCCGGAGATCATGGGGATCCGGGACTTCACGGAGGAGCCCCTGCGACGACAGTGACGATATGGAGAGCTGCACAGTTCTTCTGTTGAGAGAAGTGATCTTCATGATCCTTGACTGATCCATGGGACCGCTGCTTGCTACAACGTGGTAGACAAACTTCGCGGCGGGGCTTCCATGCACTTTCTCCGGTCCGAGATGCGCCCCAAAGGTATCACCTCTCAACCCCTGCCTCTGGCTCTCCAGCGGAATGACGCTGTGCATTGACACATTCCCAAGGTTAATGCTGTTTCCAAGTCGGACAATGAGCTGGGCCTGCTGATCCTCCATCGGGGCCTCGAACATGATCCTGGAGATGTCGAACTCCTCCGTGATCCGGGATACCCAGTCCCACTTTATCCTCCCGTCCTGGTCATATATCTCCACGCTCTTTCCGGTCTCCCTTCCCTCAACAATCACGATGTCCGGGTCAAGAGCAAAGGCAGAGTTCATCCTGTCGATGGTCTCTTCAAGCGAGAGCTGGTTTGCCGCATTTTTTCTTCCAACCTCCACGTTGAGACCCATGCCTGCGGATCTCGCGAACTCCACAATCTCCCTCTTCTGTCTCTCAGGGATGTCCAGAACACCTTCGCTCAGTTCAATCGTGGTGAATCCCAGTTCTCTCAGCCTTTGCAAGAGTTCAGGATGCCTTCCCCTTGACGAGGCGATCTCAAGCATCGTCCCCCCGTTTGAAACGCCTACCCCGAACTTCCGGTACATTCCTACCCTGTTTCTCAGAAATTCCTCATCCATGAGCATTGGTGTTCCCCAGCCTATCTTTGCAACTGAAATATACGGGGAGATCACAGGCAGCATTTCGCCGAGTCCTGGAAGCATCCGGTCCATCATCATGGTGTAGTGCGGCCTTTCCTGGGAATTTCTTGGGAAGTCATCGAAAAAGAGAGGCATTGTTACGGATCTGAAGAATATATGTAAATTTATCCATTCATTATGAATGTCCATACAATATTTTACATGTTAATTTACTAGTTTGCATGCATGAATATTAATATGTATACCAGAAAGCTGGACGGCTGTGTCAGGCAACATAATTTCAGAACTTGCGGACAGTTCCCTCAAAGTGATTAGAGAGGCGTATGAGTCCCACGGCGATTCGGTGATATTCCTTACCAGCTTTGGTGCAGAGGACATGGTAATCTCCCACCTGTCATGGGAGGCAGGGATTCCTCTCAGACATGTCACGATTGATACCGGGAGGCTTCCGGGAGAGACATACGAAATAATGGATAGAGTCAGGGAGAAATACGGGTTCTGTGTTGAGATTGCATTCCCGGAAAGGAAGGCGGTTGAGGAGACTGTGCTCGCACACGGGATCAACCTCTTTTATAAGTCCAGGGAGATGAGGGAACTCTGCTGCCGCGTCAGGAAGGTTGAACCGTTGAATCGGGTCCTTTCCAGCGCAAAAGCGTGGGTCTCCGGGATAAGGGCCGACCAGACCTCGGTGAGGGCCGTTGCATCGGAGGTGGAGATCGATCATGCCCACGGCGGCATTACAAAATACAATCCGGTTCTTCAGTGGACTTCCAGGGATATCTGGTCCTTCATTGCAGAAAACAGTGTGCCATACAACAGCCTGTTCAACAGGGGATACAGAAGCATCGGTTGCGCCCCGTGCACAAGGCCTGTGAACCCGGGAGAGGATGAGCGATCCGGCAGATGGTGGTGGGAATCAGGCACCAAGGAGTGCGGTCTCCATGTGAATGAACGCACAGACGTGATACTAGAAAGAGGGAAGTAACTTGCCAGCACAGCCGCATGGAGGCAGGATCGTAACCGTTCCGGAGCTGGACGTGAGCAGTGGAGGAGATGAAATCACACTGGACGTTGATTCCGGGATCGCGTCAGCAGTACAGTTAATCAGGACAGGCGTTTACAGCCCGCTTGAAGGTTTCACTTACAGCAATGATTTTGACAGCATACTCAGGACTCAGAGAATGCTTGACGGAACCATATGGCCGATTCCCCTGATCCTTGATTCTGAGAGAGGGTTTGCCAGTGCCGGCGACGAAATATTCCTGAAATTCAATGGAAGGCGGATCGCAAGAATGTCCGTTGAGGAGGTATTCCCGTTTGACAGGGAAAGATATTGCGACAGCGTTTTCGACACAAAATCTGGTGAGCATCCGGGAGTGTTGCAGACAATGGCCAGAAAGGAATTCCTCCTCTCCGGAAGGATCATTGAGGCTTCAGATCCCGGGCTTCCTCTGAGGGAACATTTCAAGACTCCCGTGGAAACAAGGGACCTATTTTCCAGTATGGGCTGGAAAACCGTATCGGCCTTCCAGACCAGGAACGTGCCTCATCTTGGACATGAATTCCTGCAGAAATCCAGCCTGAACATCACGGACGGCCTGTTTATCAATCCGGTGATAGGACGGAAGAAAACCGGGGACTTCAGCGACGACCTGATAATTTCCACTTACTCCTACCTGGTCTCAGGCTATTTCCCGGCAGGAAAGGCGTTGATGTCCACCGTGAACTACGAGATGCAATATGCCGGGCCAAGGGAAGCACTTCTGCATGCCATAATGCGGAAGAATTTCGGCTGCACCCACTTCATAATGGGCAGGGATCACGCCGGTGTCGGAAACTTCTATGGCCCGTATGATGCCCAGAAGAACGTGATGCAGTTCGAGGATCTTGGCATACAAGTGATCCCATTTGAGGAGGCAGTGTATTGCAGGAAGTGTTCGTGGATCACAAGCGTTCGCACATGTCCGCATGACGGAGAAGACATATTGAGATTCAGTGCCTCCATGGTGAGGAATTCGTTGAAGGCCGGGACACAACCAACCTCATCGGTGATCAGGAGCGACATATGGAGAATGATCCGGGATCATCCTTCTCCTGTTGTCGGATAGTTTCTTATTTACCTGAAATCACATACTCTACTGATGAATACCCATGCGCTAGGGATTCCCAGGGAGGGTTACAATTGAGCGGGAGAGGGTTCCCGGAACTTGAGGCAGTATTTGACAACCACTTTCATCTCAGGGAAGACGGCCTGTTCCTTGAGGCGGTGAGGCAGTTCCGGAAGGAAGGCGGTACCTGCATCAACCTCACCAGTCTCCCCGATCACGAACTTGGGGTGGATGGTTATTACCAGAAGATCTACGACAGAACCGTCAGGATGGCTGCAAGAATACGGAATGAAACAGATGTGAAGGTGGTGGTGACTGTCGGTCCGTATCCGCTTGACTATTTCCTTTTCAGGGATGCCGGGAGGGAACCGGTCTCTGAAATGACTCTTGGAATAGAACTTGCTGCTAAGTTGGTCAGCGAAGGAGTTGCAGATGCCATTGGGGAGGTTGGAAGACCCCACTTTCCCGTGGATGAGACTGTTTACTCTGCCTCGAACATGGTAATGAGCAGGGCGATGCAGTCCGCCAGGGAGGCGGGATGCCCAGTTATATTGCACACCGAAGACCTGGACTGTAACCGGATACTGGAACTGGAACGTATTTCACTGGATGCAGGAATCCGGCCAGAGATGGTTGTGAAACATCATTCTGATCCGCTAACGCTCCCATGCAGATCGGGAATCGTGCATTCTGTCCTTGCCACGAGACCAAACATAAGGGAGGCGATCTCCTCCGGGAAGGGTTTCATGATGGAGACCGACTACGTTGACGATCCCCTGAAGCCGGGGAAGGTTATAGCACCGTTTTCCGTACCCAGGCGGGCACGGGCTGTGATGCAGGAAAATGAGAACTGGTACGACATCCTCCATGAATCGTTCATAAAAATTCCAGGGAGACTCTACGGAATAGACAGAATATTATGAAATCGCTTCACTTTAATACAGATTTAAGTTAAGGGTAATAGATGCCGCTAAGCCCTCAGGAGATTGACAAAGTTTTCAGTGATCTTCTTTCCGCTATCAGGGTGGAAAAGAACTCAAAGAGGGTTAGGAAAATTGACGCGAGATTCTATGAGATGTTCAGGGAAGCGTATGCTACGCTTTCCCAGGAAGCAGAGAAACAGGCCTCCCAGGACATAGACAAGTACCTGCAGATTAAGGAGAGGATAAGGAAGTTTGAAACCGAATTCAGGACTTTCTTCCAGCTCAGGTTCAGCAAGATCTCCAGGCTTTCCGTCTACCAGATAGACGAGGAAGACCTTGAAATGCTTACCGAATCTGAGAGAAAATACCTCAAGGAACTGAGGTCGAGGACACAGGACGAATTCATGATTCTCTCCAGGGGGGAGATTCCAAAACCAGCACTGGAAATAAGGGAGAAGGAGCCGGAAAAGATTGAGCTCCCAATGCAGAAGGCATCTGCCGAGAAGGAATCGTATGTTCTTGTCAGGATCGTCGGGGATCAGCCCCCCATTGCCCAGCCGGACCGGAACTACTACTTCAGGGATAACGACCTTGTTCACCTGAACAGGAAATTCGCGGACCTTCTTATAAAGAGAAAGAGTGCAATTGAAGCGAACATTCGAGCATGATAATATTATATTCGAATCAAAAATAGAGAGGGGATTGGGGCCAAAGCCTGAGGGCAACTTACGCTCGAAAGAGTGAGGAAAGTCCCCTCTCCACGGTCAGGTCCAGCCGTCGCAAGCCGGCATTCCGAGAGGGATGGTAAAGGAAAAAGAAAATCACGGTTTCCGTTACGAGGGTGATTCGTAAAGATGACGCTGACGGAAGGGCCGATGGAAATCCTCCCTGGATGGAGAAAGTCTAAACGGGTCCCGTGAGGTGACCGCGAGGACCGGGTAAGACGAAGGCGTAAAGCCGTATAGTCCAATGTTGCCAGCCGCTTATGCGGTGAACAGAAAGGGGCTTACTACGGGCATTCGCCCCAATCAGATTTCACGGAATATATTCATGGTAATCGCACCCTTTAATTGCGACATTGTTTTTCCTGCATAACACACTCTGAAGTTGAGTCTAACGGAAAGAGTATGAAATTTTGCAAGGAGCCTGTTTGATAAGCGCCTTGAATAGTGCGCTCCTTAAAGTAAATTTGACGAACTAGCTTGTGGCGTCTGGAACGTTAATTGACTCTCGCGTTATCCTCCGTGAAACATTTTATATGAAACCTTTCCCCTTTCATAATGTGGAGTTACGATGGTGGCTCGACGTTACACAGAGCAGATCTTTTCTAAAAGCTCAGGTCAATTTTAGAAGGGACACAAGCTATTCAGTATTCAACGACACTTACTCCGGCAACGGACAATCTCAAGGTTGGCGGGATAGTGGGCTGCTTTCTGTCCCGGTCTTTGTACTGCAATCGAACAATGATCTGATAGTCAACGGTGATTAGGTAGTGATCTAGCGAGGAATCTATGACAGTTGCCCGTCAGGTTAGGAAATTTGTCTCTTCCGGGATCGGGAAGATGTTGATTGCCTTCGTGGTAATTCTGGTCGTAATCATTTCTTTAATAGAATATGAAATTGTGAGCACACCACCATCAGACATACCACGATTCCAGATTTCTCCGCAACCGTTCGGAGGTATGGGATTCACTTACAATGGTACAGCATATCCCCATGTGGTTAACGAGAGTGCACCTGCCTTCTCTGTCACCTTCGACTTTATGCATGGTTCTGCACTTATTTTGGTACCCGGATATATCGAGGAAGACACGGCGGAAATATCCGTTGTAGGTGAAAAGTGGGCCTCTCCTTACACATCTATGTCGTTCCAGTTGGTCAGCGCTTCACTGACAATTGGAAATTACACTACAGACTCTTATCAACTTGGAGGAGGATACAACTCACCCCTGGGAATCTTATTTCAAATCGATTGTGCCAACGCACTTGAGTATAATCACCTCGGTTCCAAGTACGTGGCAATATATAACGTGACTATTATTCCCACGCTGCACTATTATTTATTTCATTTCGCTCAAAACGAAATCACTTTCAGCTACCAGACAGAATATCCGTTATTCCTCATTCAAAATTCCCCCTAAATTTTCACTCATCACATGAGTAAGACAAACCAAAACCACACGGTTCTTTTCTACAAGTCTTCACCTCAACTCGTCTCCGGGAGCAGACTCGCGGTTCCAATTTGCATATCTCCCTCGTAAGTTATTTGACAGAAAATCGGCCCTGGAGTACTTGCATCAAGACCGTTGTTTCATGCTATGACCGCGACATTAATCCCAACGACGTGGGATAAGGTTTCCCTGCAATCACTCCCTCTTGTGAGTCATCAAGTATTTCCCAGGGAGTGTATAGTGATCAGGAATAACGTTTGACATTCTCAGCCATGGAAAAAATACTAAACCACTTAAATATGGGTCACCATGAGCAAAAAAACATGCAACGTCCCCGACTGCGGTGAGGATAGCTTCCAGACGGTACCGTCTGATCTTGCATCAAAAGTGTTCACTTTCACGGAAAAATCCACAACGGTACATCTCTGCAGGACTCATTACAAGGAATACAAGAAAGGTACCAAGAAAGAGAGAGAACTCAAGAGGATGGACTGGAAATAGCAATGAGTGCTGACCAGATCGCCGGGGTCTCAATTGTAATCACGACATTTAACGAAGGTGATCATATTGCTGATCTGCTGGACAGCCTTGTGATACAGGAGCAGCCCATGGAGATTATCGTTGTTGATTCGATCAGCGACGACAACACCCTTGCTGTCCTGGAAGAATACGAATCAAAATTTCAGTTCGTCCGGCACGTAAGCAGGAAATGCTCCAGAGGGGAGGGCAGGAATATAGGAGTCAGGGAGGCAAAGTATCCGTATATTCTCTTCACCGATGGAGATGCCATCGTCAACGCCTTCTGGGTAAGCAGCGTCAAGGAGGTTTTTTCCAAAGGATACAGGGTTGTAGCAGGAAAGACTATCCACATAGGATATGGACCGTTCGAGAAACTCGGAAGGGTAGAACTGTATTTCAAGGATTATCCGGTAACTTCCCCATCAGTCAACCTCGGATATGAGAGGGCCCTCTTCCTGAGGATCGGAGGCTTCGATCCAAGGTTCATTACTGCAGAGGACATCGACCTGAATATCAGGGCGGTTCTCAACGGAGGCAGGATAGCATACTGCAACAACTGCATAGTCTACCACAGGGCCAGGAGCACCGTGATCGGGTTCATAGAACAGGCGTTCTGGAACGGGTTCGGGAGGAAACAGCTAACGAATAAGCATAAGCACGTCTGGTCCCACTTCAAGGCTTCAGAGCTGTTCAGGCCCAGCGTGATCAACTTCTGGTACATTATCCGCGGGATAACGGCACTGATTGGGTATATGACATGCAGGATATTTGGCGATGAATTCGTAAGACATTACACCAAGGACTGAACCGATCCGGAAAAGTATTTAATTGCAATGTCCTGAAGAATAACCATGGGGAAAGACAGTTACTGGTCATCAAAATTATCGGAGATATCATCCGCGAGGAGCCGCGGCAATGAATCCTTTGAAAAGTGGTCACGGAGCACCCTGGAACCGTGGAACAGGGAGACAGGTTATAAGGAGAAGGAGTATGAAAACTCATCTGGAATACCGCTCCGACCTGTATACACCAGCCGGGACCTCCCGGAAAACTATGAGAAGGATCTTCTCGGAATGCCCGGAGAATACCCGTATACACGGGGAATCTACCCCAACATGTACCGGGGAAGACACTGGACCATGAGGATGTTTTCAGGCTTCGGAACCCCGGAAGATACAAACAGGAGACTGAAGTACCTGATTTCCCACGGTGAATCCGGGTTGAGCATCGCCTTTGACATGCCGACTCTCTACGGTTATGACTGCGATAACAGGAGAGCGGAAGGAGAGGTCGGGAAATGCGGCGTGAATGTTTCGTCTCTCAGGGACATGGAGGTTATCTTTGACGGCATAGACCTTTCAAAGGTCAGCACCTCCATGACAATAAATGCGCCGTCAATTGTGCTGCTCGCAATGTATCTTGCAGTGGCAAGGAAGCAGGGAGTTCCGTTCAGCAAGGTCTCCGGAACGGTGCAGGCAGACATCCTCAAGGAATACATCGCCCAGAAGGAATGGATGTACCCCCCGGAAGCACATCTCCGGATTATCAGGGACATGATGGTCTACTGTACAGATAACGTTCCAAAATGGAACTACATAAGCATTTCCGGATACCACATAAGGGAAGCGGGATCGTCGGCTGTACAGGAACTTGCCTTCACCCTGGCGGACGGATTCCACTATGTGGAGATGGGAAAGAAGGCAGGATTGAACGTTGACGACTTTGCCCCGAGGCTCTCGTTCTTCTTCAACTCATCCATCAACTTCTTCGAGGAGATAGCCAAGATGCGCGCAGCCCGAAGGATATGGGCTACGGTTCTGAAGGAGAAGTATGGCGCAAAGAATCCAAAGTCTATGACCCTCAGGTTCCACACCCAGACCTCCGGGTATACCCTGACATGGCAGCAGCCGATCAATAACGTTGTTCGAACGTCGATAGAGGCCATGGCCGCTGTTCTGGGCGGAACGCAGAGTCTCCACACGAATTCCTATGACGAAGCCTGGGCTCTTCCGTCGGAGGATGCGGTCAAGGTTGCACTCAGGTCCCAGCAGATAATCGCAGAGGAGACCGGCATTCCTGACGTGATTGATCCCCTCGGTGGCTCTTACTATGTGGAATGGCTCACCAGCGAAATGGAAGAAAGGGCGTTCAGGTATTTCGATGAGATAGAGAAGGTCGGCGGAATCCTGGAGGCAATAAAGAAGGGTTATGTGCAGAAGGAAATCGCGATCACCTCTTACAGAAGACAGACAAGGATCGAGGAGGGAAGAGAAGTCATGGTGGGGGTGAACAAGTACGTCGAGAAGGACGAGAAACCCATAAGGATCCTGAGGATCAGCAGGAAAGCCCAGAAGGCGCAGACCGAAAGACTCAGGACAGTAAAGGAATCAAGGGATGAGGCGAAGGTCAGGGCCTCCCTCGAAAAACTGGAACAGGCAATGATGGATGATTCCGTCAACCTTATGCCTTACGTAATCGATGCCGTAGAATCCTACTGTACACTTGAAGAGATAAGCAACATAGGGAGGAAAGTATTTGGCGGATGGAAAGAACCAGTCATTGTTTAAGGACAAACCGGTCAAGGTCCTGCTTGCCAAGCCCGGCATAGACGGACATGACCGTGGAATGTTCGTGCTTGCCAGGGCATTCAGGGACGCGGGAATGGACGTGCTGTACGCCGGCCTGCTTCCCACGCCGGAAGAAGTGGTCGATACTGCCGTGAACGAGGATGTGGACGTGATTGCGCTCAGCCTCCTCAATGGGGCCCACATGGTCGTGTTCAAGAAAGTAGCGGACCTGATGAAGAAGAGAGGGATAACAGACATAGCGGTAGTTGGCGGAGGAACCATACCGGATTCTGACAAGCCGAAGCTGGAGAAGATCGGCGTATCCGGAAACTATGGCCCTGGAACCCGGCTCTCCATCATCATAGATCACGTGAGGGAGAGAGCTGCCGAGGCGAGGAAGAAGAAGATGGGGAGTGAGTAGTCACGGACATTGAGTCCCTGAAGGCCGGTATTCTGAGGGGAGAGCAGATCCCGATCTCAAGAGCCATTTCAGTTGTGGAAAATGACCTCTATTCTGACAGGGCGCTTGACCTGCTGAAAGGCATCTATCCTTCAACAGGACATGCACATGTTGTAGGGATAACCGGTCCGCCAGGCGTTGGAAAGAGCACGCTCATCGGTTCCATAGTTCCCCTCCTAATGGAGGAGGGAAAGAAGGTTGCCGTGATCGCGATTGATGCATCCAGCCCATTCTCAAAGGGATCGATTCTCGGGAACAGGATCAGGATGCAGGAAAGTCTGACAAAACACAGCGTTTACATGAGGAGCCTCTCAACCAGGGGACTCAACGGAGGACTTTCCTTCTCGGCCCTTGGAACAGTAAAGATTCTTGATGCGGCCGGATACGACACAATTATCCTGGAGACTGTCGGAGCAGGGCAATCAGATCTGGACATAATGCGACTTGCAGGAACTGTCACGGTCATTCTTGCTCCCGGACTGGGCGATGAGATACAGGCCATCAAGGCCGGACTCATGGAGATTGCCCACATCTTTGCAGTCAATAAGTCAGACAGGGACGGTGCATTCCAGGCTATCAAGGATGTCCAGGACATCCTGATGACCTCCATGCAGGGAGACTGGAAGATCCCGGTCGTCGGAACCAGCACTGTTACGGGAGAGGGGCTCAGGGAACTGGTGGCGCAGATGGAAAGGCATGCCTCATTTGTGCCTTCAGTAAAGGATCGGGGATCCGTCCTGAAAAACGAGCTCAGCCTCATAGTTGAAAGTGAGCTCATGAAGATGTTCTACCGCAGCATGGAGAATGACAGGGGAGTTACCGACATCGTTGGAGAGGTTTCCGACGGAAGCATGGACCCCTTCACGGGATCGAGGAGAATCATCTCTGCAATTTCTGAGAAGATCAACTCCTCCGCAACTACGCTCCCCTGAGGTGGCGGCTGCTGATGCCTCCGCCCGACTCCGGAGTTCTACAGTCAGCATATCCATGCTAAGCACACCTCAAATGGACTTGATAACCAGGCCGGCCATCATTCCAGCGCTGCCTGAGCCGCGGAGAGCCTCGCTACAGGGATCCTGAAAGGAGAAGCGGATACGTAGTCAAGCCCTATGCGATGACAGAACTTGATGGTCTCAGGATCTCCTCCCTGTTCACCGCATATTCCGACACTGAGGTCCTTGCGCGTTGATCGACCCTTCTCCACGGCCATCTTCATCAGTTCACCCACTCCTTCCTGATCAACCGATGAAAACGGGTCCTCGGTAAGGATGCCGTTCTCTATGTAGCTTGCAAGGAACTTCCCCTCTGCATCGTCCCTGCTGTAGCCGAACGTCATCTGAGTCAGATCGTTTGTTCCGAATGAGAAGAAGTCCGCGTATCTGGCCACTCCGTCTGCCGTAATGCATGCCCTTGGTATCTCGATCATTGTACCGAACTCATACTTGACCTCTGTCTTTCCCATGGCTTCCCTTGCCACCGGTTCAAGCCTCTCTCTCAGGACCCTGAGTTCGTTTGTGTGCCCGATCAAAGGTATCATTATTTCAGGGAAGATCTCCTTGCCTTCCTCCTTCACCCTGACTGCCGCCTCGATAATGGCCCTGACCTGCATCTCATATATTTCCGGATACACAATACCAACCCTGCAGCCCCTGAATCCAAGCATGGGGTTGAATTCCTGCATGTCCCTGACCACGGTGAGTAGCTTCTGGAGCTCGGTCCTCTTCTCCTCCTCAGCGCTGCTCAGTTTCTTTCCGGATGCCTCGGTCTTCTCGATTCCATGAATCTGCGTGATAATCTCCTCCTTGTCAGGAAGGAATTCGTGGAGCGGCGGATCCAGTAACCTTATGATCACCGGGAATCCCTCCATTGTCCTGAAGAATTCCACGAAGTCGTTGACCTGCATCGGCTTCAGCTTTTCCAGCTGTGTTCTCCTCTGTTGTGGAGTTTCGCTCATGATCATGGCACGGACGATCCTGATCCTCTCCGATCCGAGGAACATTCTCTCCGTACGGGCCAGCCCGATTCCCCTTGCGCCGTTCTTCCTGGCAAGGATTGCTTCTTCAGGCGTGTTGGCATTTGCACGTATCCCTAGTTTCCTGAATTCGTCCGCCCATGAGAGCAGGAGCTCTGTCTCTTTCGATGCCTGGGAGGATTCCATGGGAACTTCTCCTTCATAGAATTCGCCGGAAGTGCCGTCAATTGTCAGGATATCGCCTTCGCGGTATACCTTGCCGTTGATGGTGAGCGACCCTTTTATCGGATCCACAGAGATCGCTTCTGCCCCAACCACGGCCGGTTTCCCCATCGACCTGGCAACAACTGCGGCGTGGCTGGTCATGCCTCCTTTCTGGGTGAGGAAACCTCTTGAAGCGGCCATTCCTCTCACATCATCCGCCGTGGTCTCCGGTCTCACAAGTATCAGGCGCTTCTTCTCCTTTGCAAGATCGATCGCCCTCTGCGAGGAGAAAACAATGCTTCCCACTGCTGCGCCCGGGGATGCTGCAAGCCCCTTTCCAACCGGCGTCATTCCATGGGTTTTCCTCACCTGAGGATAGAGAGTGATACTCAGCGTCTCTGGAGTGATCCTCATGATCGCCTCCTCCTTCTTTATCAGTCCCTCCCTCACCAGGTCGACGGCTATCTTGATCGCAGCGCTGGCGGTTCTCTTTCCCACCCTTGTCTGGAGCATGTAGAGCTTTCCCTTTTCAACCGTGAACTCTATGTCCATCATGTCACGATAGTGCGCCTCAAGAGCGTTCACCGCCTTTATCAGGGACTCGTAAGCGCCGGGAAGTTCGTGCTTCATGTCGTCAATCGATCTTGGCGTCCTGGCACCGGAGACCACGTCTTCTCCCTGTGCGTTGATGAGATATTCAGCGAAAAGTTTCTTCTCTCCCGTATTCGGGTCCCGGGTGAATGCCACTCCTGTGGCAGAATCATTCCCCATGTTTCCAAAGATCATGGAGACAACGTTAACTGCGGTTCCCGCAATACTGGACAGTTTGTTGATTTCCCTGTATGCCACAGCCCTGTCAGAATTCCATGACCTGAAAACTGCCTCCATGGCCATGACCAGCTGTTTCTGGGGGTCCTCCGGGAAATCCTTCCCGTTCTTCCTGTAAACTCCCTTGAATTTCTCCACAAGTGCCTGAAGGTCGGTGGTGTCCATTTCCGTATCAAATCTATAGCCTTTGCCTTTCTTGGCAGATTCAATCTCCGCCTCGAATTCTTCACGTTTTATGCCCAGTACCACGGATCCAAACATCTGGATCAGCCTGCGGTATGAATCCCATGCGAATCTGGGGTTTGAAGTCATGTGTGAGAGCCCACTGACTGTCTTGTCGTTAAGTCCCACATTGAGGATCGTGTCCATCATCCCGGGCATACTTACCGGTGCTCCCGATCTCACAGATACCAGGAGCGGGTTATCTGTGCTGCCAAATTTCTTTCCCGCCTGTTTCTCGATGACACGGAGTGCGTCCAGTGCCTGCTGCAGCATCCCGTCCGGAAACTTTGATGTCTTCAGGAAGTCCCTGCAGGCCTCCGTGGTTATTGTGAAGCCGGGCGGAACCTCCAGCCCTATCTTCTTCATCTCCGACAGGCCGGCGCCCTTACCGCCGAGCAGGTCAACCATTTCCCGTGATCCTTCCTCAAAAAGGTAGACGTACTTCTTGCCGTTCACGTTGCATGATAACAACCGCGGTATCTAATTTTGCCGGGAAAGTTCATGTTTCATAGTATCATTGGTTGTGAGGAGTCGCTTCTGTCCGCAGGAATCAGAATTTTCTCCTTGTAAATTTCATTCTTCCAACGAAATCGATAATCCACTGCACCATCTGTTCCTTTGTCCGGACCCCGTCACTGGTAATCTCGACCATGGAGTCTTCGTCCATTCTGACCAGTTTCCTGGAAGTCATCCATTCCAGGTAGCGGGAAAATTTGTCATAGGACATCCCTGACCATGTGGCAAGGGCCGTCCTGTTCATCCTTCCGTTCTCTGACAGGCAGGTAATTATCCTTGCGACAACGTACAGATCAGGTCTGAATTCCGTTCTGCCTGTATTCGGTATACAACCACCTCAATTCCCAGAGAAAATTGTCAATGTTCCTGATCTTCTGCACTTCCAGTCCGATTGTGCTTTCCCTGAGAGCAACTGCAATCAGAAGCGAGGACAGGAGCAGTAGCCACAAGGATGGTACAAAGTGCAGGAACGACAATGAAACACCAGACAATATGAAGAATACCACGATAAACGAGATGAACCAGTATTCCATTATTCCCAGCAGAGTTACCAGTGAAAAGGCATATTTTGCCCTGGAAACCTCGTTGAAGGTCTCCTCCCAGTCGATGGTCTCAATCATCCTCAGAACTCCAAGGATTCCCTCCTTCAGATGTTCTTTCCATTCACCGGTTGCCTCAGCACTAAGTGTTCTCGTTATGATGCGACGTACAATCAGGATTGAGGCAAGTATTGTGAAGAATATGAAGACTGTTCCGTTTACATACGAGCCCTGTGCTATCCTGATAGTTCCAATATAAGTATTTATGGAATAATAAGAGTGTGGGAGAGATTCTTGGATACCGAGTGATTAAACAGGCTCAATACTCTTAATCCTGCTTCTCTTGAATGTCCTCACTGCATTCCTGAGGTGGCAGTATGCGATGATGTACTTCCTCTTCCTCTCTCTGACGTC
>JAJZLK010000037.1 GCA_021803655.1 Thermoplasmata archaeon
GACCTGAACACATACTATGGTTTTGTCAAGACCATAGCCGTGGTTCTTCCGAGCGCGATCCTTACGCTCACGATATTCAGCTACGTTGGCGGGTTTGTGTCGACAATGAAACTATCTGAGGAAAACTTCAACTACAGCTTCGTTAAGAACGAGGCAGGCACATCGTCATGGCGTAAACCAAAGGTGGAACTCCAGGACAAGGCTATAACGCCATTCACCGGCGACAGAAGAGACGACGATTCTGCCATAGGGTGGTCAAGAACAGACTGACCTCCCATATTCTTCAGCGTTCCTCGAATTTCATCATCCTTCCATCAGAATAGGTTCTGAAATAAAAGTTGAAAGTCTCCTTCCCGGACCTGGCCGTGCATTGCCTCCCTATGGAGAAATTCCCGTTAAGGTCAACGTGATCGACGTTCTTCCACCCTGTTCTCTTCTTTACTTCTTTTACCATGTTCTCGAATATGTCAGCACATATGTCGCAGCAGAAGAACATCCTGTCACCATCAATTTCCCTGTAGTATTCTCCCCAGGTCGCGTCGCATAGAGCACACCCGATCCTGTTATTTGTTTCCAAGCATAACACCTCTTTCCAGCCTTGCCTCAAGATAATCGCTGAAGGCTCCGGCAGATCGCAAGTAAGCGTACTGTATCTCCTCAATATCTTCATTCCTTGCGTGCCTTTCAACAAGGTCTAGTGCCACATAGGAATGGGAAACATCAGCTTCATATCCCTCCCTCAGGAACGCCTTAACCTCTTTTGGAACCCTGCTATCAGACAGAATCGAGAGATTAAAGTAAGGGTACATAGCGCCATGGTTTGAAAGATCCCGGTTAGCAATGAGTTCGAGGGAATGCATGGCTGCCATCGTGGATATCCAGCTTCCAGAGGCGGCAAGGTCATTCCATATCTTTACGGCTTCCGCCGTCTGCCTCAGTGGTTTTTCTGTCAGAATAAAATTTCTGGCAAGTCCCAGCGATTCACCCATCCTGATCAGGAGCTCGTGATGCGACGGTTCCGAGGCACCGTAACCGTGCAGTTCTGTCATTATGTTCTCCAGTTCATAGGACTGGACATCCTCTAATTCCGTCTTTGCCATAACATAGGCGCAGGACCTGATCCACTGCTTCAGGAAGTGGTGGTGCTCAACCACATAACCCCTGATCACTTCAGGGTCGTATTGCTGCATAGCCAGGATGAATGGATGCGGGCAGTCTCCCCTGAATCTTCTCACAAAATCGGTAATTATCCACTTCCCAATTCCGCCAGAAATATGGTAGAAGGTCATCAGGGAAACTGAAAGATCAACAGCCTTCATACGATTCTTAGATATATTCCTGTTAAGCCATGAAACATGCCGGAAATCGCTTGACCTGGATTGATCAACAAAGTGATCGGCAAGCATGCGATAGTTTCCGCTGTCAAATTTCAAGCGGCAAACTGGGCAGAATGTCATTATATTACTAGTGAAATTCAATAGATATAGGTTTTGTCACTTTCCCGTGCCAATACCTTGGAGAGTTATCTCTGAGGGATACATCTACGCTACGTTTGATCTGCGCTGACATTGCAATGGTATTGATGGAAATTGAAAGCTGTGAATAATTATTATACTGCCCAACATTTTCTCAACTATGATAGATGTCAAGCTCCTGAGGGAGAAGCCTGAGATATTCTATGATTCCTGCAAGAAACGCTTCTTTGATACGTCAGTTCTTGACAGGTTCTTCACGCTTGATGAGGCATGGAGGGAAAAGCTTAGGGAGATCAACGATCTGAAACATGAGAAGAACAGCCTTACAGAGGTAATCGCCAGGAACGTAAAGTCCGGATCTGATGTAGAGAAGGAAAAGCGCACGGTCAAGGAACTGAACGATCGCATTGGAAGCCTTGAAGAAGCCCAGAAAAAAATTTCAGACGAGAGGGATGGCACGCTTCGGCTCATACCCAACCTGCTCCACGACGATGTCCCTGTTTGCAGGGGTGACGAGAATAACCAGCTGGTCAGGTATACAGGGCATGCCAGGGTCTTCCGCGATGACAGGGATACATTCCTCAGGGATTCAGGCAACTCCGGGGATTACGAACTTCTTGACGACAGGCCAGTAAGCCACGTTGACATGATAAAGGATCTCGACCTCGTTGATCTGGACAGGGCAGGAAAAATATCCGGAGCAAGGTTCTTCTTCATAAAGAACAGGCTCTTCAAGATCGAGCAGGCTCTCATCAATTACGCCACGGACTTCCTTGCAGAGAGAGGGTTCACAGTGATTGAGCCGCCGCTGATGATCAACTATGAATCCATGGCGGGAGCAACGGACATAGAGACATTCAAAGACTCGCTCTACAAGATAGAGGGTGAGGACCTTTACCTGATCTCGACTTCCGAGCATGCAATAGCTGCAATGCTGAAGGATGAAACCCTCGAGGAGGGCGAGCTGCCGGAAAGGGTAGCTGGAGCTTCCCAGTGTTTCAGGAGAGAGGCGGGCGCTCATGGAAAGGATACAAAGGGCATATTCAGGGTGCACCAGTTCAACAAGGTGGAGCAGTTCATATTCTGCAGACCGGAGGATTCCTGGGATTATTTTGCTGAGATCGTTGCCAACAGCGAGAAAATATACCAGAGCCTGGGAATTCCGTACAGGGTAGTAAACGTCTGTTCCGGAGAGCTTGGATACCTCGCAGAGAAAAAATACGACATGGAAGCATGGTTCCCGTCGCAGGGAAAGTTCAGGGAGATTGTTTCCATATCCAATGACACGGATTACCAGGCAAGGTCCCTCGGGATAAAGTACAGGACCAAGGACGGAAACAGGTATGTCCATACACTGAACGGCACGGCAATAGCCACGAAGAGAATACTGGTGGCAATTATGGAGAATTTCCAGTACGACGGAGGCAGATCCTTCAAGGTACCGGATGTGCTTGTTCCCTACACCGGATTTGACAGCGTCAGCAGAGAAGACTAAGTCAAGTCTCTTAACTCATTTTTTCATGAGGGATATCCTCACCCGATGGCTTCTTGGAAACTCCCTGTCACTGACTTCCACAATTAATTTCGGCAAGGCTTCCAAGCTGCAATTAAATGTCCTCCTATCAAAGCCATTTTCGGAAACCTCAACTGTATCTCCCGCAGACATCCTCAGGGTGATTGACCGATCCTTCTTGAAGCTCAGGATTCGTATCTCCATAGGCGGTTCGTCCCTCGCCAGAAGATTGGATACGATATGAACAATGTCCTTTGCGGATACAATCATTTCCCTCTGCCATGTTGATTTGGTATAAAGTTTCCGTGCTTATGCCGTGAGAGCGCCTGGCATTCTGCCAGCATAATGCGGGAAAGGAAAAATTTGATTCCCTGTGTTGCATTACCAATATAACACAAATGGGAATTTCATCACGTGTCGGGGATCTTGTTGGCCAGATATACGAAAAAGCGCTTATGAACGAGATAAGCCAGAATAAAGTGCCAAATCATATAGGCATTATAACAGACGGCAACAGGCGGTACGCAATGGCTCTCGGGATAAGCACGGACGAGGGTCATGTAGCCGGAAAGAACAAGCTTGAGGATGTGCTTGACTGGTGCAGGGAGATTGGAATCAAGGTCGTGACGGTTTATGCATTCTCCACAGAGAACTTCAGGCGGGACAAGAAGGAGATAAATTTCCTCTTCAAACTAATAAACCAGAGCCTCATAGACCTGATGAATGACGAGAGGGTTAAAAAATATCACATCGGCGTAAAGGTCATAGGCGAGAAGATAAACCTGCCGGACTTCCTGGTCAACACAATCAGGGAAGTGGAGGAGGCTACTTCCGCAAACAGGGATTTTCGCCTTAACCTTGCAGTAGGATATGGTGGCAGGGAGGAGATAATCAACGCAGTCAGGAAGATACTGAAGGACGGAATGGAAGGGAAGATAACCCCTTCAGATATTTCGGAGGCAAAATTCAGGGAATATCTTTATGACGGGAACATTCCAGATCCTGACCTCATACTCCGTACGAGCGGGGAGGAAAGGGTCTCTAACTTCCTGATCTGGCAGAGTGCGTACTCGGAACTCTATTTCACTGACGTTTACTGGCCTGAGTTCAGGAAAGTTGATTTCCTGAGGGCAATCAAGTCATACCAGATGAGGAAGAGGAGGTTCGGTGAATAGTTGTATCTTGCGTTTGACGATACGGACTCACGCAGGGGTATGTGCACTACGTATCTCATGGCAAAATTCCTTCAGGAAACAGGTTTCGCCGTAAAGGGCTTTCCCAGGCTCGTAAGGCTCAATCCCAACATCAGCTACAAGACAAGGGGGAATGGTGCGCTGTGCGTTAAGCTTGGCATCCATGGTTCGGGAACAAGGAATGTTATAGGGTCGTTCAACGGGCATTCCATATATTCCTATGAAAACGTGGAGGAAATCCCGGATTCGTGCGTACTGATGAAGGAAGCCGTCGCGCTTGTGCAGGAATACGCCGAACTCAATGAGGACAGCACCAACCCTGGAGTTGTGGTCATGGAGTCCCCGCTTCCATCAGATTTTTACTCTAAGGCGCTTTCAGGGGAGATCGCGATTGAAGAAGCTGAAATGAAACTCCGTGACGCAGGTGCAAATTTCGTGAAAATAAAGAATGGAAGGGGGATTATCGGGTCAGCCGCCGCAATATCCTGGCCCATGAATTCTGTTACATATGAATGCATTGCTTATAGGTACCCCCGGGGAGAATCAATCAGCCACGAAAGAAAGATCGAAATCGCGGAATTTGCAAATACATTTCCCGGCACCTTCAACAACATTGACAGGGATAATGATTATGCCGCAATATTTCCAAAGGAGAGGACACCAGTAATCTATGGCCTCCGGTCTCGCTTCCACGAGGGCTTGATAAACTTTTCAAATGAACTTGATGAAGCTTTTGGCATCTTGCCGGAGTCAAAGATACTCTATGTTACAAACCAGGGGACAGATGATCACATTGTGGCAGATCCACAGTCAATCAGGGAACTTGGATCGTACAGCGTGCAGGGGAGGATAATGGAAAATCCCGAGGTGATCCAGGGAGGACATTACTTTGCTACGTTGCTTTATATGGGTTCAGCAATACGCATAGCCGCGTTTGAACCTACAAAGTCCTTTCGCAGGATTTTTTCTTCCCTGCGTATTGGAGACGTGGTTCGCGTCTACGGTTCGTACGTGAATGGATCCCTGCACGTGGAGAAAATGCAGGTTTTGGATCTATCCAAGCAGTTTATAAGATCCCCTCCCCTATGTTCCAGATGCGGAAAGAGGATGCATACCAGAGGAATGAACGATTTTCGCTGCCCTTCATGCGGAGCGAAAGCCAAGCACCCGGACTATGTGGAGGTTGAACGCAAGCTATCCCCGGGGCTCTACGACGTTCCGGTTATGTCCAGGCGGCATCTCTCCCGACCGTTTGACATTGAAACGGAGAGAACGGTGTATCAATGATATGCATCACCGGAATACCTGGAACGGGAAAAAGCACTCTTTGCCTCGACCTAAACAGGAACGGTGTCACATGCAGGTCTGCCAATGATGAAGCGCAGAGGCTTGGCTGCGTTTCCGGAGATGTGGTCGATATTGACAGGCTGCGATCGTCAATCGATGGAGTCAACATAATTGAGGGCCATTATACTCACCTTCTCGATTGTGAATGTGCAATTATACTGACCGCATCAGAGGAAACCATCAGAAAAAGGCTACTTGATAGGGGATACAGTCGGGAAAAGGTCGAGGAAAATATTGGTGTAATGCTCTCGGACAGCATCTACTATGAGGCACTCGATAGGTTGCCAGCGGGAAGGATATTCACCGTAAGTACAGACAGCGAGAACGAAGGGGCTGTGCTTGAGCGGGTCAAGGAAATTATTTCGCTGATCAGGGGAAATAATAAATCTTGATTGCGGTTAATCCCTCATGGTTCTTGACTCAATGCGTTCGAAGGTAGACCCGATGCTTCTTCCCCTTGCATTGAAATTCAAGAGGTTCAACCCTGATTTCATCTCCTATCTTGCCATAATCTTCGCTGCTCTTACCGGTGTATTTTATTATCTCTCGCTGCCATATTTCCTCCTCGGTGCCTTTATTGCGCTGGTTCTGTCATCGCTGTTCGATGCACTGGACGGAAGGGTGGCAAGGCTGCAGAAAATTTCCTCAAAGAGAGGGGATCTGCTCGACCATGTGTTCGACAGGTACGCCGATATATTCATAATTCTGGGCATAACCTTCTCGATATACGGAAATGTCGCAATAGGTCTCGCGGCAATTATCGGGGTAATGCTCACCAGCTACATGGGAACGCAATCCCAGGCGCTAGGTCTAAAGAGAAACTATGCTGGCATACTTGGCAGGGCTGACAGGCTAGTATTCATGCTGGTTGCAATTATACTGCAGATAATAATCACCGGATCAGTCCTGGTTTATGGCATAAAAATAGACGTATCAACCATACTGCTCCTGTGGTTTGCAATAGGCGGGAACATTACTGCGCTGATGCGGTTCAGGGATGCGTACGTGGCACTTTCATGAACTTGCAGCCTTTACAAGTTGCACAAACTCATCTTCCATTTCTGTCGCAGTCTCAAGTTTTTTTGCCTCTGCATAGACGCGTACTATGGGCTCTGTTCCGGAAGGCCTTATGAGAACCCAGCCACTGTCACGGATTATCCTTATGCCATCCATCAGGTCAGTGACTTCGTGCTCCAGCTCTTCGAGCAGGACGGTCCGGACCTCCTTCCACGGTTTCCTGAGTTCAACACTCCTCTTGACAAGCGCATACTGTGGAATGCTCCTTATGAGTTCTGACGGTGTTTTTCCGGTCTTGGCCATGAGTTCCAGGAATAGTGCAACTGCCATGGCTCCGTCCCTGCAATACTGATGCGGGCCGTATATGATCCCTCCATTCTCCTCTCCTCCGACCTTGGCGCCATTTTCTATCATAGTCCTGGAAACAATGGGTGCTCCGACTTTTGTCCTGATAAGCTTAGCTCCTGCCATTCTGCATACATCTGTTATGGAATCCGAGCTGCTTATTGGGGTCACCACAACATCGCCCTCTCCTGCAACGTTCTTTGTAATAAGGGCAAGCGTCTTGTCCCCGTCGATGAACTCCCCGTATTCGTCAAACACGACTGTTCTGTCGGCATCACCATCGTGCGCAAAGCCAGCCATGAATCCTCCAGATTTCATCAGGGCTGCTAAAGCAGACAGATTTTCGGGTTTCGGTTCCGACTGCCTGGCGCTGAAGGTTCCGTCAGGGTTTGCGTTTAGAGTTACAACCGAACAGCCCAGGATCCTCAACAGCATTGGCGTGCTGGAAAAAGAAGCACCATTTCCAGTATCCACAATAATCCTGTAATGCTTCTCCCTGATCAGGTTGGAATCCACCATGGAGGCAACCCCCTGTACATACTCCTCAACTGCTCCTGAATATCTCCTGTACGTTCCAATGGACTCCCATCCTGCCCTCATGAAATCCTCTTCATAGAACATCTTCTCTATTCCCTCTTCGTCGGAACGCGGCATTTCCGTGCCATCCACGTGGATACACTTTATGCCGTTGAACTGTGGAGGGTTATGGGAAGCAGTGATTATCACGCCTGGTTTGCTGTTTCTCCTGCAGAAATACTGGAGAGCGGGAGTCGGCAGCACGCCAAGATCCACAACCTTTGTACCCGTGGACAATATGCCGGCTACAACTGCAGAAAGAATCATGTCACCGCTGATCCTTGTATCCTTTCCAACTACGATTTCGCCAGTTTGCATGTATGAACCGATGGCCTTCCCAACGTTCTCGCAAAACTCAACGTTGAGGTCATCGTTAGGGATGCCGCGTATTCCATTTGTTCCAAACAGTCTTGGCCCTTCCTCTATCCTGGACATATGAATGAATATCCCCAGAGACGTAATAAATATTTCAAGTCATTATGGCAGATAACAGACCTCAATCAGTCTCTGTCGCACAAATGTAAGGTTTATCTCCATCCACGTCATAGATACACATGGGAAAACTCACCGGATACATTCTTGGTGTTTCTGCAGCGCTGCTGGTAGCGTATTACATTCTCTCTGCATATTATACGCCTCTTTTGGACTGGCTCGGCCCTTATTTCGGTGCGCCGCTTGCATTCATTCTGCCCATCCTCTTCCTGCTTATGGGAAACCCCATTGAATTTCCTGTGATAATAGCGTCATGGATTATCATTGCATTTTTTGTCGCTGCGGGCGCAAGAAGGGGAGGCAGGTCGGTAGGAACTGCGTTCACGGTCTACCTGTCCATTCTCGGGTTCCTCGGAGCATCTGCCCTCGCCCTGCTGTTCAGCGCACACATCCTGTCAAGTGGATCGGCACCATCGCTCTCTTCGCTGACCGGAATACTCTCAACTCCGCCATCTGGAACAAACCTGTATACAATTGAAAACGAGCCGCTGGTTGGCAACATAGTAGGGATATTCTCATCATACGCCAGCGTCTTCGGCGGGACATCTTCCGCAACTTCAGGAAGCCCAAGCACTTCGCAGATCATCTCATCACTGGAAAGCAATTTCCTGCTATACCTGATCATAAACCTCGTTATTTTCCTGGTAGCATCCTATATTTTCGGCAGGCTATTTCACAGGATGGTGCGGCCGAGGAAGGAGAAGCCGTCTGGAGTTGTGGCAGCGCTGGTGGTTATTGCCGTTGTCGTGGGAGGTTTTGCCGTACTGGCCGATTTCTCACAGCACAGTTCCTCCATTTCCTTTTACCCTTCAGTCACCGGCCAGGGAGCCTCAGCCACTTCAGTCCAGTACACCAATTCATCTGGAATGGCGCAGTTTTCACCATCATCCGTAGCATCGGCTATAAAAGGTTTCACCCCATCAGGAACGGGTTCTGGGATAAACTCCACATATTTCGCCGCCGGTATCGTTGGCAGATACGGGGACGTGTATAACCTGTACGCAATGGCAGGCGTTGTGGGTAATGCCGCAAGCTCCCAGTGGTTCGGAACAAGTGCCGCCGGCGCCTCTGAGTTCACCCTTGTGATATATACCTACAACCTCACCCAGATAGCTGACGCCCTGTCCGCGGACCAGATAATAAACGGAACAGGAGTCCTTGGATCATCTACACTCGGAAACTTGCTCAACATCGTTCCGCAGGTTATCGTGATCGAAGGCTACAACGGCAGCACATTACAGTATGGGAGTACAGCAGCCCAGAATGCCAACAACATAATGTCTCTTTCGGGCGGGGCAGGAACAAAGCTGCTTATCAGTCTCAACCTGAGTTCAAGCAGTGCATTTCCGGGATTCTCAGGATCGATTTACGTATTCTCCGGTGCCTTGGCATGGCCTGGTAGCCTGTGGAAGGTAATCTCGCCGGTAACAGGTGAAATGAACCAGTCCGGTCCCCTCGTGATGTTCGAGGATGGACTGAAGTCCGGATATCTCATACCCGGGAACGGGACAGGAAGCGTACAGGCGTCCATAACAGTCGCTGGCATCATTAACCCGTCGATGTTCAATTCCACTCTTTTGAAGGATCTAGGAGTTGCGGGCACCAACGCATCCTTTTCCTCAGACAGGATCGCAATCGCAGGAGGCGTGTTCTACAAGGCAGGTGTGTTTCATTCGTCTTCAACCCTGAAGACAATAAGCTATTCCACTCTCTTCCATTATTACCAGCCGATTAAGTTTGAATCTT
>JAJZLK010000052.1 GCA_021803655.1 Thermoplasmata archaeon
TATTTCCTTCCCAATTACACCAATCTTATCCGTCGGAAAAACCAGGATTCCCTGATTCGGTTTTACTCCCAGTTGGGAAAGCTGGGTTATGGCTATCTTGCCATCCTCGCCCATGGACTTGAACACGGTTTCAACCGGAATATTTCCATGGTTTTCCAGAAGTTTGATCAGCCTCTTTTCGGGGAGACCCTCCTTCAGGAACCTCAATCCTTCTGGTCCCAACTCATAGGTCGATTCCTGTTCATAGACAGAGTCTATGAGACCTTTCTTCTCCAGATATGATACTGCACTTGCAATTTCCCTGACTCCAAGTCCAGGAATCTTGAGGCTCCTTTCTTCTATCCTGGTCCCCGCGTAATGCTTGAGAATCCAAGATAATACTGTAGCCTCATTAGAACTGAGTTCCAATCAATTTCCCCATCAGGTTATTCCAGTCACAATATCTAATTTTTGGGATTGTTGTTTCCCCCGTTTCGATCCATTTATATTAAGCGCTGATTTAGCCCATTAATTCGTTGGGTCTGTGGGGTAGCCTGGTATCCTTCCGGCTTCGGGAGCCGGAAACTCCGGTCCAAATCCGGACAGACCCATTGATTGCAGGCGCCGTATTTCGCTGAATCTATGTAGTTTCTACCAAATGTATATATATACGAGTATATCAATGCAAAACTGTGAACAAAGAATGGGACAAGAAGAATAAATTGCAAAGTGGGGGGCGTTGCAGGAAGTCAGGTTAAGATGGCACATCGAGCACGAGAAGAATTGTGGATGCCGTCCGATTCCAGAAAGCTTGGTAAAGCTAGCTGGACAACGTAGGGTGGATACCAGTGAAGAATTATGATAATTTCTTTCTCCCGGTCAACGACTTGAAAAAGGCAATAATACTACCAAAGGCTCGGTCTTACAGTCAAATTCGATTTCTTGGATCATGGCATGATTGCATTCAAGGTAGGCGAGCAGGAACTAGCCATCATACTTAAAGATACTAAGAAATTCCCAGATGCAAAACCTACCATCTGGTTTGTTGTGAATGATGTTTAATCTGAGTATTTGAGATTAAAAGAAAAAGGGGTGGTTTTCCTGTCGGAACCGTTCAGACTCCGTACTGGGATGGCAGTAGAATTCGAAGACCCTTTTGGGGACAGGCTCGGAATCACGGACTACTCAAAACTGACCTGAAAGGACACCTTGATGTACAGCTAGAGGCGGGCGAGTTCTTCTACGGTATGAGCCATGTTCTTGCCTCACTAAGGTGCAAGCAATGCGGGAACGTTGAGCATGTAAGGCTCAGGGAATGCACATGCATCGCGGATGAATGGGGCCTGCAGCCTTACAAAGATTGCGTAATCTATAGCGCTAAAACAAAGTGCACCCGCTGCAAACTGTCCGTGCAGGCTAGTCTTCTCATTACCTAGTACAACAGTCAGGTGCGATTCGTGGAGAAAAGGACCACAAACTGCAGTTTCGTCAACCAGTCCGCTTTAAATTCTTCGCTTGCAAGATGATTGTTTCATAAGTAAGGTGCATTTTTAGGTTCATCAATCTCGTTATGTGGACTCAAAAAAAAAGCGAGGGATAAAATTAGGGTTACACCAGGTCCTGATGTAGTTCAATTCCAGCTTTTCGCTCATTTATTAATTTCGCCCATGCCGAATACCAGGAAACCAAACCCTATGAAAGAGAATGTCACTGCAAGCCAACTGCTGATTTGGCGTGGGCCTATGTTACTGTTTATAACCGGAAACATGTTGTAAAACAGGAATGTGGGAACCGAAAGAATTAGGAGAAAGATACCAGCAGAGATCAAGACGAAATCCCTCCTGTTCTCCTCGTACATCTTCCGTACCCTGTTAATGATGTTTTTCAGTCCTTCAGGCAAATCCGGACACCCCCAATAGCCCGTACGCAAAAACGAACAGAATAAGCGGGAATACAACCGTAAGCGTTGACATCTTCTTCCCTTCGACTCGCGCAAAGTGCCAGGACATCAGAAAGAATACCAGCGAAACCGTAACAAGAATCACTGCCGTAGCAAAAAGAGCATTCAGGAAAAGAGCATAATTCCCGAACACGGGGGAGACCATGCTGTACACGTGCTCGTGATATAGACTGACGATGGGCTTGATCACCAATCCATATAGAATGAGTGGAACTCCAGCGATCATGTAAATTATCATGGATGTGTAATATAACTTTAGTGCATTCATTCTCGGTCCCGTGAGAACACCCCCTCGTTTCTAAGAAAGACAAGAAAGATTATTGAGAGCAGTATGAGATTGAGAGAAAGGAGCACTGTCCATACAGTTTCATAGGCGTTAATCGCGGCAAGAGACACGTACCACATTGATAACGCGACTGCGAACTGGACAGCAACAACAAGATAAAGTGTTAATTTAACCATCAATTTTCATCAGATCCTTTTTTGCAAACCTCATTGCATACACTGTCAAAAACGAAATGAACGTTATTCCCCACCACATTGCCATGGTCAGCAGGCGAGTTTGTGTCAAACCTGGTTGCGCATATCCCCAAAGGGCCATCACAAACAGCGCAATAAGGTAGAAAACACCGAAAACGGTTATCATTGGCCTTTCAAGGGCACCTTTTGACTTGTACCTATCTATGAATGGAATGAACAAAAGCGAAATTAAAAAGAATGTTACCAAAGGCACTCCGCCTGTTGATAGGCCGTAACCAGCGAGGTCCATCAACTTGTATACCGGCATAATGTACCAGTCGGGGAACGGGAGAAGACCATATTGGAGTGAACCGTAGGCAGGGGGCAATACCTGAATGAAGAGTGCAGAAAGTATCAGTATTATGGAGACAAATATGAGGGATGTGAACAGTGTATAAATGAGGTTGACAGGGTACCATGGATAGTATTTTTTCTCCACTGGCTTTTCCTTTTTATCAGACAGGTTAAAGGGACCAGATCTCTCGAACAGGAAGAAGTGCAGAAAGGCTACGATAAATATTAGACCACCGACAATCGCAACATGAAGCGCTAGCAGGTGCGCAACTGTGGAAGGAGTGGTCCCATCTCCTACCAGCAGGGAAATCATCCAGTTTGAGAGAACCGGGGAAAGCCTTCCCATTGCACTTCTCTGTACCAGCAGCTCCATCACGTGCATTGCTGAAACTCCAATATAAGTTTCAGAGAGGAGGTATCCCATAATGGATTCGGCGTAGACCAGCACGAACAGGAGAACCCCGAGGATCCACTGAAGCCATCTGAACTTTCCCTTGTATGCTCCGACAAAATAGTTCCTGAACATATGAACGTAAACAAGTACAACCATTGCGTACGCCATCAGCAGGTGCGAATTGAGGAGGATTTCACCAAAATACACATTGTTTATGATGTGAACAGTAGATCCATAGGGATTCCCCTGTTCGAAATAATAAAACAGCAATATCCCTGAAATTGCAAGGTACGCCAGGCATGTCATGAGGAATGAACCTGTCCAGTAGTCGATCCTGAACTCTTTCCTCGTAATTGACCTCAGGGCTATTTTATAAGATCCCGGAGGTGTATCTTCCTCTCGGATGGCGTTCATCAGGTTGTAGTCATTTTTCTCTTCCATCAGGCAGCACCTAGTAGTTTCCAGGCCAAGGGCCATTTGTGCTTGAGACAACAGTCGCCTTGTAGAGAGCAGCACTTCCTTTGTAGGAGGTCAGCAAAGTCCCCCCGGAAAGATTTTCCTTTTCCACTTGAGAGCCATAAATTTCGCCATTCGGTTGCCACTGATGAGTCCTTATGACGGCACTTTCTGGATTCATGCCCGTGGCGTAAATGTAGTCGGTTGTGCGGTCATGTTCCAGAACAACCTGGGGAACTGAATGCTTAGCAGGACTGGGAGCAGGGCCGTTGTTGTAAAGATTATCTTGACCCTTGGTTGGATCATACTGGCTGCCATGGCACTTACAATAAAGCAGTCCATACGCAGGCCAGTTCTGAGCATTATAACCGACAAGTTTCGCCTCAAAGGGGATATTCTGACCCGGATTGTATCTCAACAGGGGAACCACGCAACCCAGATGCTGGCATATGCCGCTGTATGCAGTTATGTCGCCAGAAGGGCCTACACCTCCCGGGATCTTTATGCCCCTCAAGCGGACAAGAATGTTTGGCTCGTCTTGCAAAGGATAGTTAAAAACCATAATCGGGTAGGAACTGGTACTTTGATTCGCATAGGGGATGTTGCTGGCGAGAATAGGGTTGTCCTCTGGATCAACCAGAATTGCCCTGGGATATGAAGATAATACAGGCTGATCTCTGGTTGACGGGACAAAAAAACGTTCAGCAGAAAGTGATCCCACAGCAAGGGCACCTGTTGACAGCCCCAGCAGCTTCAGGAATTTCCTTCTCTCAGAGTCTCTGGTTGTCGTTTTCTCGTTGTTGCTCTCCTCAGAACTCACTATACCGATACTCCTGAATACCATCAACAAAACATCTTTTAAGTCTTTTTTGGGTTCTTGATCTCCGGTGAGAACCTAATCCCAATCTGCATTGTCTCTATGAGACTGGGTGACTGCAGGTTTGAAGATGAAACCTATTGAATGTCCCATTGCCCCATATCAGGAAAGTTTATCATAAAACTGTCACTTCAAGCCAATGGATTATGTTGAAGAAAGAGCAGGAATATACATTATAAAGGATGATGAGAAACCTGAGAGTCCGGCTTTCTCAGCGAAATATATGAACACGGATGTCAACCCTTTCCAGAATTTTTATGAGTTCTGCAACGGGAAGTGGGTAGAGACGCATCCGATTCCTCATGACAAGGCATACTGGGGAGCCTCTATGGAACTGATCGAGAGAAACAGGTACATTCTGGGCAGGATACTTCAGGACTGTGCCCTTCTTGGTACCGATGATCCAGTCAGGAAAATGGTTGGGGATTTCTATTATTCCGGCATGGACGTAAATAGAATAGAGAAACTGGGATTCAAGCCTGTGGAGGATATGATATGCATTGTGGACGGTATTCAGGACCTTGAAACGATGATCGCCGCGCTAGCGAAGCTTCATTCAATGGGAGTTTCAGCGATATTCTCTCTCGATTCTAATGGAGACGAAAAGAACAGCTCGATATATGCACTTCACCTTGTTCAGGGTGGCATATCACTTCCAAACAGGGATTATTACTTCCTGGATTCATTCACTGAGATAAGGAAGCAGTTTGTTGAACACGTAGAAAGGATGTTCTCGCTTTACGGGCTCGGTGAAGAGGATGCATCAAATGCTGCGAAAAAAGTTTTCATGGTAGAAAAGACAATGGCTGAGCATTCGAGAAGACCTGAGGACCTTAGAGACCCGGAGAAAAACTATCACAGAGTAGAGTTGGAACAGATTGAGGAGAAGTTTCCTGGAACGGGTATCATGAAATATCTTTCACACATCAGGCTACCTGATACTGATTACGTGATCGCAGGACAACCTGAATTTTTTGAGAACCTGGGAAAGATGATCCGTGAGGTAAGGATAGCGGACTGGAGGATTTATTTGAAATGGAAGATACTAAGGTTCGCAGCACCATTTCTTCACGAACAGGCATATAATGAATATTTTGACTTCTTTGGTCGCAAGCTTATGGGCCAGCCTGAGCCGGAAAGGAGATGGAAACGTTTGGTTTCTATCGTGAATTCACTCCTTGGCGAGGCTCTTGGAAGGATATATGTCGAAAAGGAGTTCAGCGAAGATTCCAAGAAAAGAATGGAAGAAATGGTTTCCGATCTAAAGGAGGTCTTTGCCGATCGCCTTAGCAAACTTGAGTGGATGTCGGATGAAACAAGGAAGAAGGCCATGGAAAAATTAAGCAGGTTCAGGGCAAAGGTTGGTTACCCAAGCAGGTTCATAGATTATTCATCCATCAAAGTCAGCAGGGATGATTATCTTGCGAATATCATGCGATCTAGTGCGTTTGAATTCCGGAGACAGATAGATCGAATAAATTCCCCGGTCGATCACGAATTGTGGGAGATGACCCCCCAGACAGTCAACGCCTATTTCTCTCCAACGAATAATGAGATAGTTTTCCCAGCAGGGATCTTGCAGCCGCCGTTCTTTGATCCGAATATCGACGATGCGGTTAACTATGGCGCTACTGGCGGCACTATTGCACATGAAATAACGCATGGCTTCGACGATGAGGGGAGGAAGTTCGATGCAGACGGGAACCTCAGGGAATGGTGGACAAAGGAAGACGAGGAAAAGTTCAAGTCCAGGGCAAAGAAGGTCGTTGATCTGTATTCTTCAATGGAGGTCTTGCCCGGAGTAAAGGTAAATGGAGAATTGACTCTTGGAGAGAACATAGCCGATCTTGGGGGTGTCAGCATAGCGTTCGAAGCTTTAGAACGGAGACTTTCGAGAAACCCCGAAAAGCGTAAGACGATTGACGGCTTCACTCCAGAGCAGCGATTCTTCTTGGGCTGGGCACAGAGTTGGAGAGCAAACATAAGGAATGAAATGCTCAAGTTGCTGATTTCAAATGATCCGCATTCACCGGACAAACTAAGGGCGGAACTGCCATCCAGAGTACACGAAAAATTTGACCTAGTGTTCGAAAATTACAAGAAAATCAGCGGAAGGGGTTACGAAACTATCAAGATCTGGTGAGTATTTGATATCCCCCATCACGAAGTAAGAATGATGTGCGTGACCCGTCAAACTGTCGAACATCATTACCTGTCTGCCAGGCTCAGACGGGGCTATAATCCGTTGTGAATTCCCTTCTCTTCTTCAGATCTCGTTCACAGTTTGGACAACACGCATAGTACGTTCTTCCCTGCATCTCAATCCTTATGGCGTCTCTGGCTATCTCCCTGCCGCAGTAGTCACACTTCAAATGTTCCGTTCTTCCGTGATCCTCGTTAAGAATCCGGGAGGTTGCTATATTTACGTCGATTATTGATAACTCCTGGATCTTCATCAGATTTTCATAAAACATGACGACAAGATAGGTCCCGTCAATGAGCTTGAAATACTCAACGATCAGTTCCTCCGGAACATTCTTCAGATCATTCAGGTGAACTATCACAAGGTTCCTTTCATCTTCCCCCAGCGTTATAGTGAACCGCCTGATTGTCCCGTTTTGTGTGAGGTTATCCATGACTTTCTTTGCAGTGATCCTGCTGATTCCGAGTTCTTTCGATATGTCAAGGATGCTCTTTCTTGAATCTTTTCTCAGTGTGGAGATCAATCGCTGCTCTATGTCCGTCAGATTTCTTTTCATTGTGGATACCATGCTATCATTATGAATACACTTTGCATACCCAGATACTAAATAACGCTCAGTGATGTCTTAATCATGGAGAAAATGATTGATCCTGTGTGTGGCATGAAGGTTAAAGGCAAGGAACTGACGAGCCTGTACGGTGGAAAAAACTATTATTTCTGTAACAGCCACTGCAAGGAAGAGTTTGACAGGAACCCTCTGAAATATACCCGGTAATTCATAAATGCCAACAGACCCGGTATGTGGAATGTTCGTTCCAGCCACCACTGACCTCTCTTCTGATGTGGACGGACAGGAATATTTCTTCTGCTCCAAGACCTGCCTCCACAAATTCAGTTCGCCGGAGGAAGAAGCAAAGTCGTTGAAAAAGAGGCTGATTCTTGGGTGGTCCCTCTCATTACCGGTGATACTGATATCCTACCTGACAGCCACGTTTGCCCTCAAAGATTTCATTCTCCTCTCACTCACAGTACCGGTTCAGTTTTACTCAGGCTTTGGATTCTATGAAGGAGCCTATCATGCAATCAGAAGCAAATCCGGAAACATGGATCTCCTCATTTCAATGGGCACTCTCACGGCCTTTATATTTTCCGTGTACGTAACACTGTTCCCTGCAGGTATACCGGGTTCGGCCGTGTATTATGATGCGTCTGCATTCATAATAACCTTGATCCTCACAGGCAACTACGTAGAAAATCTGACAAAGGTTAAGGCAAACAGGGCAGCGAACAAGCTCAGGGGAATGATACCGAACGTTACCCATTATATTTCCGATGGTGGAGAGGTCCTGGATAAACTCACCGAGGAGATAAGAGTCGGAGATAACATCCTGATAAAACCCGGAGAGATCGTCTCCGTTGACTGTGTGATTTATGACGGAAGCAGCGAAGTTGACGAGTCTATGCTCACCGGCGAACAGGAACCTGTCCTGCGAGTCGCTGGAAACGAAATTTCTTCGGGGACAAAGAATCTTAACGGGATTCTCAGGGTAAGAGTCACAAGGACTGGCAAGGACAGCACTGTCAACCAAATATTTGAGCTTATTCAGAGAGCCATCTCAGGGAGAGCAAAGGTTCAGAGGATTGCTGATGCGTTCTCAGCCGTGTTTGTGCCAATAGTGGTTGTAACGGCACTCGGTGCATCTCTGTTCTGGTATTTTTACCTCAGTAGCACTGGCTATCCACTTGCGATCGAAATTGCCGTTCTTGCGTTTGTTTCTGTCATTGTCATTGCCTGTCCATGTGCAATTGGACTTGCTGGTCCGATAACCCTGCTTATTTCATCTGACGTCTCCTCGGAAAACGGCATAATCATCAAGAATTCAAATGCTCTGGAAAGACTTTCCAAAGCTAACAGGGCAGTCTTCGATAAGACAGGGACCCTCACTGAACCAAACCCAACAGTCACCAGATTCCAGGTGGAAAATGGATATTCGCCGTCAGAAGTTCTGGCGGCTGCTGCTTCTCTGGAGTCCTCCTCAAACCACCCCATAGCCAGAACAATAGTGGAATACGCCAGTAATGAAAATATTGAACTGAATGATGTTTCGGATGTCAGGGAAATACCCGGCGTTGGAATAACTGGCAAGGTCGGCAACGATGTCGTCGACATCTCCAGAGGGAAGATGGATGGAGGGTCGGTTGTGTCCATAAGGATCAATGGAATCATTGCAGGACACATTTCCCTATCGTACAGGATAAGGAAGAGCACAAGATCCGCACTTGTGGCCCTGAGGCAGATGGGCATGAAAACTTCGATGGTAACCGGAGATTCGGTGGAAGAAGCGAAGAGGATTGCCGGAGAACTGGGGATCGATGACATCCACGCAGAAATCCTTCCTTCAGAGAAGGCAGAGATAATAAAGAGATACCAGATGAATGGAGATTATGTTGTCTTCACCGGAGACGGTATAAACGATACGATTGCTCTTGAAACCGCTGATGTAGGGATAGCTATGGCTTCCGGAACCGATATTGCAAGGGAAAGCGGCGATATAATCCTCCTGAACAACGATCTGAACAACGTGGCGAATGTTAAGATAATAGGGGAGAAGACCATATCAAAGGTGAAGCAGAACATAGGGTGGGCAATCGGATACAACTGTGTCCTGATACCAGTTGCAGGAGGAGTTCTGGTTCCTTTCTTCGGCCTCTCCATTTATGGATTCCTTCCCATCCTGGCGGCGCTTGCCATGGGGATGAGTTCCAGTTCAGTGGTCCTGAACTCACTCAGGTTGAGAGGGGAGATAATACGGCTGATCTCAGACGCTTCGCATCCTGCATGATGCAAATGGTCGATTCAGACTATGCCCATCAAGGGGTCCTGTGCAATCCCAAGACGTTCCTATAAATACTATATCCTGAGACGCGATATTCTATCCTATGGTTCACTTGAGAATGCAGAAGTTGTGGTTGACTTCCTGTATAGAGACATCACGGAGGAACGAATAAATGAGCAACTCGGGACCGACAAAGAACCAGATAAGCTTCATAATGAAACTCAGGGATTCTTCCCCGGAGCGGAATGAAAAAGCACAGGCGATCCTCAGAAGCGCAGGCAAGGGCAGGGTTGAAGAACTGAGCGTCCAGGATGCTTCCAAACTGATTGACGAACTCAAGAAGATCAGGGTTGAGAATGAGAAGTCATCGACACATCTGACAGGAAAACAGCTCTCTTTCCTACAGACTCTCACAAAGGACGAGAACAGGAAAGTCGAATCAGACAAGTACCTGAAAATGCACAGGAAGGAGGACTTGAACTTTCTATCCATAGAGGAGGCTTCGGAGCTGATTGAACTCCTCAAGGATATCAAGGGGGAGGTACCAGGCAATATTTCAGATAAACCAGCTTCACCAAAGCAGGTCAAATTCATCAAGGGCCTTCAGGAGACAGAGGATAGCATGGAAATTTCGAGGGATTACCTTGCAGATGTCCGGAAGAAGAGCCTGGACGAGCTTACGAGCAGGGAAGCCAGCGTCCTCATAGAGAAACTGAAGATTGGAAAACACTAGATGAAACTGACCTGATCAGAGAATAAGTTGAATGACCGCATGACTGGCTTCACCGTCATCTGGGGCCCACTGTGGTTCCTGAGGGATTTCCGGGCTGTTTCCACCTGAGAAGAATGTTGAATAGGGGAAAGTCGCGTCTTGAGTTGCCGCCAGCTTCCTCCAGCCTGAGGAAGAGGAAAGAACTAGCAAGCCTTCCAGCGAATACTATGATGTAGGCAATCATGAGGGCAGTCCTAAGAGCATAGGAACCAACAAGGAACTGCAGGAGGAATCCTCCAGAAAGTGCACCGAAGAGATAAACAACTCCGTTGAGCCCATTGATTGTTGAGATGTACTGTGCCCTTGATCTTGCAGGTGAAATATCAAGGAGATATGACGTCATTACCACTGTCTGTATGGCCCCCACGAACCCGCTGTAGATTTCCATGACCAGGAATTCAGGAAGGTTCTGGAAGAACCCGTACATCAGGGGAATGACGCAAAGCATCATCCTGTTTAGAAAGATCAGCGGCACCCTGTTGAACCTGTCTACGATCCTGCCCATCAGATACTGGCCTATCACTGTGATGGAGAGGGATGCCACTGTGAGGTAGGCAATCTGCGTAACGTTGAATTTCATCACGGCCACGATTGTCATTGGAAACATTGGCCATGCCATTGACCAGAAGTAGGCCTGAACGGTGGTTGCGAAGAAGTAACGGGAGAATGTCCTGTCACTCCTCATTTCCCTGATCGTTTCCTTCATTCCCGTAATTTTCTGCGCCTTGTTCTTTACTTCCCTCCCCCTGAACAGTAGCACTGTGGAGATCAGGTAGGATGCAGAGGCGGCCATGAACGGTATTGCAAGGTCATGGATCGCACTTCCTCCAAAGAAGAGACTCATTGCCAGAATTGAAATTATGGTGCCAACCGATGACAGGTTGTTTATCAGTGAGAGAAACCTTCCCCGTCGCTGCTGATCAACACTGTCAGCTATGAATGCAAACCAGTTGACCGTAATCATTGCTCCAAACAGAGAGATCAGGGAGTAGACGATTATCAGGTTCACAGGGTTAGCTACGTAGGGCATCATGAACCAGAGCGCGGCCAGCGAGATGCTCCCCATTATGAGGAATGGCAACCTTCTTCCGACCCTGTCGCTTATCCGTCCCCACAGGATCTGTCCGCCATTGGAAACGGAGGTGGATGTGGACTGCAGAAAACCCATTTCTGCCGGAGAAGCCCCGAGAAACACCCCGTAAACGCCCACGAATGAAGCTGCTGCTGCTGCCCCGGCAGAAATTATAAATGAACGTATGGAAATGAGGAATCTATTATCCATCTGGCCCTGTTTTCCTCAGCCGGGATTGACCTCATGAAGATAATCATTTGCCGTCTTTGTAGTGGCTCAAAACAAATAATCTTTTAAACTGATAACGCATTATTCTCTAAAGGGGGTGAATTATTGGAAACGACCGTGAGAAAAGAAGAGAAAAAGCTTGAAGTGGAGGAACAGGGCTGCGGATGCGGATCCCATGCAGATGGGGGATGCGGCTGCTGCTAATCCCTCCTTTTTTTATGATTATAACTCCAGTTCCAGTGTTTTCTTGAGTTCATCCGGAATCCTTGCAGATTCTGAGTAGGCAGGATGCCTTGTTTCTATGAAGATATTCTTTGAGGACCTGAATCTGGCAATATTCTCCTGACTGAACCTGAATTTCAGATACTGGAGAGTTGACTCAAGCACGTCAGTGGATCTTCCCTCCTCCGGGGTTGCCTTCACTTCATTGCCATCAAATATTATGTAAACGTATTTTTCTATGCCTGCAAGTCTTGGCATCTCCCTGGCCAGCTGCTGCGGGTCAGTGATCTCGATGAACATGGAAACACTGAGCGTCCCGGGAGCCGGCAGAAGTTCCCCGTAGATATCTATCAGATATCTCACTTCGTCCGGATCGTGTATCTTCTCGAGAAACACCATTTCGTTGATCTGGTTCAGGACAAGTTCCCTGTTCTCGAAGAGGAAGGTGAATGTCGAAGTTGATACCCTCCTCTTCTTCTCCAGCTGGGTTGCGTTTCTGTTCTGTGTCTCGCGTTCCCTTGCGTAATTCTCTGGCGTTAGCACTTCGGTTATATCGATTGCCAATTTTGATTCACTGCGACTTTATTTTTGCCAGCGTATCCTCGTACTTCTTTGCGTGTGACTTCTCAGCCTTGGAGAGAATCTCGAACCAGTGGGCAATGTCATCAAAACCTTCTTCCCTTGCAACCTTTGCGAAACCAGGGTACATCTGGGTATATTCGTATGTTTCCCCTGCGATTGCCGATTTCAGGTTCTGTTCAGTCGTTCCAATGGGCTCCCCCGTTACCGGGTCGCCTGCAACCTTAATGTAGTTCATGTGCCCGAAGGCATGGGCTGTCTCGCCGTCTGCCGTGGACCTGAAGGTTGATGCTATCTCCTGATATCCCTCTTCGTCCGCCTTCTGGGCAAAGTAGAGGTATCTCCTGTTTGCCTGACTTTCTCCCGCAAATCCTGCCTTAAGATTTTCCAGTGTCTTCGACGCTTTGAATTCCGTCATATATGGATAATGAATGTTACCTATAAGAGACTTACCGATATCCAGAATAAAGTAATAATTATTTTAGTTTACACTTCTTCTGCGCAACCAGGAATATCGCAAGATATGTCGGGACCTTGTTTAACCCGCTTTCAAGCACGAATTCCTTTCCTGCCATTGAGATTTCAATGCGCTGCGGCGCAATCACCTCCTCCTCTCCTTCCATGAAGACGTCGGGAATCGCAGATTTCAGGGGATCAAATCCCCCAAGTTCATCGATCTGCACCGGGACGACCTCAAGTCCGGTCTTTCCGTGAAGGCTACCGGGAAACCTGATGAGCCGGTGAACGTCGGTTGTAACAGGCTCGTCTATTTCACAGGCGTTTTTCTCAATGAATATATTGATTAATCCTTTCAGAAGTTCGTTCTCCTCGGCGCTCAGGTTAATGTGTCTTGAACCCCACATCTCAGCAAGCAATTCAGATCGCTTCCTGAACTTGCTTCCCGCCTTCACCAGGGCATCCATATTCTTCTGCAGCGTTTTCATGGCCTTTTCTCCAAGTATACCGAGAGCAATGGCTTCCTCCTCTTCTCCGCCAGATTCAAGCCTCTTCACAAAGTCAGAAAAATACTGGCTGAAACGGACAGTGATCCCGGTTCCGTTCTTCTGTTTCCTCCCCAGTGTTTTGAGGTATTCCTGGTGACCGAATCCCTCCATCCTGCAGTAGTTGGCAACCTCCCTCCTCATGTCTGATGTCATAGCATATACATCTTCACCGTGGACATGGACATGATAACCTCTCCCTCCGGAAAAATAAACATGAAGTTTTTCCTTCTGGAAGCCCAGGTCGCCGAGGAGATAGTCGTTTACCAGTCTGACTGTATGTTTCTTCACCTCCTCAAGAATCTCATGATATGCCATTCTTTCCGCGTTTTTCAGGTGATCTGCGTCCAGATCGAATATAAGTTCAGCCCCGAGCCACATTTTGTCCTGCATCACCCTTTCCTCTGGTTTCCTGTAGTAGGCTGTAGAATAGTACAGATGCCTCGGCACGATCTTCCTCACAAACGCTGAGGCATATCTCGCGTCCTGGAAGGAATAGTGCCGAACCATGGTCCCAGTGAACGGTATAAATCCAATCTCCCTGGATTGGATTCTGTCCGGCATTATGATCTCTTTCCGGCGATAGTACTTTCTGAACTGATCAGCGAGGAAACTCTCTTCAGGAATCAATCTTATACGCTATGTATAACCCAGGGCACAACAAAATAATTGTGGCTGGCATCCGTCTTGCAGCGGTTGATGGATACGCCAGTTTTCCGGGCTTGAACTAGTAATAATTCATTAATAAGAATTTATATTACCCACTGAATGCGCAGAACTCTCACAGTATACCTCTTGATTCCAGTCCTGCTGTTTTCATCGCTCACCCTATTGCCTTACACCCATGACGGGGCGTCCCCGGCGTTCCACTTGAATGGTGTGACTAGCAGTGGGGCGGACAGTTCCCTGGAATTGTTTCTTGGCAATAACTACCACGCAGTTTCCAATCAAATTAACCTTGAATTTACCGGCATGAATGTTACCGTCCAGAGTTACGGGTTTCTGGACAGGATTTCTTTTCCGTCATCTCTAACGACTGTAATTGAGGGCAAGATTCATTATCTCCAGAAATTCTTTCCCCTGAAGTCCTTTTCCCAGAATACCACATATACGCCTTTTATAGCAACGTCTTCTGCATCAGGTTCGACACTTGCATACACACCCAGTCAGCTGTCCCAGTATTACGGGTTCAAATGGGATTATTCACACGGGTTCCGCGGGCAGGGAATAACAATAGTTGTGATTGATGCCTACGGAGACCCGGCGCTGCAGTACGACCTTAACGTTTTCGACAACTTTTCAGGGCTTCCTCCCGTAAACCTGACCATACAAAACGTAGGATCGGGTGCGTACTATTCGAATAATTCCTGGGCCCTGGAAACCGCTCTGGATGTGGAGTGGGCTCATGCAATGGCTCCGCTTGCCCACATTCTCCTCCTGCAGGCAGGAAATGCCGCAGGTCAGCTTAACGATGCGGTGAGCCTTGCGATATCCAGCAGGCTTGGGAACATAATCTCGTTGAGCTGGGGAACCCCTGAATCCAGCCTTTCATTCTCAGAGGTAAACCAGATGGATTCCGTATATTCCAGTGCAGCTGCTTCCAATATCACCGTTCTCGCAGCTTCGGGAGACAGTGGTGCAAACGATGGCACGGGTGGACTCACAGTAAATTATCCTGCATCGGTGCCCACCGTCACAAGCGTGGGAGGTGTCTCGCTGTTCCTTCGGAATCATGCGTATTCAGAGGTTGCGTGGGGAGGCATAAGCAACGGCAAGACCTTTGGGAGCGGAGGAGGTTACAGTCAGTATTTCAGTGCGCCCTACTGGCAGGAAGGTGTTGTGAACAGCAGTTCACGCGGTGTTCCGGATGTGGCGATGATAGCTGACCCCCAGACCCCAGTATACGTGGTCATGAAGGGGAACGTTTATGATGTGGGAGGAACCAGTTTGAGTACTCCAATCTGGGCTGCCGTAGTGGCGATGATGGATCAGTTCAATAACAGGTCCATGGGTAATGTTAACCCTCTTCTGTACCAGATGCACAATTCGTCTGTGTACACAGGAGCTTTTAACCAGATCACCAGCGGAAGCAACGGTTACTATTATGCTGGTCCGGGATGGAACCCCGTGACCGGCCTTGGGACCCCACATGTTTCCAACCTGATTAACTACAGCAAACAACTGCTGCAGGGTTATTACTCCAGTGTCGCCTTCAACGGTTCTGGGTATGACTCACCAGGAATATCTGCAGGCCTGTCCGTTAATTACAATAAATCCCTTGCACCATATGAAGGAGGATTTTATTACTACCTGCAATACTTTTCCTCTTCGCAGAACAATGTGAGAGGCGGTCTCCTGGTCTATAACAACTCGGAATATCTCATGCTTTCGGTTGAACAGAACGGAACCGGAATCAACAAGAAGATTCTGATCACACACCCGACCCCTGGATTAGCAGTCTCGGGCAACCTGTATTTATCTGTGAACCAGACCTATGTTACATTATCTTCGGGAAGCAGTTCCATAAAGCTGGATGTCTTTCTGACCGGCCTTGGGATGATGTACCCTGGTGTCGGGGCTTCTTCCTATCATTCCTACGACAACCTGATAAAGCCATTCAATGCATCATTCACCTCCGTGAAACTGCACCTTGGAAGCGCGTCAACAACACCATCCTACGCTTACGAAACTCACGGATCTGCCTTCCCTGATCCAGGGTATAACAGCATAAACATCTATTCCAGCAGTCCCGGGAATTATTCTGTCACTGGTTCTTATTCACAGAAGAATGGATCGATCGATGGAGGTACCCCCGCAGCTGGCATTCTCTATTCCATATCCCTGCAGAATCCATCTGTTGGAAACTTCACGCTCTCCTCGCCGGAATCAAATACCCAGTGGCATGTTAACGGGAGTCCACTGCTCAGCCCTTCTTATAAATTTCCCGGTTCCGCCATATACAACGTCACGGCAACTTTCAGCGGCGGATCCGTTACGAGAATGATCTACGTGCCTTCTATGTCCGATGTCACCGTAACCGTTAATAATTCTGTCCCGTACTACAGCGTTCCGGTGACTCTCTATTACGACATGTTCCACCAGACTTCCAAGACTATATCGGGAACTGGAACTTTTTCAGTTCCAACGTATCTGGGTTTTTTACCGCTGCAAATCGTGGCTGGCGGATACTTCCCAATTTCGACAGGTTTCAACACAAGTTCCGCGACTTCGGTATCCCGTACCATAATACCTGAGCCGGTCAACGTTTCCGTTTACACGTTCCCTTCAAATTCGGCCGTACATCTTAACTCAACTTCCGGAAAGAGCACAGATGGATACACGTATTTCCACGTCACTCCAGCCAGATATCAATTGTCTGTTACCCATTTGAATTTCAGCAGCTACTCTTCAAGTATTACACTCTACCCTGGAACAAATGCCCTGTATTCAGTGGTTCTACATCCGGACTTCAACGCATTTCTTATCTCCGGAGTGGTCAAGGACTACAGCTATGGATTTCCGCTCTCTTCTGTGGAGGTTAATTCAACTGGATTCCCAACAGGATATTCTGCTGCCAATGGTTCATATTACATCTACCTGAGCCCGGGAAGCCACAACATCACGTTTTCCAAGTACGGATACAACAGCACCGAAGTGAGTTATGACGTCACGTCTAACGCCACGCTGAACATAACCATGAAAGCTGTTTTCCTGGCTACGAACTATCCCGTAAAACTGGGATTCTCCTATCCATTCCTGTTCGATTTCCTCTACATCTCATGGAGTTTTTCCGGAACCACTCCAGCATATTTCATGGTGGAATATTCCACTGACAGTTCATTTGGCAGTCCAAATACAATATCGGTACCGGGAACCTCAAGCAGCAAACTCATTTCATTGTCCTCCCCTCAGTCCACTCACTACGTCCAGGTTCTGGCATACCTGTCCAACGGAATGCTCGTTGGGCAGAGCCAAGTCATGACTGTGAACCCGCTTTCCCTTTACAACCTCATGGGAAACGTCGGGATGATAATGCTGATTGTAGTCTATGCTGCCTTTACGGTGAACCTTCTGAGAAGGAGGGTCAGGACTCCTCCGCTATGAGGTCCCTTGCCCTGACCATATTATCCAGTTTACCGAAGCCGACCTCCCTGCTCCTTGTCCGGAGCCCGCAGTCCGGGTTCAATCGTATTCTTCCTGGGTCGAGGAATTTGATCGCATAGCTGATCCTGTCACGGATCAGTTCCGGCGATTCGATCTGATCTATGTGAACATCCGTGACCCCAAGCCCAAGAAACCTGTCTGGAAGCATGTCCGCAAAGTCCCTGACCTCCTGGTATGCAATCCTTGACTCAGGATCAGAACCAGGCCTGAGGGTGTCCCTGTTTGCGAATTCCAGGTTGTATCCGTGAAGCTTCGTGTCTGCCAGGGAACGGTAAAGTATCCTGTAGTCCGTGCTGTAACAGACGTGAATCGTGAACTCGCATCCCTGTATCCCCTCTATGCTTCTTTCAATGGTATCCCGCAGTATGTCCATTTCAGACGGGTGGGTCGTTGCAGCAGGCTCATCAATCTGTACCTGCAGCGGCCCCGATCTGCCCGAGCTGATCCACTCCTGTCTCAGTTCTTTTATCTCCTGGCGAATGGCATCCGAGAAGTCCATTGCAAGGTCATGCCTGTCTTTGTAGTGCTCGTTGAAGGACCAGTCCATCATTGTGTACGCACCGGTTATGGGAACCTTGATCTCCTCTGGAGCCACAGCCTCGACATACCTCAGTTCGTCCAGATGGAAAGGAGAGGTCCTCCTGAGTTCTGAGACCACACTTCCCTTCCTGAAGTACCTGTTATCGAAAGACCTCACAAACCCGTGGAATTTTATTCCCTCCATGTGTTCAGCCAGATGCTCGTACATTTCCCACCGGAACATCTCCCCTCCAACGCCAACGTTTTCAATGCCTGACTTCCGGAAGAGTTCCAGCGTCTCAAGTGTCGCCCTCTCCTTCAATATACCTACTTCGGTTCCTCCTTTCCTGAAGGTCGTTGAAAGATACTCCGGTTTCCTGAAACTCCCAATTTCCTGAGTGATGAATTCCCTGGACATTTACTGTCCTCCCAGCGATTTCAATATCCCAAGCTTCCTGTCTGCTATTATGCGAGGCAGGAAGTCAAGGTGGTGATTGGTTGTGATTAGCAGTTCCCTTTCCCCGAGGTTCTCCCTTGTCTCCTTTATCCTGTTCCTGAGTTGCTCGGTGTTCTCAAGCCTCGTGTTTTTTGCATCTATGATCGGGATTCCCGGTATTCCAGAGTATTCGCCCACAAAGCCCAGTTCCTCTTCCTGAACTACCACAGAATAAAATTTACCCGCAAATTTACCTGGAGCCGGTTTCCTGATCCCCCCCTGTGTAACAAGGATCACGTTGAATTTTCCGTTGAGATTGCCCAGGGACGATGGTATAGAATCATCGTAGGGAAATATTTCCCTGAGGACTATACTGGATTTTCCGTTGGTCCTTGCAATTTCCTCATATGCGCTGAAGACAGCCTCAGAAAACTTATCGAAACCTATTCCTGCCCTGTCCTGGGAAGCCCTGTAAAATGAGTAGGGAGAGGGTAGCAGGAGCCATGAATTGGCATCCTCCTGGAATACCGGTGGAGGAAGGTTCTCCTCTACCGCCTGTTCATGAAAGTCTGCCCTGAGGGTTGGAAGTGCATTGATAACCGGCTGGCGGTAAAACGTATTTGTTTCCATGTACCTTTCCAGTCTCCCGAAAGATACTCCGTCAAGAAGTCCCACCACTGGCCTGAACAGGTCATGCCAGTTCACTGCGGGGTCCGTGTAGAACTCCGAACTTGTCCTGAATGCCTCAATAATCTCTTCTTTCTCCTTCCTGATCTCAACGCGGAGATCCTCAGTTCCGACTTTCTTCCTCTCCCACCTGCTTATCTGTATTCTCAGGCTGTCACTTCTCGGATATATTCCATAAACCAGTCTTTTGATTCCATCCATCTATATGCACTCCAGTATTTTTGTTGCGGTATCATAATCCCCCATGGGCATGATGTGTACGCCGGAGATCAGTCCCCTTATCTCGTCAACAGTCTCCAGTATCACACGGGTCGATTCCCCAAGAGGGTCCTCGCTATCAGCAATCCTCTCAAACCGCGTTCCCTTGATTCTTACTCCCATTTTCTCCAGCATTGACACAGACGACCTCTTCTTCATCGGCATGAAGCCTGCGATCAGGAAGGCGTTCTCCCTGGTAAAGCCTCCATTGATAAGTGGTTCTGCAGAGGTGAGAACCTGTGTTATGAAGAACGATGAACCGGAGTCCATCTTCTTCATGGCAAACTTACTCTCGTTCTCCCTGTAAGGGTTGAATGCCGATCCAACCTCCACTTCCTCCCCGGTTCCAGCTGCCGTAGATTTTATGAGATCGATCGTCTGGAACACGTCAAGTTCCCTCACTTCCTTTGATTGTACCTGAGGAGATATCCTGTCCCCGCCGATCACGAAGAACCTCCTTATTCCGAACTTTATCGCCGTGAGGATCTGTGACCGTATGTATAGGGAGTTCTTGTCCCGAGGAGTAATGTGCGGTACCGGCTCTATGGAAGTTCCCCGCGTAATCTCAAGAAGAGCGGAAACCGGGTCTATGCCTGGCCTTCCCATGGGGTTCTCTGGAACGGTGGCCATGTCCACTACGCCGGAAAGCAGTCCGGAAGCGTTCCTGAGATCATCTATTCCAATGCCTTTTTCGGGCACCACTTCAACCGACTTCACGAACTTTCCAGTAAGGGTTCTGCCTTCCAACAGGGGACGTAGTTATTCCTGGAAATAATTATTTGTTGGTCAAAAATGATTGTGAGTAATAATTACTCAAATTCTGAACTTGACATCCTGGGCAAGGGGCAGTGTCCTGCCATAGTTCCTTGTCACGGTCTGCCTCCTCATGTAGAGCTTCCATGAATCGCTGCCGCTCTCCCTTCCTCCGCCGGTCTGTTTCTCCCCGCCGAAGGCACCTCCAATCTCTGCACCTGCAGTTCCGGTATTGACATTTGCAAGACCACAGTCGGATCCATGGGCAGATAGGAATTCCCCTTCCTCCCTGAGATCGGTAGTAAATATTGAGGATGACAGTCCCTGAGGAACCGAGTTATGAATTTCCAGGGCCTCCTCCATTGTCCTGTACTTGAACAGGTAAAGTATTGGTGCAAAGGTCTCTTCCCTGACCGTCTTCATGTTCGGGTTCGCCTCGATCAGGGCAGGCGTCACATAATGTCCGTTCCCGTATCCCTTCCCCCTGATCCTCTTTCCTCCATGCAGTACAACGCCACCTTCCTGCTCCGCACCCCTTATTGCAGAGAGGAACTTCTTGACTGCATCGTCGTCAATCAGGGGTCCAACCAGCGTTCCCGGTTCAAGGGGATCCCCGATCCTGACAGAACTGTAAATATCCTTCAACCTTGACACAAATGCATCGTATATCTTCTCATGGATGATGGCCCTCCTTGTAGTGGTGCATCTCTGACCAGAGGTGGCGAGTGCACCGAATGCGACTCCTTTGAGTGCAATCTCTAGATCTGCCTTGTCCGACACAATCGCGGCGTTGTTCCCGCCAAGTTCAAGTATTGTCCTCCCAAATCTGGAGGCAACCTTTTCGGAGATCCCTTTTCCTACCGGTATAGAACCCGTGAATGAGATCAGTGGAATAGCGGGATCGTTTGCCAGCCTATCCCCTATCACCTTTCCGGATCCTGTGACGAGTGAGAATATTTCCGGCATCTTCATTCTCTTGATCACCCTTTCAACGACCCTCATTACCGCTATGGCAGTCAATGGGGCCTTGGATGAAGGCTTCCAGATCACTGCATCGCCGCATACCGCTGCGATGAAGGAGTTCCACGACCACACTGATGATGGAAAGTTGAAAGATGAGATCACTGCCACGACTCCAAGGGGCTGCCAGAGTTCCGAAAGCCTGTGATCTGGCCTCTCGCTGGCGATATCCAGCCCGTACAGCTGCCTGGAAAGCCCGGTGGCGAAATCGGCGACGTCTATCATTTCCTGTATTTCTCCCTGTCCCTCGGAAATGGTCTTTCCCACTTCAAGAGAGACTATCATTCCCAGTCTCTCCTTCTCCTTCCTCAGTTCATTCCCTATTTCCCTGATCAGGTTTCCCCTCTTCGGCGGTGGAACCTCCCTCCACTTCCTGAAAGCCTCCTGACTTTTCTTCAGGACTATCTCATAATCTTTTTCTGAGCTTGTGGACACCTTTGCAAGTATTGATCCGTCAATCGGGCTTACAGAAGCGATCTCTTCCCCGCCGTTTGAGTGCCAGTCGCCAGAATACGTGCCAAAATTAGCCTTCTCCAGTCCGAACTCTTTGAGAATCTTTGAAATGGTATTTCCTGTGTCCATTGAATAAGCATGGTTTCCTGCTTAAAATTTATTCAGATTATGTCTTCTATCCTCTGTATCACTATCATGGAGAGATCCATCAGGGTTTCCAGGTTTGGAGACTTACCTGTCCTCTGCAACGCCTCGATTGAATCCATAACATATTTCTTGGCTTTCCTGAAAGACATGTCTATGGAGCCGGAATCCACGAATATCCTCCTGAGATCAGATCTGGAATTTTCATTTAACCCGTTCTTAAGTATGTCTTCCAGCTTCCTGGCATTTTCTCCGCCCGAATTTAGTGTATATATTATGGGAAGAGTGATGGCATTGTGCTTCAGATCTGCAAACACCGTTTTTCCGATGTTCTTCTCGTCGCCCATAATGTCCAGGATGTCATCAGTGATCTGGAAAGCCATACCCATGTTGTATGCGAAATCCGAAAGGCTCTTCCTCACCTTCATGTTCGATGCTGCGACAACTGCGGCTCCGTCTGCGCACGCCGCAAAGAAGCTTGCAGTCTTATCCGAAATAATTTTCAGGTACAGTTCTTCGCTGAGATTGAGATTACCCAGATTCACATATTCAAGCGTCTGTCCTTCAGCAAGTTTCACTGCCCCGTGCGCCATGATCCTTGCAACTTCCGGGCCGTATCTTGAGGCTAGTTCATATGCCCGGGTAAAAAGGTAATCTCCTACAACAATTGCGTTATAAATGCCGTATTTTTCTGACAGAGTGGTCAATCCACGCCTTGTCGTTGCCATGTCGATTATATCGTCGTGTATCAGACTCGCAGTGTGGACAAGTTCTACCCCGATTGCAAGATCCATGATGTTTTCGTATGATTCGTCAGAAACCATCGAGTAGCTGAGAATGGTAAGAATAGGTCTCAGCCTCTTGCCGCCAGCCTCAATTGTGTACCTTGCCATGCTGGACAGATTCTCTTCCTCACACCGTACTGCTTCCAGCAGGGAACGGTTAATACCGTCAACCTTCTCCTTCAAACTGAGTTCCCACTCATAGAGGCTTCTCATCGGAACCTATTTTCCAATGGAGAATCGTAACTTTTCATTTAACCGTTTGCTGGTGACAGGAACATTTCACCATGGTTAACGGGTAAGAATGATCTCTATGGACGAGACGTTGGAGTCGCCTCTGTCCCCGTGTACCACTTCTGTTTCAAGCTTGATATTTCCGTATTTTAGCTCCTGGATGAACTTGTGTTTTGTAATTTCGCTTATGTCGACGGCTTTGCTTATGGCTTTGCCTCGTGCTTTTATTGTTATGTGGTCCACATTGTTATTGAACTGTGTCACTATCGCAAGGACGTAGTTCATTGTCGGTTTCTTGCCCACGTAGATGATGTTTTCTTCTGCCATTTCAAGCCCTCAGATTGCTATAAACATTATTTATTTAATTTTATCGAACCCGAAATTGGAGTGTGGCACGAATTAGAAAGAAATGACAGATGAAATTAATGTAGTAATGAGAAAGAATACTTTGCTAAGTATACACTCCCTGCAATGAGTACTATTCCGGCGATGTGCCATTAGGCTCGTACATTTTCCTGAAAACAAGCATAACCGCTATTGCAATGATACCGAAGGAGCTTATCATTACCCACGCAACCTGCAGGCGCGCACTTTCGAGATAAAGAATCGCAGAACCCATTGATGGGCCCAGTGCTCTTCCGGTCGAGTTCATCATGCTGTTGAATCCCATGTAGAATCCAGTTTTTCCCTTTGGTGCTATCTTGGATACTACGGTGGTCATGCCTGGAGTTGTAAAGTTCTCGCCGGTGGTTATTATCACCATGATGAACATTATCTGCAGAAGGGTGGTGGAAAGCCCTATCAGGGCATATCCCAGTGAGTAGAAGAACATTCCAAACATCATAACTGTCGTATCCCTCATTTTCCTCGTGATCATGCTCATAGGGATCTGCCCCAGAACGACCACAACGCCATTTACGGCATATATGTAACCTATCTGCCATTCCTTCACTCCAGCATACGTGTTGGCATATACTGGAAGGGTGACAGAGAATTGCGATGCGACTAGTATGATGAAAAAAGTTGCAAAACTGAACAATAGGATGTCCTTACTCAGGGACCTGTCTGCCCTTATACTGCCCTTTCTTGCTCCCGTTCCGGAAACCGGTAGTGTACTTGATTCTCTTACAAAGGCCAGAATTATCCCAAGTTGCACTATTGAAGCGCACGAGAGGAATACAAAAATCCATTGCATTCCCAGCAGTGAGAGATATGACCCCGTGATCGGGCCTATTGCCCACCCTAGATTTGTAACCACTCTGTAGATTGAATATGCCATTGATCTGTCCCCGGTAGAAGTCAGGTCTGAAACCATTGCCGAGGATGCGGGAAATACCAGGGACCCGGAAATGGAGGAAAGTATGAAGGCGAGTGCCGTGATCAATGGGTTGAACGCGCCATAGGTTAGATATGCAAGAAGAGCGAATATTACCGAACCAAAGCTACTCCCCAAGATCAGGGTAATTTTGCGCCCCATGATGTCACTCAGTATTCCACCAACAAGGCTGAACAGCATGGAAACTGCCGCTAACAGGGTGAATATTATCCCAACATAGTATAGCGGGAACCCGAGTCCCCTGTTGAAATACACCGCCATGAAAGGCCAGCTCGCACCGAAGGCAAGAGACCTGATGGATGATGCAAACGTGATGGCCCAGAACTGCCTGTTCTCAGTAAGGAGTAATGACGATCTGGCCTCGGTTATGTTTATTCCTCCCCGTAGAAATTAATCTTGCCGGTTATCGTTCTGAGCAATAACCATTCCTGCAATTACTTCAACCTTACGAGGGTATCTGTTTCAACTACTCCGTCAAGTTCCCTCAGTTCGTCCAGATATCTGTTAAGGCTCTGGAGATCAGATGCAGATACTGAAACTCCCAGATCATAATTGCCGGAAAATTCAAAAATTTCTACTCCCCTGCTCTTCAGGGACGCCATGACCTCCCCGGTCTTCCTTGGTTCGAGTTTCAGGAGCACAATGGCACTGACCTGTTCATTTGCAGTTTTTATGGTAAACCCCGCGATGAGCCCTCTGGAAACAAGGCGGGAGATCCTCTTCCTTACCGCCGATTCTGAGATTCCGATCTTTTCGGCTATTTTCACGTTACGGGTCCTGGAATCCTGCCTCAGAATGTTAAGTATCTCAGCGTCTTTCCTGTCCATGCCCTATCATTTATCTGTACATCGGTTGCGATTTGCCGTCATCCTTGGGTTTCCTTACCATCAATTCTCTTGGAACATGTTTGACGCGTACAATATTGGTAGCCTGAACCATGTACAACGGCATTCCAGTGTTCATGTCGTTCCCCGCCCTGAGGATTGATATAATCTCCATCTTAATCTCAAGTTTTGACCCGTCCTTCAACTTGACTGTTGCCCAGTTGCTGTCCTTCTCAATTTCAAAGTCAATCAGTTCAGCGTCATCTGGTATCCCGCCCGGTATTGCCATGGTACACAATATGAGAATCTATGTATTAATCTATCATCACTTTCAAGTAGAGATTGCGATCATGTGCATCGCGTAAGAGATGAGCGAGGGTAGCTAAGCTTGGCTAAAAGTGCAGGACTTAAGATCCTGTCCGGAAGCGGTTCGTGGGTTCAAATCCCTCCCCTCGCATGGCCTTTCAATAGTTCGCCTCGTGATTTCACAAGAGATATACTATCAAGACAGAATCAGTTTTCAATCGTTAGGCAAAGGTGATTTGTATTGAGACGAGGGAAGAAGCAGTGCGTGGAACACCACAGTGAACGGTCAACTGCCTACCACTGAATCGTGGGCTTGTTGTTGTCCGGGTCTTGTGAATCGGGACGCAACGATTGGCTGGTTCCAGAGGAGGGATTGAGGCATATGTCCCTTCTCCTCGCGGAGAACATGCCACTGAAACTGATATGTTCTTTCGAACAGCCCATCTTAACCGTCTTACTCCTCGGGGGAGTGCCTTCCCATCTAGGGATGGACATACCATCCATCTCTTCGGAATGCAAAAGAGTTCGGTAAGAGTTTAGCCGGCTGAATCCTTACTTGGCATACGAAGATTCTAATAAACCAGGCACATGTATTCTTGATCTCCAATGAAGGTACGCGGATCAGTATTGCCTAACAGGTTAGAAGAGAGAGAGAGAGTAAGAGAAATGCCATGCTTGTTACCACAGTATGCATTGCTTTTTTGATGGTATTTTCGATGATCCCGTTTGCTGGCCTCGGGTACCATCAGGCCAACAGATCCGCAAAGCAAAGTGTGGCAGATTACTCCTCTCAGAGAGGTTCGGGACATAATAATTCGAGCAAAAATAACGGCGTTATTTCTCCAGACATGTTCCCGCGCCCACCGGGAGGCGGTGGCGGTACGACGCCCAGTACTGTGACATACATATACAATATCGGCGAACCCTCGGCAAGCGCTGGTGAAGCCTCATATGATTTACAAATAAGCATTGGAGGCGAAAGATACCTCCCAGGAAGTGATATAACTTTGAACACTGACCAAACATACAATTTCAGTTTCACAATTTATAACAATGCTTACGGATACTTTGAAAATAACGACATAACCTTGAATTACTGGTATACCACTTCCGGATCTGTACAAAACGTGTCTTACTCATCTGGAAATTCAAATTGGATTCTCACCCCGGGAAACGAGAATGGAATACTTCTTGCGGTTACAAGTTACCCTGCAAACTGGGGAGGCGCAGTAGCCAACGAATTCGGTTCACAGGGATGGACCTTTCATGGCGCTTCCGCTAAAGTGAAGATTCCATCCGTAACCTACAGTGGAAGTGGAGTCAATGATATAAGCATCTGGACGGGCGTTGGGGGAGTAGGATATGGATATGATTCATACCTCTGGCAAGCAGGCCTTGCAGTAAATGTCACCTCGGACGGTCAGGAAACCGTCATACCGTGGTGGGAGGCCTTCAACGGGGTGAGCTCTCGACCACTAAATAACCCGCACTTTTATAACTCTGAGAGTGGGGTATTTTCTCCAGGGGATTTGGTGAATATAAGTGTGTCTGTTATAGTCATAAACGACAGTGTGGAGCAGACTGGCTACTACTCAATTCACGATCTCACTAATAATAAATGGTGGAACGGTTCAGTACCGGATCTATCCAGTACGTACTTCAATGGCTCTGGAGATAATTTATACTCATCGGAGGCAATAGTGGAAGTGCCGCCAAGCAGTCATGGTGTGGTTTTCAATGCGCCACTATTCTATTCCATAGATTTCTCCTCAATATATTTCGATACATATTTGGGAAACACAACTTTGGGATACAAGGCCATGGCCTTCACCCCTCTCTACATAGTCGAACTGTGCACGCATAATTATGACTTTACTACAGACATGCAGTTGGGGTGGGATCAGTTTTCTATCGTGGGAGAACTGTGATCCGCCTTGAGATGAATGATAACAACAGTGCATGGCAAGACTATCGCACATGTGGAAGAATTGGACGCCGGAAAGAAGTGAGTTGATGAAGAGCGGGATAAAATTAGAGCCAGAAGCAGGCGGAAAAATTACTTGTGGCTATTCATCTATTATGGACTCGGTGTGACCGATGAGACTCAAGATTGCAGCAATTACTGTATTTTTCATTTTTTTGCCCCTCTGTTTCGCACCTGCGGGAGAATACAATCATCCTGTGGCTAGGAACGTTTCCTCCCCTGCGCTATCCGATCCCTCTCCACTGAACTACAGTGTGTCGCCAATAAACATTTCGGTCGGAAGTATCCCATCCAGTTTGGCTGTGAATACAAGAAATGGAGATGTGTACGTCTTGAATACCAATTCCAGCAATGTCTCAGTTATTTCTGTGAACAATGTCGTCATAAATACTATCCCTGTGCCGAAGAACCCCGTTAGAGGTTCTGCTTCTCAATTAATCTACGACCCATTCAACAGCTGCGTATATGTGATGAATTATAATTCACCGAACTTGACTGTGATCAACGCCACCACTCAATCTCTAAGCTATATTGGAGGTCCCCACAGTATGGTATCCATGGCATATGACTCCGGAAACAACGATATTTACGTTTTCGATGCCTACGTCGCGCCATCGGTAGAAGGTATTTCTGTGATAAGCCCTTCCAACAGGATCATGGAGAATTTAACAGTGCCATCCCCGGGTTTATTCGCCTTACAATCCTCAGTTTACGATCCTTCTGACAACAGTTTCTTTTTCTTGGCAAACTGGGAGGGATGGAATGTTGTTGCTGATTTTAACCTGAATTCAATGAATATATCAATTGTTAATGACACAAAGCAGTACAATAATTACCTTTCTATTGTGTTCGACCCGTCTAACAGCTGCGTATATCTGGCAAGTTCTGATTCCAACATTATGGTGATAAATTCATCCACGAACGCAGTAACACATTACTCTATAGCTGGATTATTTCCTGTTATTGCGTATGATTCCATGCTTCATGACATTGTTGCTCAAGTCTTTTCCAATAAGAACACCCTTATGTTCTATTTCCTTAATGCTGAGAATAATTTAACATTCACCGTCTACATCGATTTCTCTTATTTTTATTTCGTATTTGTTTATAATCATGTTGATAACTCGCTTTACGCTTCAGGGGCTTATAACAATCAGGTAACAGTCTTTCCATTGCCTCCTCCCGGTGCCGGTGCTGGCAGCAATGAAGGTATGTTCCTTGTATACGGTGTGATATCAGTTGCGGTGGCAACTGCTTCCATTCTGATGTGGACGCGGATAAGAAGGAGTCGCAAGCGAGGAAAACTGCAATAGTACGGCTTTAATCCTGGCTATTCAAGGAACAGACATTTCTGATAACCTCATCGATAATTTCCCTCTTCGTTGCGGAAAGTATTCAAGACGCAGAAATGCATGGTGCAAGCGCAAAGTCGCTACGATGAGGACCCAGATTGCCCCACAAAATTGGATAGACGGGAAAACCCAAGGTAGAATAGATTACAAGAAGGTATAGATCATAGTGCCTTGTACCGTGGAATTCGCGAATTTCTTTGGCTTCTGATTTGAGGTACCATTGCCACGCGGTTCAGAATGCAGTATGTGTCTCCAGACTTGCGCCGTGTAAACAGGTTTTAATCCGTCTGATGACATAACGGGATCATATGTCCCTAAAGGGAATTGTTATGGCAGGCGGCAAGGGTACCAGGCTCAGACCCATCACGTATTCGATTCCGAAACCGCTGGTGCCGATTGCCGGGAAGCCGTGCATAGACTACATGTTATCCTCGTTCCACCAGGCAGGCATCGATGACGTGGTAATTACCACCGGATACAAGTTCGAGGCCCTCATAAAAGGGGTTCTTGAATTCAAGGATAAGGCTCAGCACATCCTTTTCTCAGTGGAAAAAGAACCTGCCGGAACTGCCGGAAGCATAAGACTGGCATCAAGATTCATAGACGATACATTCGTGGTTGGAAGCGGAGACGTACTCTCCGACTTCAATGTCATGGAAATGGTGGAATCGCACAGAAAAAGTGGAGCGAAACTCACGGTAGCACTGACCAAGGTGAACGACCCTTCCCAGTTCGGGGTTGCGGAGCTGAAGAACGGGATTATAAAGAGATTCATGGAGAAACCGTCTCCCGGAGAGGCTTTTTCGAACCTTGTGAATGCAGGTGCCTACGTGATAGAGCCGGAGATACTGGATCACATACCGGCAGACATCCCGTATGATTTTGCAAAGGAACTTTTCCCGGACCTCATGAGGAACGGAATAAATCTCCATGGATTCAAGATAGAGGGCACATGGCTGGACACTGGGAGGCCCATGGACATGATCATGGCAAACCAGTTGATGACCGAAAAATATGGAACTGACATGAACACTGATTCAGTGAAGGGAAAAGTGATATTTCGGACAGGGGCGGCCATCCTTGCATCAGCGACAATCGCGGGCAATACCTTTATTGGAAAGGATGTGCAGGTAGGCAAGGGCACCAGTATCTCATCATCGGCCGTATACGATAACGCAGTAATAGGGAAGAATGTGGAGATCGTGGACTCCATGATCATGGATCATGTGAAGATTGAGGATAACGCGAAGATACACAAATCCGTGATTATGAAACAGACAAACATAGGAGAAGGGTGCGAGATCAGCGAAAGCGTTCTTTCCCCCAGGCTTAAGCTCCAGAGCAAATCACGTGTTTACAATGTCTCCCTCTCCTCAGAATTCATAGAAGAGGATTAGAGGATACATTCACGACTGCACGTAGTTTGAGATTTCCAGAAGATTCCCGTCGGGATCCCTGATGTATACGGATTCTATACGCCCAAGGGCACCCGATCTGAAAACCTGTCCCTCCTCAATCCCGATTCCAAGCGGAGTTGTTTGGAAATAATAATATCACAACTCTGGTTATTGATGTGTTGGATACGAGACTAATATCTTCCAGGTTCAGTGACATACTTTCCCTCCTCAGAAAATTCGGGTTCTCCGAGGATGAGGCCATGTCTTATGTTGTCCTGAGCACAAAAGGGTCAGTCAGGGCCTCGGAACTTGCGACGCTCATCGGCATGGGAAGATCGAAGGCCTACAGGATAATAGCCGATCTTCAGCAGAAAGGTGCAGTTGAGATTGTTTCTGCTTCCCCGATGATATTCAGGTCCGTACCTCTTTCCTCCCTTGCCTCTTTCCTTATAATGAGCTCAGAACAGAATCTTCAATCGCTCAGGAACGAGAGCAGATCGGCAATTGAGAGATTTGAGAAGGAGATGGCTTCGTATGGAACTGACAGTGCTGCCCTGGAATTCAGTTTCAGGATAATGAGGGGGGTCACACCGATACTTTCTTCGATCAGTGAGATGATTGCTTCATCCGGAAACAGTGTGAAAATGATCCTCGAACGACGCAATCTTTTCCGTCTGGCCTCCGGTTCAGCCATAGTGTATCTTTCAAGGAAGGTTGAACAGGGAGTCAGAGTATCTATTCTTGTTCAGCAGACAGAAAGTACCGAGGAAATAATATCCGGCTTTGGCGGAAAATTTTCAGTGAGAATCGATGAAACAGAGTCACTTCCAAACATGGTGGTTGTTGATGGGAGGGAGACGTTTCAGTTCATAAGCGATACAAGACCCCCCAACAGCAGTGGGTTCAAGATGGAACCTTCCGGTTTCTGGTGCAATTCTGAAGTTTTCGCCTCGAGGATAGAAAGGATGTTTGACCGGCTCTGGGAAAACGGACGCCGCGAAACTGAGAACCGCCAGTATACGGAGATTTCATGAAGGGGATGAACTAATATATGCCAAGGACCATAGCAAAGAAAATAGTGCTTCTAGGAGACGCGAAAGTTGGAAAAACCAGCTTGGCTGCCAGATTTGTGAAGAATGCATTCAGCGAAACTTATGCAGAGACTATTGGCGTCAACATATCCAAGAAGAACATCAGGTTCAATAATGATGGTATGGAGACAGATCTTCTCCTCTATGTCTGGGACGTCATGGGCGGAACAACACACGGGGAGGTAAGAAGGATGGCCCTTGAGAATGTGGACGGGGGACTGATAGTAGGAGATCTTACAAACCCATCCAGCATGAAGAACGTATTCGAATTCTGGATACCTGGCTTCATTGAATCTTCCGGGGAGAAGGAATTGTCCATTGTGTTGAATAAGCTTGATCTGGTGAACTGGGATCCTGCACGCACCGTATCAGAGTACGAGAGAGTTGTCAACCTGATAAGAAGAGACTGGGGCGACATGAGCAGAGATTGGCAGGTTGTTCTGACCAGTGCAAAGAGTGGCGAGAATGTGGAGAGAGCTTTCCATGATCTCTCTGGCAGGATCCTGAGATCTGCTCTTGGGAACAAAGTGGGCGAAAAGATTCCTGCTGCCGGAGCACAGCGCATTTCCAGCCCAATGAAGGAACGATTCCTTGTGGTCTCCTCCGACGTTGAATCCCTTATCGGCAAGAGATCCGGTCTGGTCATGGATGAATCACTGAAAGCGTCAAGCCTTGATCTCCAGAATCCAGTGACAGAAGAATTTCTTGAGTTCTTAGACATACTCGCCGGAAACCTCAGGTCCATGGGGATCGAGCCTGACAGAGTTGAAAAGTACGTGAAAAAGTGGTCAGATATTGCCAATTGATTCTGGAAAACTCATTGTAAACGCTTAATAGTCGGTCATTACTTGTTTAATTGATGAGATTCCCGCTGATCATCGCGATAGCTTTGGTTCTCCCATTAATCTCCCTGGGCGCGCCACATGATCAGGTTTCGATAGCGGGAACTGCCGCTCTGCTTCAGCAACCTCCAGTCGCATCCCAGTATCTTTCCTCCAATGTTTCTTCTGTTTCAGCAGGATCATGGAACACGTCCAGTGTTACTCTGGCATATCCATCTAACAACAGTACATCAATATCTATTGCCACTGTTTCCAAACCGGGATATTACATCTTCAACCCAGGAACAGAGACTACGGGCAACTCGTCAATTCTGCCGGCTGCTTCGCCTCCTCCCAAGGGCTGGATAACCCCGGAACCGTTAAATGGAACGATCATGAACGGAACGTGGAATTTCGAGATCGGAATCAACACTACGTACACGACAGCACCGTTGTGGAAGGCTTTTTTGGGCGTATCTGTAATCCAGTACAACTCTACTTCGGGAACCTACACCAACATCTTCACCAATTTCTCGTCCACCAATGTTGCGGCATTTGCCACGGGGAGCCTGACTTACGTCCATTTTACATATGTTGAATCAAAACAGATCGACCTAGGCAAGAACTCATACCTGATGATCCAGTTCATTCTCAACGTTTCAGGTGCTCTTTTAACTCCCGCTCATTTTTCTCTCTACACCGGGGATACCAGCAAAGGGTATTCATCCTTCTCATACCCGTATTACGGGTGGATATCCGGAAATGTGTCTCCAGGCAACACAAGCATTTCAATCAACGGAACAACGGAGAATCACGCGGGAAATTCCTTCAACCTGGCACTTTCCCCGGGAAGCTATCAGTTCAGAGCCGAACTGGCAGGATATAGAAATTTCTCGACTGAAGTCGTTGTGGTTTCCGATCATGTTTCTCTCCTCAATGTCACTCTCAAGAAGCTGTATACTCTCAATGTGAGTGAAACCGGCATTCCTGCGGGAATCCCCTGGAACGTTACAGTTTCCGGTAAGAATTATACCAGCAAGAACACGACATTCTCACTGAACCTTACCAACGGATCCTACAACTATTCTTTCCAGAATACGGTTATGTCCGGTAAGTTAACAAGATATGTGAACTCCAGTTCAAATGGGACAGTCAACATCTCAGGATCATCTAAGGCGATTATGGCTTCCTATCAGGAGGAGTATTTCCTTAACCTCTCTGTTTCACCGGTTTCCTACGGCAGGGCAACTCCGTCTTCGGGATGGTATAACTCATCATCCGTGGTGAATATTTCTGCAACTCCATATACCGGGCATACGTTTGTCTTCTGGGCCGGGAGCGGAAACGGAAGTTACAGCGGAACAAATGCCTCAACCTCTGTGACGATGAGATCGCCGTTGAATGAGACGGCATTTTTCACGAAAACCGGAGTAAAGACATACGGAGTGTACTTCACTGAATCCGGGTTACCCCCGGGAACTATCTGGGAAGCATCGCTCAACGGCACAACAGAATCCGGCAACTCCACGTTAATCGAGTTCCATGAGGTCAATGGAAGCTATTCCTACAGTGTGGCTTACGTCGCAGGATATTCGGTAAGGAATGATTCCGGCAATATCTCCATAGCTGGCAGCAATCAGTCCATAGGCGTTCAGTTCTACCGACTAACTTTTTCTGTAACCTTTCTGTCAACAGGCTTGAATCTTGCTTCCGGGCAGACATGGTCCGTTATGGTGAACTCTTTATCGAACCAGTCCTCGAATAACATAACAGGGTTCAAGCTCGAGAACGGCAGCTACAACTATACCGTAGAAAACGTGACAGGGTTCAGCATTATGCCACAGTCCGGTTCCTTCACTGTCAGTGGTTCAAATATCTCCTTCGCCATAACTTTCACTGAGCTGTCCTATCATGTAATATTCATTGAGAAAGGGCTTCCAAATGGTACCCTGTGGGAGGTCAATCTCTCTGGGGTAATCAAGCAGTCGCGTAATGATGCCATCACCTTCAACATGCACGACGCGAGTTATGTTTATGCTGCATTCGCCGCCAACTACTCCGCCACGAACCAGAACGGTACGGTGACAGTATTTGGAAGTCAGATATCCATCAGCCTGAATTTTAGCCACTCATCTGCTTCGCCTTCTTCGTCTGCTAGGTTCCCGGGTAACCTTCTGCTTATTCTTTCAATTGCCGCTGCTTCTGCCGCTGCTGCTCTCCTTGCAACCTATATCTACATCAGAAGAGTATACGGGCATACCGACGATGTCTACATAGTGCACAACGACGGCAGGCTGCTGAAGCACTTTTCAACGCGCATGAATCCGGAAATAGATCAGGAGTTGTTCACAGCCACGATACTTGCAATCAAAGGTGCACTTGGGGAGGTTACAAATGCAGGGGATCTCAAGGAGATCGTCATAGGAAAACGCCGACTGGAGATTTTCACTGGCAAGACTGCCTCACTGGTTCTTGAACGCAACGGGAAACTGTCCAGATCACTGGACAGGAAAGCTAGGACACTTGTGGCTGACATAAACACCACCTTTGAAGGAAAGCTCGAGAATTGGGGCGGAGACTTTTCAGAACTTGGAAAACTTGACCTGTTCAGTAACAGGATCAGGTCCCTATGATGGTAAGTTCGAGACCCACGATTTAGTGTGCCATGCTGATTACCTGGAGAAATTACGTTCCATCTGGATGGTACAATTGTGCTTTAATAATGTAGCCACTCAGTAAAATGCGCATAGCAGCAACGTTCAAGTTATGGTTATTGTGTCTGTCCACGACAGACAGACACGGAGTATTATGGAAGCACATGTTCAACACCCATGGCAACCTTAGATGGAAGTCACACTAAGAGAAGAGTAGTTGCGGTAACGGCCCTTTTTTTTGCGGTGCTAATGGTTATGTCACCGCTCGGATACCTCAATTTTTCCAGCGGAAACGGGACCGCGTCTGCGACCTCGGCAAGTCCCGGCATCATACCAATGTCAGGGACATACAGTGGCGGAATGGTGAGTGTAAGCAACACCACGTCTTACATTCCCGGTGGTTCATCGCTTCTTTCCGGAATAAATCTCAGCATGCAGACAACGGTATTTCTTGGATTTCACGCAGTGAACAGGAGCAAGCTGAACTCGTACCTGAATGAAACGTCTTCGCCCTCCTCGTCGCTGTACAGGCATTATATGACACACAGTACGTTTGAACGGTATTTTGAACCGTCTGCTTCAAGTGTTGACACAGTGGCTTCATATTACAGGCAGATGGGACTCACCATAACTCCCCAGAATGACAGGTTATATCTGCAGATCAGCGGTTCGCTGCTCCAGATTGAGAAAGCGTTCAACACCTCATTCTCAATGTATAATACTTCACTTGGGACTTATTACTTCAACACACAGGATGTCCAGGTTCCAACCGCCTTCTCCGGAATGATAAGCGGAGTTATAGGATTCTCCAATTACCCGTACTTCACACCGGCTCTTACTGTGAATCCGGCTCTTGGAATGAATGTCACCCAGGCAATAGGCGTAATAAACAGTGGTGCAGGGGGTGCTACAAACCAACCCCCATACAGTCCTGGCGCGTTGCAGCTTGCCTATAACGAAACAGGCCTTCTTTCGAAAGGATATACAGGAGCGTATGAAACCGTCGTGGTCATCGATGCATATGGAGACCCGACGGCACAGGTGGACATGGCAACCTATGACGGACTCTACAACATGCCGGCACCCCCCTCGTTCCAGACAATATATCCTTATGGGACTGCATCGGCTTATACCGATGCAGGATCAGTGACAAGTCTCTGGGAGGTTGAATCAGCACTTGACTTCCAGATGGCACATGCTACTGCCCCTGGAGCCAATATTGTTGCTGCTGTATCCCCGGACGCAGGTTACACACTTCTGCAAACGCTCGCCTACGTCATAACCAACCAGCTGGGCAACGTGGTATCAAACAGCTGGGGAGAACCAGAGCAGGAAGCGGGTACCGCCGTCGCATACATGAATCCGTTCTTCCAGATGGCTGCAGCAGAGGGAATAACTGTCCTGGCGGCTTCTGGCGATCAGGGTGCTGCAGGATATGATCCATCCGTTCCAAGATCAGTCATGTGGCCTTGCACCGATCCTTACGTGACCGCAGTGGGAGGAACAACCCTATTCATGAATGGAACGGTTGCAACCGGAGTGGGAAACCCGCTGAATGGACCTCCAACTGTTCCTGAGGTAGTGAACCCCACGGGATGGCAGAATGAGACCGCATGGGATGGATACACCGGAGGAGGATACAGCGTTCTTTATGCAAGACCTTTCTGGCAGACTGGGCCTGGTCTTCCCACGTCAGGACCGGATTCCAACATGCGCGGTTCTCCTGACGTTGCCGCGAACGCGATGTTTGGCGGCAATGACTTCGTCTTCAACGGCCAGCCCGGAGGCTCACAGTTGTTTGGCGGTACGAGTTTCGCATCACCCATATGGGCAGGAGTCATTGCAACAATGGACTCCTACACAACAGCAATACAGGGAGACCAGCTGGGATTCCTGAATCCGACATTCTATGAGATCCTCAATTCAAAGGCCTACAGCAAGGATTTCCATGATATACTTTACGGATACAATGGTCCCAATGGTTTCTACAATGCTGGACCTGGATGGAGTCCGGTCACCGGAATGGGATCACCGAACATAGGAAATCTTGCAACAGAACTTGTGGATTACACATTTTCTACGGGAGTCAAGGGAGACTTCAGGACTACTTACAACCACGGAGTTTCCGCAAACATTCAGACAGTGGTTCCACAAAGGACCATGGGAACGTCGGTGAACCAGTACTATGTTGAAGACACCCTTGCAAGTGGCACTATGTTGATGGCAGGATACGCGATAGACCAGACATACAAGAGCGGGACATGGTTCTTTGAGATCATACCCTCAACGTCCGCATTCGGCACCTACAACGTGAAGTATGGCGGTGATGGAAGCGCGGGTTCTAATGGAACCTTCAACAACTACGCAATCATGGAAACATCCCCGGGAGTCTGGTCGATACTCATAAACTCAAGAACTGTGGTAACAGTTTCTGATGTGTCTACCAGCAGTGGAAGACATGTTCCATACTTCGCAGGCTCAACCTCGCAGACGACCTCAAGCTTTAACATCCTGGGGCCGTCAGTGATCAGCGGAATGGACTACTATAACGGATCTGCTTTTCTTCCGATTCCTTCCGCAATGACTTTTGAAGGGACCACAATTTCAAGTTCGTATGATCCGAGTATTGCCTTCAACAATCCGTACGGCGTATCGATCTACACAGGTACTGACTTCTCGGTGCAGCACTCCATAATTGTGGGATCCGGGGTTCCACTGAGCAACGGACAGATACTGTGGGGAAGCTACCAGAATATCCCGCCAAAAACTGTCCTGCTTAAGAACCCTGAATACGTGACTCTATACGCACAGCACGTCGATTCAGTAGCGACTGCAGGAGGTTCGTCATTCCAGTTGACTACGCAGTTCCCGACAGGCCAGAAAGACTTCAACAACTTCTATCTTGTTCCTGTTCTTGGAACGTCTACATGGAGCTTTGTAACATCAGAATCTACCTCATCCTCACTGACACTTGCAGGGAACCAGCCCATATTTGCGCACTTCTATGTTGAGGCGTCGACACTCAATTCGTCCTCCATACAGGTTGGTCCACCTCTGACTGTAACAGTATCACTTACCGCCGGAGGTACATTGATCGGAACTGGATCCGTGACACAGAGCATTCCTGCGTCCGGAGGAATTGTTGAATACAACGTTTCCTTCCTCCCGGTTGTTTCCAGCATACCCGCAAATGCATACATCAGCATGTCCATATCATGGTATATTGCGTCTGCAGCGGGAGAGCAGGTGAGTTATGCTGTAGCACCCCAGACAGGACAGCAGTACCCGATTCTTCTGTCCTTGCCGACCTACAACCCCGTGGACGTGTCTCCGCTGATCCTTTCTTCAGGTACAGCGGGATTATACGCAGAGTCACACGTGAGCAGTCCGTTCGGAAAATACGATCTGGCTTCGATCAACGCGACGGTTAACGGCGTGCAACTCTCCAGTGCAGAGGTAAATGGAAATGTTTACACATGGTTCATTCCCCAGATGCAGTTGCAGACGGGAACCAACGTCATGAGCGTAACAGCCAGTGATCTCCAGGGATTGTTCAATACTGCTTCAGCCACTTACAGCGTGCAGTCTACAAAGTATTCACTGACTTTCCAGGAGACAGGCCTGCCATCTGGCACCACGTGGGGAGTCGATCTGAGCGGAAACGAAGTTACAACTCATGGTTCCTCTCTCACCGTGTACCTCCCCGGAGGAAGATATGCCTACTCTACCACAGGCGTTCAGGGATACCGGGCGAATCCTTCATCTGACACAGTTTCACTGACTTCATCGACAGTCGTCCCGATCCAGTTCAGTCCCAGGACATACTCTGTCTCCTTTGGAGAAAGTGGACTGCCGGCGGGTTCCCAATGGAATGTGACCATTGGTTCAATGCGTGAGAGTTCCACAACAGGAACAGTCACCTTCCAACTGGTGAATGGAACGTATACATACACAGTAGGAAGGTTCAACGGATTCAGTGCGTCTACCTATTCGGGAACGTTTACTGTGTCCGGAAAGGCACTTGTTGAACCAGACATCTCGTGGACCAGGGTCCTGTACTACGCCAACTTCACTGCCAGTGGACTCCCGTCCGGAACCTCGTGGACTGTTTCTCTCGCAGGGGTTACAACTTCCTCGTCCGAGAGCCTTATCAGCTTTGCTGTTGGAAACGGAACCTATGCTTACAAAGTGATGGGAATAGCAGGATATAGTGCTTCTTCTTATTCAGGTACCGTGCACGTGGCTGGAAGCTCTGCGGATACTGCCATTGCATGGTCCCAGGTGGATTACATCGTAACCTTCTCTGAGAATGGTCTTCCTTCGTCTGCACAATGGGGAGTGACAGTCAACGGGATATCCACATCAGGAGATTCCCAATCTATCATATCAACACTTCCTAATGGGACTTACCAGTATACTGTCCAGTCCGTGGGCGGATACACCGTTTCGCCATCATCCGGATCCGTGACGGTGAATGGACACGATGTGAGCATCAGTGTGACGTACAGCAGTTCTCCCAGATTCATGGTCACATTCAGCGAACAGGGACTTCCGTCGGGAACAACATGGAGCGTTGCATTTAACGGCATCACAGAGAAGACCAACGGGAACCAGATCTCTTTTGAAACCGCAAGTGGCAGCTACCAGTACACCGTTTCATCAGTGCCGGGCTATGCTGCCAGCAGTCACTCGGGAACAATAACTGTCAGCGGAGCTAACACGGCAGTCACAATCGTCTGGAAACCAGTTACTTATGCAGTTACCTTCAATGAAACGGGACTTCCTCCTGAAACTTCATGGTCCGTATCACTGGGGGGAACTTCACTGTCGTCGACAAATTCTTCCATCACATTCCAGGTTGTTAATGGAACCTACAGTTACAGCGTATCTTCCTCCGGTCTCTTCCAGGCGCAGAATTCCCGCGGAAACGTCAACGTTAACGGCTCCGGAGTCACCATTTCCGTAATATTCACGCCCACAAGTGCGGCTGGATCGCAGGCAGTTCCGCTCACAGTGGTGGGTCTTGCCGGAACTGGGGGGAGTGGAGGAATAACAGCAGTGGTCGCTGCAAGAAAACATTTAATGAGGCTGCTGCACAAGATACTGCACCGGTGATACAATTAGATCCAGGATTCCTGGATCTCTTATTTTTATTATATTTTCAACAATGAAGAACTGATTTTACCATTTATCTCGCAACGATCTGACTGGTGCATGATTCCGGCCCGTAAAACTCCAACCAGGGAGAGGTAATAGCGGCATTGCAAAGTCAGAATGTTCTAAGTGCATACACTGGCACGAATACACATTTACCCGCACGACCCTTATAATGTGGGATCGCCAGTATCAGAGAAAACCGGCTTTCTGCAGTATGAGGAGATCTTCTGTAGTGAGCTGCTCCCCATTCTTGAATTTGTCAAAGAGGACGGATGCCTTTTGCTGAAGCTCCCCTTCCTTCTCCTTTCTTCGGCTGTTCTTCTCCTTTGATCTTACTGAATATATCTCCTTCTCAAGATCCTTGAGAGCAGTCTTTGCCTGGATAAATGCCTGATGCTCCTTCTCGGACTCCTTGCTGAACTTGATAAACAGCTCGTGATATTCATCTGACTTGCGTCTGATCTCGTCCAGTTCCTGAAGCATTGTGTTTATTTCCTCGCTGAGCGCGGAAATAGAAGTGGAGATTGCCTCAACTTCCTTCTTCATGGACTCTGCTTCACGTTTCTTCTCATTAATCTTGGTGTTAACTTCCCTGATCCTGTCGTTCTTGAGAAGAGAGCTCTCAAAATCTACCTTCATCTTCTTGATTTCGTTATTGAGTCTCCTAATCTCAGAGACCACTTTCTGCTCTTCGGTCTTGTTCAGCTCAGTGGTTTCCTGCTTCTTGATAAGCTTCTGGAGTTCTCTTTCCCTGATCCTGATTTCCTTGATATCGATGACTCCGCCTGCGCCCTCTCTCACCATCCGATACTCTTTCCTGAGTTCCGCGAGTTCCCCGAATGCCTTCTCCTTTTCTGGGCGCAGCTTCTGAACCTGTTCAATAAGTGCGGCTTTGTCAGATATAAGTTTCTTGGCCTGCTCTCTCAGTTCCTTGACTTTAGCATTTAGGATATCACGTTCATCTGCATTCTTAGAGGCCTCGGCACCAGCATTGTCTCTCTTTCTGACATGCTCTTCAACTATTTGCCTGAAAAGTTCGCGCCTCTGTTCGATTTCACTTAAAAGCTCCGTCATGCTAATCCTTCATCTCAGAAGTTTACGGTCATTCCCAGACCGGATAAATACCTTTCGCAGTTGAATAATGTTGACTGCTAACAACCGAAGCGCGCAGACCTGCAATTTCGGATGGCATATGGCAGCAGGACTAAGACCGGATTCCCGGATCGGTTCGGTTCACACTGCACTGGAACCAGAAGGTTTTCTGCGCACTCTCAGCGACAGGACTGCCAAGGCGTTTATGAACCCGAATGCCATCAGCAAAACCCATATCGCAAATGGTTCCTGCACAAAGATCTGCAGCATAGACATCCCTATGATCGGACCCAGGGGCTGGATGAAACCGTTCACGGTTGAAAAGGTTCCGAAATAGTAGCCTCTTCTCTCGGGAGGAGCCATCTTCGAGATTATTGCCTGCCCCATTGGCAGTACCATGTTTTCCCCAAGGCTCAGTAGCGTTACGAGCAACGCCACGAGATAGAAATCAGACAGGATTCCAAAGCACAGGTAGCATATTGAATATATGATCAGACCAGCGGACAGCACCATGACTTCTCCGCGTCTCTCTGCGATCCTGTTTACCGGCACCTGAAACAGGACAACTACAACCGTGTTGAGAGCAAACAGGATCGAAATCCTTACCGGTGACAGACTGTCAAATTCGCTGAAATAGAGCGGGAACATTGGAGTCAGGAACATAATCGCCACAAGTCCTGAAAAGGCCAGTATTACCGATGCCTTGATCAGATTCCAATCTGTGACTCCATCTGTCATCCTTCCTCTCCGAACGGTTCGAGCAGGGGCTGTCTCATGGACGAACAACCCATAGACAAGAAGTTCAATGAACGCCCCCACAACCGGCACGAGAAAGAAGAGGACTATGCTGTATGAATAAGCCAGTCCGGCAGAGACCATTCCAACTCCTACGCCTGCATTGCTGAAGATCCGCAACCTGCCGAAGGCAGAAATCCTCTGACTCTCCGTGGAAACATCTGAGATGATTGCACTGTTGATCACCCTCTGCAGTGAAGCTGCAAGTCCAGCCGCGTAGAACGCCACCAGAATCAGGATGACTGATAGATTGAGGTATACCAGAATAAGCATGGAAGAGAAGGACGCAAGTGAAAGGGTAACCGAGAACAGCATTAATCGCCTCCTGCCCATCCTGTCTGTCAGTGAACCGCCGTATAAGCCCATCGGGATGGCGAGGAATTCACGCCCCATGAATATGAGCCCTATGTCGAAGTAGCTCACATGCTCTACCTGTGCGAAAAAAAGGCTCATGAGAAGCCACAATGGAAACCTGCTGTATCCCCTCACGAAACCGGCAAGTGCAACGGCATTCACCGTTGATCCGAGTCCTGGTCGCACCTCGGCGAATATATAATTGATAATATAAATCAGAGCGTGGCTATCGTTCTCAGGCTCGCAGTTTTGAGACCAGGATTATAAAAAAGAGAGGGGAATTTCATTCCCCAAGATACAGCACATAGAGATATTCTCCCACATATATCGATGTGGATCCCAGGCCGTTGGCATCCTCTATCATGTAGTACAGGTTTCCATTACCGTACGCCGTGTTTGCCATTCCCCACAGTGTGTCACCACTCTGCACATAGTAATAATAGCCCTGCGCCGGGGACGATGTGTACCATGTCGTCGGGACCGGACTCAGATAATTCATGGCCACCCATCCAACAACATTGTTGGTGAAGGCTACAGCTATCCACACATACCCTCCACTGTCCACAAGCCCACCATATTCGACATAGCCGGTCTGTCCACTGTCAACAAGGTTTATGTTTGAATACGACAGCCCGGGTCCGGAGTGTACATACAGTGCCGATGCAGTGACCTGGACTTCCGCTGAGGGCCAGAAGTTCTCTGTGGAAGAATAGTAACCTGATGCACCGTTGTCGGAAAGATACTCATCGGCCACCCAGCCAACAGTACTGCCAAATGTGACGGTTATCCACTGATATCCGTTGTTTGAGATCTTTCCGCCATAGCCAACTATTCCAGTGGCTCCGCTGCTTTCTGTTGTAAGTATTGCATAACCGGTTCCTGGCCCTTCTCTCACGTTCATGGAGGAGGACGCTACCGTTACAGAGTCGCCAGGGTTGAACTGCGGTGGTGGGGTGAATTTCACGTTAATGTTCACGTTGGCGCCGTTAACAGTAACGCTTCCAGAAGCTGGTGAAGCCACATACCCGTTGACTGTCGGGATGCTGAAGGAATATGTGCCGTCAGCAATGCCGGTGAATGTCCACGAGCTTGAGGAGGATTGATACGTGTAGGGTGAGCCGGTCTGTCCGTCAAATGTTACAGTCCATGTGGTGTTGTAGGGCAGTCCG
>JAJZLK010000019.1 GCA_021803655.1 Thermoplasmata archaeon
CCCCTCGGCCAGAAGGTACTCTGTTCTTCATGCTAAGCCATCTGACTTTATGGATGCAGGCACGCATGAAGCAATATGCGATCCGACTGCTTTCATTTGTGTCTGCCAGCGGACGCAACAGTATCTTGAGAGAGACATAACACTTTCGCTCTTTCTCACCCCACCCCTGAAGGATGTGGGATTTCCTGCTCACAGTGTCAAAAGTTAGAATCACGGTTTCAATCTGGAGGTCATGGGAAACGATCAGGTCCCCTCTCCCCACGAGTTCATGTAATCAACCTGTGATTCTGACAGTGAATCCAGTTTCAGCTTCAGCGACTCAAGCTTGATTCTTGCAACGGAATCATCGATCACGGCTGGAATCTGGTGCACCCTGGGCTGCATTTCGGCGTGATGTTTGGCCATATATTCTGCAGAAAGTGCCTGAATGGCAAAACTCATGTCCATAATTTCCACCGGATGGCCCTGACCGGAAGCAAGATTGACCAGCCTGCCATCGGAGATAACATTCACCGTGTTCCCATTATCAAGCTTGTACCTTCTTACCTCACTCCTTACTTCCCCTTTCCAGATGGCACGTTTGTTAAGTTCAGAAACAGATATTTCGTTGTTGAAATGCCCGGAGTTGCAGAGCACGATTCCATTTCTGGCAACCAGCATGTCATCGTAGGAAACCACGTCCTTCATACCCGTGGCTGTCACCACGATGTCTGCATCTCTTATCGCATCATTCATTCTTGCTACAGTGTATCCGTCCATCACGGCTTCCACTGCCTTGACAGGGTCTATCTCAGTGACAGTAACGATCCCGCCCATTCCGCGCATCCTCATTGCGATGCCTCTTCCGCAGTATCCGTAACCTGCCACAACGATCTTCTTTCCTGCTATGAGGAGGTTCGTAGCATGCATGAAACCGTCCAGGGTGCTCTGGCCGGTGCCGTACCTGTTGTCGAAGAGGTGCTTCATCATTGCGTCGTTGACGTCGAACATGGGGAACTTCAGGATCCCATCTTTTTCCATGGCCCTGAGCCGCACGATTCCCGTCGTGGTCTCTTCATTTCCGCCAAGCACATTTACGGAAGCGTCAGTCCTGTTTGTGTGCAACATCTTCACAAGATCGCCTCCATCATCGATGACCAGGTGAGGCTTCCTGTCGAGAACCGTGTTCAGGTACTTGTAGTAAGTATCCTCATCTATGCCTTTCTTTGCATGGACATCTATTCCGTGATTATTCCTGAGAGCGGATACCACCGAATCGTCTGAACTCAGGGGGTTGCATGAAGCAAGGGAAACATCTGCCCCGCCTTCCTTCAGTATCAGGGCCAGTATACCTGTCTTGGCCTCGACATGGAGAGCCATCGAGATCCTGAGACCCTTGAACGGCTTTTCGCTCCTGAACCTCTCTGATATTAGGTTGCACACAGGCATGTGTTCTCTTGCCCACTCAAGTTTTAACTGACCTTCTGTACTCATATTTTGTTCACCAGTTTTTCCGGATAAAGTTCCATCAATACTCCTCCATCGACCACTCTTGCTTCCCTGACCACATCACGTATTTCAACCTCCATGGAAAAGAGACGGATACCTCCTTCGGGAATTATCACATTGCCTATAAACAGATAGAACCGATCTATCAGCCTGCTGGAAACAAAACCTGATATCACGTTGGCTCCTCCTTCAACCAATATACTCTTGAGTCCCATTCCAGAAAGCCTTTCCAGTATTGCGGGAAGGGACAGTTCATCCGGGTGAACAGCAACAAGTTCCGCTCCGTTAAGTTTCCTGCTGTGATTTGAGGTGAATACTATGGTCCTGGATCTGGTGTCAAGCACCCTCGATCCATCAGGAATCTTTAATGCAGCATCCAGGATTATCCTGGTCGGTCTCACGATTTCTCCTGAGGGCAGTCTGGCAGTAAGATCCGGATCATCATTTATGACGGTATTGGCACCGACAAGAATCCCGTCAACAGAACTCCGCAGCCTGTGGACTCTCTCCTGATCCTGTAATGAGGAGATCATGGCAGTTCTGCCACCGGGTCCGGAAATGTAGCCGTTAAGGCTCTGAGCGACATTAACTGTGACTTCCAGTCCTTCTGGCACAATTCTGCTTATAGCCATAGTTTATTAATCGTTTCCCATGCGCTTTCCGCGATAGTGCAAAGTATAACCTGATGGATGTGATCGAGGTTGGCAAGCGTAGGGATCTGGATCAATTGAAGGTTAGCGAAACTGCATATGGAAGTCTTCTACTGAAAGCAACGGAACACGATTATGAGCTGTATCCTCACCAGGTGGAGGCCATCAGGCACATCGACGCTGGAAAGAGCGTGGTGCTTTCCGTTCCAACTGCCGCTGGCAAGACCGTAGTGGCTTACCATGCAATTATCAGGGCAATTTCCAGCGGAGGGAAGGCAATGTATGTGGCTCCCCTGCGTGCACTCGCCTCAGAAAAATACCGGGAACTCAGGGTATTGAGGGATCATGGCGTACGCGTTGGAATGTCTATCGGGGATCATGAGGTGGATACCGAGACCCTAAAAAAAATGAGGGTTCTTGTCTGCACTTCAGAAAAGGCTGACTCAATAATGAGGCATGATCCGGATTTCATCAGGGATTTCCAGGTGGTGGTGACAGATGAGACGCATCTTCTGGGAGACCCTGGAAGAGGACCGATTCTCGAAATGTTTCTGACATCTGCAAGAGTAATAAACCCGGATCTCCAGCTTGTTTCACTCTCAGCCACAATTTCCAACAGGGAGGAAATAGGAAAATGGCTTGGGGCAGAAATGGTTGTAAGTGACTTCAGGCCTGTTCCGATGCGGTACGGGATACTTAACGGGAAGAAACTGGTCTACGACAATGAAGAGGTGGAGGAGTACAGGGGAAACGAAATCGCCTCCATCGTGAAGAAGCACTGTGATGAAGGGGGGCAGGTTCTCATATTCCGTGGTTCAAGGAAGAAGGCTGAAGATGCCGCACTTGATCTTGCAGAATCTCTGGACTTTGGTCACGGAACTTCCGCCAAATCAGATGCGGAGGAGGTAGACAGACACGAAGAGATCCTTGATTCCATAATCAGGAAGGGGATCGCGTTTCACCACGCAGGACTTTCGTCAGACAGAAGGGAGAAGATCGAGGAAGGGTTCAGGAACGGAAAGATCAAGGTTATCGCTGCAACACCGACCCTGGCTTCAGGCGTGAACCTTCCGGCAAGAGCCGTGATAGTGAGGGATATCACCAGGTTCAGTTCTGGATACAGCGACTATCTTCCCGTATCCGAAGTGAGGCAGATGCTGGGCAGGGCCGGAAGGCCTTCCTTTGACAGAATCGGTTACGGAATTATATTTGCCTCGTCGGAGAATGGCTTAAGGGCTGCCAGGAACTACATAGAATCTGAACCTGAGCCGATTGAATCGGGTCTCGGTTCTCCCCCAAAGGTCAGGTTCTGTGTCCTTGGACTTGTATCCATGGGTCTGGTGAAGGACAGGGAATCGCTTGCGGAATTCTTCGGAAAAACGCTCTACTCTAAACAGAAGGGATCAGACAGGATAGCTGCGATGGCAGATTCGGCTCTCGATTTTCTCATGGAAAATGAGTTCGTGCAGTTTCGCAACGGGGAATACAGGGCAACAAGATTCGGGGAGGCTTCCAGTAACCTATACATAGACCCGGTAACTGCGCTGAAGATCAGGGAATATCTGGAATCCGGATCGCACAGTGAGGAGAGGGCCCTGATAACGACAGCTATGACCCCGGATATGCCAAAACTCTATTACACAAAGGACGAAGCGGTCATGTACGAAGGATTCCTCGAATCTGCCGGATTTGAAGTGGAGGACGAGGAATCGCTCGGTGCGGCCAAGATCGCCATGGTGCTGAGGGACTGGATATCCGAGAAGGGCATCCGTGAAATTTCCGAAAAATACAATGTTGGTCATGGAGACATTCAGGCCAGGGCAACGGTTGCTGAGTGGATCATGTTCTCAATGTCAAGACTGGCAGCAATCCTCCGGCCAGAATTGTCGGCAGACCTCGATCTCCTGAGCCTCCGCGTAAAGGGGGGAGTCGGAAGTGAAGTTCTTGCGCTGACTGCCCTGCGCGGCATCGGAAGAGTGAGGGCGAGACGTCTCTACAGATCCGGATATACGACGATATTGAGTATTGCAAACGCACAGGACAGGGATATATCTGCGATCGCAGGATTCTCCAGCAAGCTGTCCGGAGACATAATTGCACAGGCCAGAAGAATTTCCGGGGCAGGCAAATGAAGCACCTGAAGGTCCCAAAGGAGAGGGCCAGCGAGGTCATCAGGAAGGTCAGGGAGAAAGGACTGCAGGCACGGAACTATGGTGTTTTCAACGACGGCACCTATGTTTATGTGCCTCTTGAAGGGGAGGGAAGCATCTGGGATTCCGAAGTCGTGGACATTGAGGGGCGGCCTGAGAAACGAGGAGAGACCCCTGTCAGGGTTTCCGGATCTTTCGATGCAATAGGCACAATTGCCGTGATCAAGGCAAGGGATATGGAGAAAGCAAGTGCCATGGCTGATTCGATCCTGAAGGGCGGAAGCGGAATAAGATCCGTCTACATGGACACCGGGATCAGCGGGGAATACCGGCTCAGGAACCTCATACTTGTTGCTGGAGAGGAGAACAGGACTTCTCTCTACCGGGAGAACGGGGTAACGCTCAAGGTAGACCTCGAGAAGGTATATTTTTCACCAAGGCTTGCAACGGAAAGGCTGATACTGTCAAAACACGTTGCTGAGGATGAGAAAATCCTCGATATGTTCTGTGGCGTCGGGCCATTCTCCATCGTGATTGCCAGGAAGCAGAAATGTAATATTGTCGCACTGGACAAGAACCCGTTCGCGATTGAACTCCTACGGGAGAATATTGCAATGAACAGGCTTGCCGGCACGGTGATCCCGGTATGCGGCGATGCATCAGAATACGTGAAATCCATCTCGGGAATGGATCGGGTTATCATGAACCTCCCGGAAAACTCAGGAAGTTTTCTTTCTCTTGCATCAGGTGCCGTAAGGAGGGGCGGGCTGATCAACTATTACGAGAACCTTGACGTTACATCGCTCGAACAGAGGATGGAAGAAATTGTTGGGATGGGTCTGGAAATAGTGTCAAAGAGGGAGGTCCACACTCTTTCAAGAACAGAATCAATGTATTCGCTAGAGTTGAAAAAGACATAAGCGAAAGTATAATAGATTTCTAGAAATTTTCGGCGAATTGCGAATTACTGACAAGATTGGCGACATCGCGTCCGGTGTTTACGAGAAGGTTCTCTGGGATGAGGTAATTACCGGGCCGATACCTAACCATGTTGCAATCATAACAGACGGCAACCGCAGATTTGCAATTTCGAGAGGTCTTTCAAGCAACGAAGGGCACGTGAGAGGGAAGGAGAAGCTTGAGGATGTCCTTGAATGGTGCAGGGAAATTGGAATTAAAGTCGTAACTGTGTATGGATTCTCAACGGAGAATTTCAGCAGGAACCCCGAAGAGGTCCAGTTCCTGTTTGAACTGATTACCGATTCACTGTACGAACTGATCGAGGACAGGAGGGTGAAGGACAATGGCATCAGGGTAAAGGTTCTCGGAAAGATCGACGCTCTTCCGAAGAAGCTCAGGGATGCTATAAAGAAGGCAGAGGAAGAAACCAGTTCAAATAACCGGTTCAGGCTGAATCTTGCAATAGGTTATGGAGGGAGGACTGAAATTATTGATGCCGTGAAGAGGATATCTGAGGACGTGAAGAGCGGAAGGATGGAATCCGGTGACATCTCAGAGGATACCTTCAGGAAATACCTCTACGATGGAACCATACCTGATCCGGATCTTGTTCTCAGAACCAGCGGAGAGGAGAGAGTTTCAAACTTCCTTCTGTGGCAGAGCGCCTATTCAGAACTCTATTTCTCAGATGTCAACTGGCCGGACCTTAAGAAGATAGACTTTCTCAGGGCAATTCACTCCTACCAGTCCAGGAAGAGGAGGTACGGTTCCTGAGTGTACGTAGCAATTGACGACACAGATTCTCCCGGAGGAATGTGCACCACCTTTCTCATGACCGAGATCATAGGGAGAATCGGACTGGACTTGATTGGCCTGCCGCAACTTGTAAGACTCAACCCGAACATACCTTACAAGACCAGGGGAAACGCGGCCCTCTGTGCGCGATTCGGAAGGGGAACGGGGCAGAGCAGGAGAATTGGAACCATCGAGGGGAAAGCAGTCCTCGCCTGGTCGGACGCATCAGAATCCGGAAGCACGGAGGAACTTGCAGGACTGGTCTCTGAAATAGTGGGAGAGATGTACGAAAGACACGAGAACACGAACCCCGGGATCGTGGTATCCGAAAGGAGATTTCCCGGATGGTTTTACCAAGAAGCACTGAAGAGGGAAATGCGCAAGGAAGAGGCCCTTTCCATAATAAGAGAGATCGGAGCCTCCTTCAGGGAGTTCGGCAACGGAAGGGGGTTGATCGGTGCGTCAGCCGCCATGTCATGGCATCCGGGCAGGAGAACCTTTGAACTCCTTGCATACAATCACTACGGAAATACTCCTGACAACGATGAGAAAATGAAAATAGCCAAGTGGGCAGACAGCGTCCCGGGAACGTTCTCGTCCGTTGATTCGCGACACAACAAAGCCCTCATATTTCCTTCACCGAGGACTCCCGTCTACATGGGCATCAGATCTACCCTTGAAGAATCCCTCATCAACATCATCGAGCCAATCGGGGCAAGAGAAGAGACAGCCTGCGAGAGATACATGATTTACGAGACAAACCAGGCGACCGATGACCATATACAGGCCGACCCGGAAATACTTGAAAACCTCATGTCATGCAGCCTGATTGCAGAGATCTCATCGGTACCTGAAGCGGTACAGGGAGGACACTGGTTCTGCAATGCCATCTGGAACGGGAAAACCATAAAGGCTGCTGCGTTCGAGCCCTCCGGAGAACTCAGGGAGAGTTTCAGGAACCTTGCTACCGGCGACATGGTACGATTTTTTGGATCATATAACAGTGCAGTTCTGAACATTGAGAAAATGGAGATCATCACTTTGTCGAAGGAATTCATCAGGTCAGGGGGGAGATGCAGAATATGTGGGGGTTCGATAGAGAGCGCCGGCAAGTCAGGAGTCCGGTGCCGCAGCTGTGGAGAGGTGAGAGAATATTATTCGTATTCAGAGAGGAAGAGAAATCTGTTACCGGGATGGTACGAAGTTCCGGCATCTTCAAGGAGACACCTGGCCATGCCGGTTGATCTGATGGGGATTATGGAACAATGATAAGCATCACCGGGGTACCGGGAACCGGAAAGACAAGCGTTTGCAAAGAACTCAATACCATGGGATACAGGTGTGACTCGCTGGATGCACTTTGCGCAGAATGCATTGAGTCAGGGGAAGCTGACATCCAGTGCATGGACAGGATTACGGCGGGCCTCACGACAATGGTCGAATCTCATTATTCACATCTTCTGCACTGCGAATACGTTGTGATACTCGAAGCAGATGAAATGGACCTGAAACGGAGAATGGAAGATCGTGGTTATCCCGATTCGAAGATAGAGGAGAATCTCGACGTTCAGAGATCCGGCACAATATATTATGAGGCACTGGAGAGGATACCTGCGGGGAGGATTTTTCGTATTAATACTTCCGGGCTCACAACGGGTGAGATTGCGATCCGGATAATTGAGATCTTTGGAATGGCAATGAAAAAATAGTCTCATGGGCTGTACCTCCATGGGACAACGAAAGGGAGAGGGGCTTGCAGCAAAGATTTCGAGGCCTGTGATAAACCTCAACCCGAATGTGCTCTCCGTTCTGTCACTGGTTATGGCAGGGGTCGGGGGTCTCATGTATTACAGATCAGGGAATTTTCTCCTGCTGGCTTTCCTTGCAATCCTGGTTTCGGCGTATCTCGATGCAGCTGATGGACAGGCCGCAAGGCACCAGGGAATTGTTTCAAAGAAGGGGGATTTGCTGGACCATTTCTTTGACAGATACTCCGATGTCCTGATGGTTGTCGGAATCGGTCTCAGTACTTACTCAAATCCATATCTCTGCATAGGTGCCCTGGAAGGTATCCTGATGACCAGTTACATGGGAACCCAGGCACAGGCCCTTGGACTAGAGAGAGATTATGCGGGTCCGCTGGGACGCGCTTACAGGCTGGTTGTCATAATGGCAGCGGCACTTCTCCAGTTTCTCCTTCCATATTCCTACCAGTGGATATTCACCATAAACGTCACGGCAATTGCGCTTCTGTGGTTCTTCATCGGCGGCAACTTCACCGCAATCTACCGGTTTGCCAGGGCATACAGGAAGTTATGATCCGAATTTCCTGACAAGACCGATGAATTTGTTGTATATCCTTGTGCAGGAATCTTCAGAAGAAGCGTGAGCATAAACCCTGACTATGGGCTCTGTACCAGATTTCCTTATGAGGGCCCATCCTCCGTCAACGTAAATCTTCATGCCATCCATCCTGTCTATTTTTTCAGCATTTGAATGTTCGTCTATGTGTCTGGCCAGGGATTCCCAGTCACCGGAAAAGTGTTCTGAACCCTTCCTAATGTGGTATTTCCTGATCCCGGAAAGCAGTTCAGAAATCGTGCTTCCGGATTTCGCCATTATGTCGAGCACTGAGGCGAGAGTCATTGCTCCATCCCTGCAGTACTGGTGGTTTCCAAAGATCACGCCTCCGTTTTCTTCTCCTCCTATATGGGCCCTGTTGTCCATCATTGCCCTTGCGACTATCGGTGCTCCCACCATTGTGCGCAGTACTGTGGCGCCTATTTCTTTCGCCACATCATCTATGGAGTCGGACGTGCTTATTGGCGTTACAATAACATCCCCCTTCCTGGCGTGGTGTTTGACAATAAGGGAAAGGATGCGGTCTCCCTCAATGAAATTCCCGTTTTCGTCCACGAAGGTAGCCCGGTCTGCATCCCCGTCATGTGCAACGCCCAGATCATGGTTTCCTTCCTTCATGATGGAGAGCAGAACAGAGAGGTTCTCCGGTCTAGGTTCAGGATTCCTTGCGGTGAAAAGACCATCCGGGAATCCGTTGATTGTGGTGATCCTGCACCCGAGCATGCCCAGCAGTGCCGGTGTTGAGTAATATGCCGCTCCGCATGCGGGATCGG
>JAJZLK010000070.1 GCA_021803655.1 Thermoplasmata archaeon
TGAACGGGACATTGATGGGTTTCGCTTATTCAATGTACAATATTTCCATCGATAACGGGGGTATCGCAAGTTCGGCTCAGATAATGCTCGCCCATGATGGCACTTTCGTCATCCTGATGATGTTCTCTGATCCGGCAGTCACGGGAGTGATGCGTAAAGACATGACGGTGTTCAACGACCAGGTGAAATTTATGTTCCCCGCAGATAATGCCCCGTCGACCGTCCCGATGTCCATTGCCGTCTCAGGTTCCGTTGACGGTATCCCGTTCTCCGCCATCATAACGATAATACTCACTTTCGCAGCAGGCCTCTTCATAGGCCTTGCCATCAAGAAGGGAATAATGGCTTTCGTCTTCGCCATCATAGGCTTTCTAATAGCAGCCTATGTGGGGATAGCGTTCATCCCCAAGGTATCCATATCATACGAGATTCACAAATGGTCCTCATTTTTTCTGACGTACGTCTCTACTGTGAAGTTCGGTGCAATCCAGCTCACCCTTTCCGTCGTTCTCTTCCTCATAGGCCTCGCGATAGGATTGTGGAAGGGGTAGGTGGCATAGATGTCCAGGAAGGAGAAGCATTCCATTTTCAACAAGGCCGTGCACGCACAACAGAAAAGGATGAACGCCAGGGTCGCAGGGATGGCAATAGCAGTAGTAATCGTTCTGGTTCTGGGAGGGGTTGTATTTCTTGACATCATTCACAAGGCTGCTGGAGGTTCGGTGGTGATAAGTTTGGAGGTCTTCTATGCACACTGACGGGCAAAGGGGGGGGGCTTACACGGGAGGGTGATATCAAAGTTCAGGTATTTCTTCCTGCCAGCTCATCTTATGGATATGTAACACTGACGGTACGTGTTCATAGTTCCGAACCTGCAGATGTTGGATGAGACGCTGAGTCCGGGTTAATGAGCTGCCCTGCTTAGGTCAGGCGTTTGTGAGGCCCATCTTCTGCCCCGTCAATCCGCTAGGACGGACATCCGAGATAGAACCTGGGCTGAAGACCGTCGAAGTTGAAGCTACGGACTCTTTATCTCCCGGTTTGTCGTCTATTTCCAATCGGACAATGTGTACAATGTGAGAACTCTTGTAGACTGCCGAGTAGATCGTGCTTATCCTTTAACCTTGAATTCAAACGATTCGTACAGAAGGTTCATGAAATCCACCAGTGGCCTAACTGACACATTCATGACCCCTGGCAACGAATTCGTCCAGACTCGCATTTCTTCTGCTGTCGCGAGATTGGGAAGTAAGAATATATATGCGCCATACACAGCCTCCGGTGAAGGAGTAAACAAATAGAAATTATAGAACTTTGATATTATTCTCGCTTCCACTTCGTTCTTAGCCTTGGGATCGGAATAGAAAACAGCTAGAGCCGTCGGTACCGAACCCACAAGTTTCTTGAGATTAACGGCCGGGAAAATGAAAACAACGCTGTTTCTTGTCACTCTCTGCAGTCTTCTCCTTGCGGTCCTAACTGATATTCCGAGCTCGTTTGCTAAATCGACGTAAGGCTTGCGAGGATCTTTCCGTAGAGCTTTAATTATCTCCCAATCCATTTCCGTAAGGGCTATCTTGACCTCTGGGAACCAATTATTCACTCTGGTGTAAACCTTTGAGTCCAAGATCTGATGAACAGGCTGCAGCTCCTTCGCAAGGGCCCTGCCGTCCTTATGCGCGATCAGGACTCCTGCAGTGTTTCCGAAGTAATCTACAATCCAAAGGACTCCGGGAATCGACCTGAACTTGCGGAGTACCTCGTCCTTCTCTCCTGCCGATGTGGCGTCGAAGAAGAGGAAGCTCGTTTCGTAACCAAAGACTGTGGGGTTAATCCCTAGTTTCCATCCCAAGATTATTCCCGCTGCATAGAGCGAGTCTACCCTGTTCCTGACAGTGTTTTCTGTTGTGCCCAGTTTCTTCGATATGATGGCGTATGACTTCCTGATGTCAGACTGAAGCGAACGCCTAGACACATCTGCCACCAACTCCCTAAGTATTTTGATGTCTAGTTCGTCCATAAGTAGATTTTTCTCTTCTTTCGTTCGACTTGGCCTAGACTTGTCCATTTCGCGAAGTGATGTTTAGGTAAATATATATATTCCGCCCTTCCATCAAACATTAGATGGCAGTAACCTCTGCTTCACGTTCTTATGATTCCGTAACGGTGACGTCCTGGCAAGCGGCGATTTTCTTTCAGTTTTTCGTGGCTCTGATCCAGATCCTCCTTGCCGTGTGGTACGCCATCGTAATGTTTTCACCCTCCTCGATTTCAGAATATCTACCCCACGAACAGACGCCAACGGTTTTTATGATAGCACGATTCGTGATTGCTGCGGCCATTTGGCTTCCAATAATGTATTTCACGTGGAAGCGGAACAGAATGGCCCTTCTGGCATCCATTATATATTCCGCAGCTCTCCTGATCATCGTGCCGGTTTTAATTTTGAGTGCCAGTGGTCACCCTGATTTCAGCGATTTGGTCCTGTTCCCTGTAGACACACTTCTAGTGATATTCAGTGTGCTGGCATGGAGGACGTTTTCAAGACAGTCTGTGACGACTTAGACCCGCACGTTCCATCTCCTGCGCAGGATTCAAACTTATATGCCAGATTGAATAATAAACAGCTTGGCTGGAATCTTTAAGCATCCAAGTCGGAATCCAGAGTAACCCCTACCAATATATCGCACGGCCGTTCCCTTTAAATCTCTCAGGACCTTTGCCGGCGCAGTCGAAGAGAAGGTTGTCTTAATGCATTACCTGTCGATCGGTGTCGTTCCTGTTATAACTAAGGTCTTCTTCCCTTCTGAGTGCTTCTTGAGATTCTTCCACATCTTCACTCCAACTATTGTGCCAGGGACCGTGATCATCGCCTTGACCCCCACTCTTAGTACGGTGACGTAGAAAATGTGCTCTCCATGGAAAGTTCTCTTCATAACGGAAGATGGGGGCGCACAACAGATACTTCCCCCCCATAGGGGACCTTGTCTATTCGCTGAATGAGCAGTTCTCAACATACAGAACACCAAATGATACCCTAAAGAGATTATGCGCAATTGATTAGTGCGTTATGTATAGCTTGATGTATGGACAAAGAAGTTTTCTTTTGGTCCTGGTTAGCTCTCAGTGCCATCTTTTCGTTCTGTTTTCTTCCTATTTTCTTGAAATCTTGGATAGCTGTCGTTATCCTCTGAGAACATTCAATGCAAAGAGATTGTAAGCGAAGCAGGAGAACATGAACTTAACTCTAATCCTTCTCTATAATGCGACCAAAGTGTGGGAGGAATTGAATACCCTCTTCATTGTTGCGAAGTGATATCTAACAAGTGCCGTCCCATTGAATTTTTTTTATTTCTCATAAGGCCTTATCAGGATATGGGGGACAAGTATGTCTTAAAGTATACGGAGCAGATGGGCCAAAGGCGGTACGGCCTCTCTTCTCTCCAGCAGATAATAAAGGCAAGCGGGAGGATAGTCAGGTCTAAGGACGAATGGGGAGACACACATATTTTGGACAGGACGACTCTCCGCCTAATCCAGCAGTATAGGAGCGAATGCTCGGGGTGTTTTTGGACAGGATAGTCCTTCCTGAATGCGTTGAAGATGTACCATACTCACCCATTAACTTGGTTAAAGCAGGGTACTCACTTAGGATGCTATTTGTCACTGAAAATCAGGAAGTCGGCTCAGAGTTTATGTGCCAAAAGATAGGATATTGCTCATGACAGCAATTTTGTCTCTTCTTTCTCATTCTTCTACCTAGGAATAATCAGATGGTGAGGTTTCATCAATTAAACAGGATTCATACAGCTGGAATCATACTGTTCATCGTTTCCATGATAATCACAGTTGCAGGGATATGCTCTCATTCAGTGGGGCAGATGCATCTATTCGTACTGTTCTCTTTCTGTGGAATGGGAATCTTCCTTCTGTCAGCATTGATCTCGCTTTTTGAAACCCTTCTCGATACAATCAACGGAATTAAGAGGAGGGCTATGACTGGGGGAGTGTTCAGATCAGTTCCCATACCAGTTAACAAACCACCGAGGCCGACTCCAAACCACCATATGAAAGCAAGCCAAGCAAAAGCGATGACAATGTTCCACTTGAATTTCTGAAACAGCAGGGAAACTCCAACAAATAGCGTGATACTCATTTCAACCAGATTGCTCAATAACGGATGAGATATCGTGAAGTTCACCAGAGGAGTGAGCGTTGATGATAGCATACCTGGTAGATTACCAGTGTTTGCCAGGAATATGGATGACTGGCCATATGTAGTCCAGAGTAGCGGAGAGGTCTGGATGACTGCTAGTAAAATGAAAAGAACGGGAGGTGTTATCCTCATTATCGAGAAACGATTGCCCACATTCCAGAACCGGATTGGCAACAGGAGATACAGTCCAACCAGAGAATAAAGAAGCGCGGCCCCTGGGAACCCACTCAATATGCTTGGGGTGCCCGGAAAAATACCTCCAGACATGCTTCCCGCTAAAATCCCCCCCATCCCTTCTCCGAATATCCACACGAATCCCCCCCATAAAATGGAAGTTATTAGACCGATCTTCATGATCTTGTTTCTGCCAGCGATTAGAGTGACCCCGAGTAAAATCTGCAGGAGGGCTATCAAAATGTTCCAGATCACCATGTGTGGGGAAACGTACCTTATCAGAGCGTTCATTGAAAACAGATATAGGGGTCGGGGGAGAGATTGAAAGGAGCTAGCTATGACATCGCTGGCATTGTTGGCGAAATACTTTGTAAACATCAGTGGCTGAAGCTGCAGTATTCCGTCGAATAACCATAGTATGCCAAGTCCCATGGCCACCCATCTCCTGCTTAAGTCTCCAGCATCATTATGTTCGTCAATTCTCGGGGATAACTCCATCTCAATCGCCCTAGGTCTTTTTTAGGAGATCAGTTCACTGTGACGTTGCCCATCATCCACCCTGGGGTAGACATCGGACCCAACCATCCACTCGGACCGAAGCCGCACGGATCTTCACACTGCCAAGCAAAATTGCCGGTCTGATTGATATAAAAATCTGCAATCTCGGTAGAGTTTCCAGCTACTGGAATATTTATGCCAAGTTGAGTGATTGTAAAGGTGTGCGACACCTGACTGTTAGGATTTAGAGAGCCTACCGCAATAGCACTAGAATTTGTGAAGTTTGACGCAGCAGCTGTGCCATTTACAATGTATACCACGTTCCCCACCGTCCCAGATACTTGGGCATATTGTGCCGGGAGTGGGGATGGAGTATCGTAGTCAATTATTAGGATCTGAATGAGGGTGTGAGAAGGAAGACTTATGTTTGCAGAAGATTCTAATCCGTTTGGAGTCAGAACGTAGTATCTTGGTGCCGTTGTCGTAGAGTTCCACTGGGAAGCTGCAGTAATCATCAAGTCTAAGTGATAAGTGCTCGTTCTACCAACAGCAGTAGACTTATTTTCGTTCAATGCACCACTACTATTCGCCATGAAGTACCCTGCAAATAGACCGGTGCCTATCCCGATAGAGATGACTGCAATCACAACTGCGATCGTGATGACATTCGAAGTTGTTCGACTAACCAATTTAGTCACCATTTAATAATTGTATCCGGACATATGAGGCTTTCGAATAACCAATCTGTTTTCAAGGAAAAACAAATCGATTTTTACATGTCGTAAGGACAAGCACCGGCAGCTATTTTATATATGCAGTCTTAGCTATAGCGGTGATCGTGGCGTGATCAAGACGGACCAGATCGCGGGTCTGTCAGGACAGAAATTCTACTACATAACAGCAACAACGAAACCGCAGATGGAAACACTCCTGTAAAAGGGAGTGATACAGATGTAATTATTCACTGAATAACTATGTGAGATCGTCCATGAAAACATTCGGTACATACTGCGGTAGAATCCCGTCCGGGCAGAGGAGATCGGGGAGAGCAGGAACGCAAAGGTGGAGAAGATCAGGAAGATGGTGGATGACAGAAATAAATACCTGTCAGAACAGCCAAAGGCTGATGTCTCTACAGCCATTGCTGCTGTCAGTGAAAGAACCGAAAAGTTGAAGGTGTCTGTTTTCGTAACAATAGATGCCATCGATCGGGTATTGGCAGTAAGAGTCGACGAAAAAGCACTGAAGGAGATATCACTCCCTGACAGGTGCTATGTCATCAGATCAAATCTTCCCGCTGATCAGGGAAGAATGGAGATTATACGCAAAAGACGCGAGGATTTGGCAAATGTGGAATGTGCGTTCCGAACGATGTTATCCAAAACAATAGAATTGCGTCCCGTAAATGTGAGGAAGAAACAACGCACGAGAGCCCACGTGTTCATTACTATGCTTTCATTCATCATTGAAAAACATCTCAGGGAGAAGTGGAAGGACATGAATATAACATTGGAGGAGGGAATACATGAACTGTCCTTTGTAAACTGCATCACCGTACAGGTCGGTGCAGTGAAATATAATTAGATCCCGAAGCCAAGAGAGCTGGAATCAGAACTTATCAGGTCGCTGGGGGTAACTCTATCGGGTGCTATTCCAAACTGGTGAATAACTGTAGCCACCAGCAAAAACTGAATGTTAAGAGAAGAATAGAATGGAGCGCCATTGTCGGTGAGTTATTGCGCTTAATTTTCATGGAACTTCCGTTTCAGTAGGTTTAACCCTTACCGTATTTGTCAGGTTACTATTCTACTATACTATCAAGCTCTCAGCGGATAAGTTCTCTGGATTGTCTATTGATCTACAGGAACAGGTGCGGGCCGATTACAGAGAAATGAATGAGTATCGCACACACCAGAAATGATAGTATATAACTCCATCCAAATCTCTTGTTGAAAGTCAGTGCTCCCCTATGGTACCAAAGTGGCCAGCCGACAAAGCCTTCAGGAGGCTTCTCTGGCCTCCTTTCCCTGAACCTCTGTATTCCCCTGAGGGCAGGAGGAATGGAGATTGCCACTATGACTAGGGTCACAGGAAGGATGCCGTAGAGAACAGAAATGAGTGTAATTATGAACGCTGAAGAGATGATGACAGCACCCATCGCTTTGCTAGCTCGTCCGCCAATGATGACTGGCATCGTCCTTATCCCCTTCCCGGAGTCATAGTCCATCTGATCTATGTGCTTTCCCCATAGGATTGACATCACACCAAGACCATAAGGAATGCTTGCTATGAGGGGTACGTAGCTTAGCGTGCCGGATATCACGTAGTAGCCGCCGGTTATCATCACCGGACCCCACGCGAGGAAACTGGCCAGCTCCCCCAGACCCACGGCCTTGAGGGGTGTTGGAGCTGCATCGTAGAAAAAAAGAAGAGCAATTCCTATGCCAAAGAAAATGAGTGTCAGGTATCCCACGGTGATTGTGAAGTATGCAGCAATCAAGATTCCTACGATAAGAAGGACGGAGAGTGTAAACTTGGCCTCACTTCTTGTAATAACACCATCGGCGATCGGATGGATGGTATAGATTCTTCTCGGGGAATCTGGCGAATCGTCTCCTCTGAAATACCCGAAATAATCATTCGAGAGATTGCTGAGCGCATGGGCATCGATGAAGCCTATGAAGAGGATTATGAAATTCAACAGCCTGAAGTTCGAGTATATGTAAGCAAGAAGACCTGATATTATAGCCGCCTGGGCAGAAATCACGAGGATCACGCTTCTCGCAGAGAATAGGAATCTTGTGACGAAGTCGTCCTTTCTGCCATTTTCCACGCTATAAAATCCCCTGAATGCTTTGTACCATCTCCTCAATCTGCTTCCAGGCACAGAATTGTCGGCTGTCACATAACATCAGTTCGGGGCAAATCATAAACTTTTTTGAATCCGCGTAACTGGGTGAGTAGAATTGGGGTGGTATTCCCCATGTCTACTCACCCTCTTAAGCACCAGGAAACATACCTCTGCTGTACAACCAACGGAGGCACAAAGAAGTATGGAAGAAATGGATAAAAGAATAGTGGAAGTGGCAAGAAGTGTGGTAAATATTCCGTAAAATGTAGAATGTTCATGATTAATCCGTAACTCTTGTTTTCTTCACCGTCTGAAAGAATCATTGAAATACTACCCAGTAGGCCATCATGCTTATGAGACCAATTTGGAGAACAGCCTGAAGGAGGGCACCATTGATTATCCACGTGAATCTTCTCTTTAGGATGGCGTCGTCCCCTCCTCCCATTCCAATTGCGATGAGGAAGGACTGGTAGAATATGGTAAGGAATCCCGTTGCTACAACAACGGCTGCTACGACTATGACGGTATTCACGATGGGATTTCCTAAGACCCATATACCCTCAATGTTCGCTAGATAGTAGCCAGCTAGGGGGGTCAGGATAGAAGAGACTGGGAGAAAGAACAACGTTGCTGGAAGCATCCTGTTTGCAACTATCTGCCGTGTTTCCGTTGCCAGCATGATCACCAAGCATCCTTTCCCTAACGACCTTACCGAGTTCTTCTGCACCCATTGCCAGCAGATCCTCTCTTTCTATTTCTTGCTTGGTAAAACCAGCTATTACAAGCATTGTCTCCTTCGCCTTCCTCTCTGCTTCATCTTCTTCGAGCGGTCTCTTTTCCGTTTCCAGATACCTGCAGCACTTCTTGAACTTGTCCCTCATCGCTTCTATGGTCTCTTTAGGCAGAACCTTGTTCGTGCTATACCTGGCTGATATGTCTCCCTTGTGACCGAACCAGAACTCCCTCCAGTTGTGGGAAACGAGATTGTTTGCTTCACAAACATCCATTGCACTGGAAAAGTAGACTCTGAGAACGTAGGGCCTGAATTTAAGACCTGATTTCTTGATTGCGTCCCTTATGTCCCTCTCGAGAAAGGTGGTGGCAAGTATTCCGGACTCCCTGAGATTGGACCCCCTTCTATCTGCCCTGATAACGGGA
>JAJZLK010000032.1 GCA_021803655.1 Thermoplasmata archaeon
ACGGTGGAGGACCTGAAATCCTTCATCGATTCCAACCTTAAGGGAAAGGGAATACTTGCGTGTTCCGGGGGCCAGGACAGCTCCCTTCTTGCCGTTCTCTGTTCGCTTGCTGCAAAAGACCGTGTTCTATCTGTTTTTGTGGATACCGGACTCCTGAGGAAGAATGAGTCTGAGAGAGTTGAGAAGCTTTTCAGGAAGTACTCGATGAATTACCGCATTGAAAATGCATCCGGACTCTTCTTTGCAAGGCTTAAAGGGATTACGGACCCGGAAGAGAAGAGGAAGATCATCGGGAAGACCTTCATAGACGTATTCGAGAAGATAGCCGTTGAATACGGGGCGGAATACCTGCTGCAGGGCACCGTTGCACCGGACTGGATTGAGAGCGGAGGATCTGTCAGGGAAGTCATAAAGAGCCACCACAACGTTGGCGGCCTCCCGGAGAATATGAACCTGAAGCTTGTGGAGCCCCTCAGGGATCTTTATAAGGACGACATCAGGGAAATATCAGGATTCCTCGGCCTTGATACCGATCTGCAGCCTTTTCCCGGACCGGGACTGGCTGTGAGGATAATAGGAGAAATAACTCCGGAGAAGGTTAAACTCCTTCAGGACGTGACGGAGATCACGGAGAGTGAGGTCATGAAGGAGTACCCGGAAAAGGAGTCGCGGCCATGGCAGTATTTCTCCGTTCTCCTGCCGGTGAAAACCACCGGGGTGCACGGGGACAAGAGAAGCTATGGGTTCGTTGTGGCACTGAGATTCTTCGATACCTTTGATGCCATGAGCGGGACTTTCTCAAAGCCGTCCATGGATTTCCTGGACAGGCTCTCCACCCGGATCACGAACCATAACCCTTCTGTTAACAGGGTAGTGTACGATGTCACCAACAAACCGCCCGGAACCATTGAGTGGGAGTAGCCACAGGATCTTCAGTCCTTTCTTTTCCTGTATCCCGGAATGTCTCTCGGTTCCCATGATCCATCATCCCGTCTTGCATAACCCGATTCATAATTCCTCTCAAAGTCTGACGGGGAAATGCTTGCGCTTTCTGGAATCACGGAATGCCATCCTGCTCCCCTGAGGTACAGTTCGTTGTGATCAGGATAGAATACCACGTCCTTGGACATTCTTGAAGAGTTGGGCCAGACTTCGATGTCCAGTATCCTCACTGGAGAACCTCTATCTGCAATTATCTGGCTCGTGAGATCAGGCCCTCCCTGCTTGGATATCATGTCTCCCTTGCTCACCGTTCTTGTCTTTCCGTTCATCCTCAGCGTGGCTGTCCCTTCAAGTACAATGTAATATTCATCAAGGGCGGAGTGTGAATGCAGCCTGGCAGAAACTGCCCCTTCTTCCAGTGCCTCGACTGTTGCGAAGACCCTTCCGGGTCCAAGCAGAGGCATGAGTGACCTGAACCTTGCATCGTTCTCTGTGACCGAGAATCTTTCTTCCGCCGCATCGAGCGACTCATTGGATGTCAGCGAAGAGACCGGAAAGGTCCACAGGTTTCCGGATTTCTTTCCATGGTCAATCATGAAAACCTCGTCTGACCACATGGAGAGAATCCTCACCAGGAATTTCAGTGCCGCTTCGTCCAGTTCCGGAATCCTCACCGATATCTCGTCAGCAGTATCCTTTCTCATGAAGCCGGACCTCATGGATAACGTGGTCCAGAGCCAGTTTGCGAAGGCATAATGGTTTGGGCTTCCGGCATCGGGCAATTTTCCCGAACTTCCGGGATAGAACAATTCCCACGCGAGATCCACACGCACCTGTTCTACAGCGGCCTCTTCCTTCGTGATTATTGCTTTCATGAATTGCCAAATCCGTCCGGGTTAATTACTTTAGCCGGCCGCTCATCCTGTGGAAAGAGTTATTATTTCAAGTGCGGGTATCTATTGCAATGAAACCGGAAAACTCCTTCAGGTCGGTGAGAGGGAAGATACTGAAAGTTTCGGATGAATACCTGAACTTGCCGTCAGAGGATTACAGAACCAGGATGGAAAGGTGTCCCTTATGCTTCAACCCTGGCAGGAGAGTCCTCCAGGTGACTGTCAGCAACCATGTTTACCCTGAGGACTGGAAGCTGCTGATGGACGGATTCAGGTTCTGTTCAGGCAATGCGTGCCAGATGATCTACTTCAACAATGCGACCGCGACCTATTTCCTGAAGTCTGAGATCAAGACCAGGTTCGGCCCGAAGGAGGATGAGGGTCCCAAACCCATATGTTATTGTCTTTCCGTGCTGGAGGAGGACATAAGATACGAGATTCTAAAGAAGAACTGCTGCGATTCTTTGCAGGATATTGAAGAATTCACAAAGGCGGGTACCGGCAAATGGTGCCTGACCACCAATCCTTCCGGAAGATGCTGCAGAGACTATCTTGGCGATGTTGTGGATAAATTCCTCAGGATGAAGGAGACGGCAGGGGTAAAAACCACGCTGAACAGGATCAGGCATGATCTGGACGGCCCGTCGGCTGAAAAGCAGGTATATCTCTCTGTCAAGGGAATGACCTGTGACAGCTGCGTCACGCATGTTTCAGCCACGATAGAGAAGATGGGCGGCAGGAACGTGAAGGTTTCACTGAAAGATCAGGATGCAGTGTTCCTGCTCCCGTCCGATACAAAACCTGATGAAATAGCCGTAGCACTGACAGAAACAGGCTATGAATCAAATGTGGTTGAGAAATCGAGGACTAAGTGAATTGCACAAGTATCTCCATAACAGGAGAACTGCATACAACCGCCTCACGAAACACCAGAGGAATAATTCCGCATGTCTGGCATTATGCTGTTCGTTTCTGCAAAACGAATGTTAAATATATCGAGGATTCATAAACCGTCGTTTCAACTTGGTTGAAAAGTGATCTCATGACCCAGCAAGAATTACTAATTCAGGAAGAGGAATACCAGAAATCGGGAGTACACATCGGTACCCAGGTCAAGTCCAAGGACATGGAGAAGTACATCTTCAGGATAAGAAATGACGGACTGTACATTCTTGACCTGAAACAGACCAATGACATGCTCATAACAGCAGGCAAGATGCTGGCCAGGATGAACCCCAAGGACATTCTCGTGGTTGCCCAGAGACAGTATGCCTTCAGGCCTGTGAGCAAGTTTGCAGAAGTAGTTGGTGCCAGGGCAATGCCCGGCAGATTCATCCCCGGAACCCTTACAAACCCCGAACTGAAGGGATATACGGAGGTCAAGACGATTCTCGTGACCGACCCTCTTGCTGACACCCAGGCCATGGGGGAAGCGATAAAGGTGGGAATACCCGTTATTGCACTCTGTGACGCCAACAACAAGACCGCTTACGTCGATCTCGTAATCCCCACAAACAACAAGGGAAGAAGGTCCCTCGCCGTTGTTTACTGGCTTCTCGCCAGGGAAGTCGTGAAGAACAGGGGAGAGATAAAAGAATACTCCGAGTTCAAGTTCACAATAGAGGATTTCGAGGCTCAGGTCTGAGCCTCAGACCTCGTCTAATCTTTCAACCGCGACATAGCGGACTTTCTCTTCTGAAAGGTTCGAGAAAACCATCTTTTTCCTGACTGCATGTGAAACCCTGACGGCCCTGCTTATCCTGTACCACTCTTCCGGTTCAGTCAGGTCGCTCACAAGGCATTCCGCATGGTGTTCAAGATCAATCTCGTAGGTCCTGAAAGCCGATCCGTACTTGAATCCGGTCTTGACGATGAATTTCCTGTGCACAAGATCCGTGAATATCCGGCCATTCCCTGTAGGCGCAATGTCCTCGATGATGAGGCCGATGGAGTGAAGAAACTCAATCTCAGGCCTCCCGATTATGGTCATTCCCTGGAACTCCTCGCCGAACCATGCAGGGAGGGGATCATGAACTATGTACATGCTCTCTCCGAGCCTGCTCGCTTTTATTTCACCCGGCCACGTGAATTCTGCTTTTCCCTCAGGATCGATCACCGTCGACCTGAAGATTGTAACGGCACCCTGCCCGTCGAGGAGGGCTATTATCCCGTCTGATGCAGCAGATATGTCAGCAAAACTGCTGACGTCATCCTCCCTCCAAACCCTGACCTTTGTTGGAGGAGAAGACGAATTCTTCTTCCTGAGCAGGAGAATGCTCCCTTCCCTTGATATCCTGAAACCTTTCTCCCGGAAGTAGAGGTATACCCGGAACAGGTTGAGTTCCTCGGCGTCTGAAACAAGAACGGAGCAGATTCTTTCAAAACTGTCCATCCCGCTGTTCTCCGGTTTTATTTTTCCCTTCTGGTAGAGGTATAACGCTTCAAACGGGTTCAGGGAAAGGACGTCTCCCTCGACTTTCCCGACAGAGTAGCGTGAGTGAATTGTTGAAGGACCGCCGTCAGAAACGATCCTGAATGAAACCGGCCTGCAGATCGCCTTACCGGACAATCTTCTTTCCTTCATAGTACCTTTCCAGGAGTTCCTGCTTCAGGGACTCAAAAAAGGGTTCAAAGCCGTCGCCGGTTCTTGAACTCAGTTTTGTATAATCCACGTCGTACTTTTTGGAAACCTGGGAAAGTTCCTCGTCCCAGAACTTTGCCTCATATTTCCTGTCAAGTTTTGTTACAAGAAGCTTGACAATTCTTGCAGAATCCTGGCTTTCAAGATACCTCAGGAACTGATCCGCGCTTGCGAGCGAAGCCGGGTCCGTGATATCTGTCAGGACAAGCACTGCGTTGGAACCCGCTATAAATCTCTCCTCATTCTTTGTAATATCTATTTCCTGCAGGAGCAGGTCTACCGATATGGTTCCCCCGTTGCTCTCAAGCCTCAGGGTCTTCTTCTGTAATGACCTGTGGCTCCCCTGCACCTTGTCTGTATTGTATATTATCCTGGAGATAAGGGAACTCTTTCCGACTCCTTCAGAGCCTGCTACGCTTATTTTCCAGGCTAACTTGCCCTTCTCCATTGCCCGCCTATATTCCCGGTTATTTAATATTTTCTGGTGCGGTCTTGAGCCGGTGGTTCCCTGCGGGTTATCACTCGATTCATGCAGATTTTGAACCGTGCTTGCAGCATTCAGCCGGAAGAGTGACCCAAAGATGAGACCATTACCGGGATTACTCTGAGATTTGAGAATCGGTCCGGACCGGTAATGGAAGAAAATTATATGCCTCAGCAGTATGAACCGACGATAAACATGCCTTATGAATTCTCTCACATAATGGAGGGTGCCAGGCCTTCAGAAATCAGGGAACTCCTGAAATATGCTTCAATGCCGGGAATGATTTCCTTCGGTGGCGGAATGCCCAACCCGAAATCGTTTGCCATTGACGCGATCAGGGAGATAGTGGACGACGTCCTGATAAAGAATGGCAAGTATGCCCTTCAGTACGGTAATACTGCCGGCCTTCCTGAACTCAGGGAAGAGATTGCGAAGATGGTTCGGGAGACAGAGGGAATAGAGGCAGAGTCCAAGCACATCATTGTCACGACAGGTTCACAGCAGGCCCTTTACGCATTGCCAAAAGTGCTGGTCAATCCTGGCGAGACCGTGATAACCGAGGCACCCACATACATAGGAGCAATTTCTGCATTCAATGCAAACGGTGTCAGGATGGCGGGAATACCGATGGATAAGGACGGGATGAAAACTGACGTGCTCCAGGCCACCCTTGAGAAGATGAAGTCCGAGGGAAAGAAGCCGAAGTACATTTACGTCATCCCTAATTTTCATAATCCGGCAGGCTATACGATGTCCCTTGAGAGGAGAAAGCACCTCGTGGACCTTTCGAACGATTCCGGAATACCCATTGTTGAGGACAATCCCTATGGAGAACTGAGGTTTTCCGGCAGGAAGATCCCCAGCATAAAGAGCCTGAACCCGGGAGGCGAGGTAACATATCTCGGGACTTTCTCAAAGGTCATGACGCCAGGCCTCAGGATTGGTTTCGCAATATCGAGTGAGGCTGTCGTTGGAAAGATAAACCTCCTGAAGCAGGCGGTGGACCTCTCGACAAACACGCTATCGGAATTCATAGCTATGGAATACCTGAAGAGAGGAATCATGAAGGTGCAGATACCGAAGACGATTGAACTGTACAGGAAGAAGAGGGATCTGATGCTCTCCAGCCTCGAGAAATATTTCCCGGAGGGAAGCGACTGGTCGAGGCCTGATGGCGGGATGTTCATCTGGGCCGAAGTTGATTCGGGAATCGATACAACGGCAATGATCAGGAAGGCACTTGAGAAGAAAGTGGCGTACGTGAGTGGCGCTTCATTCTTCCCGGATGGAAGCAAGAGGAACAACATGAGGTTGAATTTCACCTTCTCCGAAGATGACCAGATCGTGGAGGGAATCAGGAGACTGGGCGAAGTGGTCTCTTCCGAACTCAAGATAGCCAAAGAAGCATAGGCTGTATGACTCTCATAGTAGGTGGAACCTTTGCCGTGATCCATTCGGGTCACAGGCTCATGTTCTCGGAAGCAGCCCGTTCCGGACAGGATCTCGTGATAGGGCTTACGACAGATGAGTTTATCCGGGGCAGGAAGGCATACAATGTCCCGGAGTATTCTAAAAGGAAGGAGAACCTCGAAAAGTACCTGTCTCCGCTTGTCAGTTCTTTCACAATACTTCCCCTGGCAAACACTCTCGGAAACGCATCGGAATCAAGGGATTATAGCGCAATAATTGTTTCCCCGGAGACCTATCATAATGCTGCTGAGATCAACAGGAGACGAATAACCTCAAGCCTGCCTCCGCTGGAAATCAAGCTGGTTCCGCACGTCCTTGCCAACGACCTGATGCCGGTCAGCTCCGGAAGGATCATCACGGGAGAGATAGATGAGAATGGAAAGAGGCTGGTTCCCCTGAGAGTTGTGCTATCCTCCGGAAATCCTGTAAAGGCGGACGTGGTAAGAAGCTTCTTCACTGAAAAGGGACTGGACGTGGATTTCCATCTCAACAGGAAATACAGAACCACATCTGAACAGCCCTTCTCCACCGATACCCTGAAATTTGCCGAGGCAAGGGCCAGAAGTATGGAATCGGGATTTGACTATTCAATAGGGGTTGAGTCGGGACTGGTCAGAATAGGAGAAGGAACCTATGACTTCCATGCCTGCTCGGTGCTTGACAGGAACGGATATCTCTCTTCAGGGTTCAGCAGCGGTTTCCGGGTCCCTGGTGATCTCGTCCATCTGGTGAAGCAGGGAATGGATATTTCAGCAGCCTATTCGAAACTTCATGGAGAGAAGAACATAGGATCAGATGGCGGAATAGTTTCAATCCTCTCAGAATCCTCATTGAAAAGAAGCCAGCTTGTGATGGAATCCATCAGGAACGCTTTCGTGCCGAGAATGCGGCCGGACATGTACATCGAGAGACTGTGATTTCCTGAATTTTAACCGTTTTGTAGAATATGCGTTACAACCTTGTGCACCAAAGTTCAAATTGATAACTGTTAAGTAATCATCGGACATTATAATCCATCATGGTTACAAAAGAGGAAATCCTTGAGGAAATGAAGCAGGTCTCAGACCCGGAGATAGGAATGGACGTCGTGAGTCTCGGGCTGGTCTATGACGTGCAGATCAATGGAGATCAGGTGTACATAAAGATGACAATGACTGCCCCGACATGCCCTGTTACTCCGTGGATACTGTCCGAGGCACAGAGGGTTGTCGAAAACCTTCAGGGTGTGGAGGCTGCGGACGTTGAACTTGTATGGGAACCGCCATGGAACCCTTCAATGATGAGTGATGAGGCCAAGGAACAGCTGAACATGCTGTGACCGAAACAAGAGAGACCAAATCCGGAATAATTGATCACACATCACCAGTCTTTGGCCTGATGGCTCGAGCGTTTACGCATAGAGTACCGCATGGCAAGGTCTGCCACCACCAAGATCACTAATTCAATCAGCATGCTTACGACAATGACTATCCCATAAACGGAAGCGGGTCCGTATGCCGAATAATTAAACTCATTGAAGATGGTCGCGTTAAGGATCACATTTCTGTAATGATACCCCCAATAGAGCCCGATCAGGATGTTTGCTGAAGATACCGCAAGGCCAGGCATCACGAATTTTCTATCAACCTGTGAATATGCGCCTTTAATTTTCTCCTGGTGAGTTTGATAATAGATATGGGCAATAAATAGAGATGTCGAAAAGCCGATTATAATAATAAATAGAAACAACAGTCCATTCATCCTGACACCTTCACCTGCTGTCCTTCGTGTACCCAATTATTCTGCCCGTGACTCCCTGCAAACCCGTTCACGGATGATAGCAAATACGCACTTGACGCGACGCCAGGGATAGCGCCATATGCTAACCGGCCCACGCAAGGCCACATAGTTTGAGCGTTCACGCTGGAAATGTATCCATTAGCTCCTAATTATGATTTCAGGCGGCCATACCACCGTAATTCGCGGGCACAAACATCCTGTCCGTCGCAAGCTCATTGGCTTTCCCGTTCATTTAGTTGTAAAGCACTCGGGAGAAGGGGAGAAACAATAATCTTAATATGTATAATGCTAATTATACTTATGATGATTATACATAGACACGATCTCGAAGAGAGAATAAACTCGAGCAGGAAGTGGGTAATGATATATGGGAGGAGGAAGACAGGCAAGAGTTACCTCGTAAAGAATTTTGTC
>JAJZLK010000079.1 GCA_021803655.1 Thermoplasmata archaeon
CCCGTAAGCCCTATTTCTTTGAATGGTTCCTGGTTGAGCTCAATCCTGGTCATGCGTATCCTGGCAAATTTCTCAATTCTCCTGATTTCTTCAGTATCGTTCTGCCTGATTATTGTCAGTGCTACCCCGAAATTTCCCATTCTCGCAGACCGTCCGACCCGGTGAACGTAGGTTTTGGGATCATCCGGAATGTCAAAATTTATTATGTCCGAGACGCTTGAAATATCCAGACCCCGGGCAGCGACATTGGTTGCCACGAGAAACTGAGTTCCGTTCCTGAATTCCATCAATGATTTCTCCCTCTGTGCCTGCGTGAGATCTCCGTGCATCACTGCGGCCTTGTAACCCTGTGTCTTGAGTACATCATAGATGTAGTCTGCACCTCTCTTGGTGCTGGAGAAAATTATTGATTTCTTAGGGTTGTATTCCTTCAGGTATGCAAGCATGGCTGGAACCTTTGAACCATGAGCCGATACAGCGTAACTGTGCGATACCGTACTTACGGTCATCTCTTTCTGCTCTCCAACTCTGTGCACTTCCGGATTCTTCATGAATCGCTGTGAAAGCTTCAGCACTTCCTCCGGAACTGTTGCGGAGAACAGCATTGACTGCCTCTCCTTAGGGGCCTTAGAGAGAATGTATTTAATGCTGTCAATGAACCCCATGTCGAGCATGATGTCAGCCTCGTCCAGCACAACATACTTCAATTTTGAAAGTGACAGTTCTCCCCGTCTCATCAGGTCGATCAGCCTTCCCGGAGTTCCTATCAGAATGTTTGGTGACTTTCTAAGATTCCTTATCTGGGCTTCTATGCTCGCCCCTCCATATACTATCACGGGCTGTATGTTGCTTCCCTGTACCATTTTCATTGCGACGCCATACACCTGTAGAGCCAGCTCCCTGGTTGGCAGGATAATGAGTGAGGACAACCCGTCCGATTTAACGGTGTTCTGAACGATTGGAATCAGGAATGCCCCAGTTTTTCCGCTTCCTGTCTTCGACTGCACAACAACGTCTTTTCCTTCGAGAGCCAGTGGAATAATCTTTTCCTGAACCTCGGTCGGTTCAATGAAATTCATGTTACCCAGATTCTTTAACAGTTCTTTGCTTACCTGAAATTGCTCAAATTTTGTCATAAATATGCTTTCTTTTCCCAAAACCCAGAATAAAGTTATTTCTCAGTTTCTTATAATCTCCACATAGCAACTACGTATTTATAGAGACTGTAGCCGGTCAATCGTGTTTGTTCAAAAATCAACACAACCTGTAGCCCTTGATTCCAGTAAGATGTGACAGCTCCTCAAAGCGATCACACGGAACTCTAAGACCCTGGCGTGCCAAAAGCTAATAGCCTACCACGCATAAATTAGGACAGTGAAGTACCGTACTCTGGATACGGGATTGCCAAAGAGAGTGAGAACCAATGAATGATAAGAATGAAACGGGGAACCCGTCTCTTAAACAACAGAAGAAATACCGGGCACCGCTATTTTCTGTACTCACAATCTCGTCTTCTCTTCTAGGGGTAATTTTTACATATATCTGGTGGCACTCGCTGAATTATCATTTCACGGAAGTCGCGTTAGAATACATCGGTTTCCTTGCAATCATGTCTGCGTATCCCGGCATTCATGTTTTGGCCCTTCGGGACAGATTTCTTGCGATCCCGGTTTCAGTACTGGTTGTTGAGTATATCCTGATAGGCATAGGACTTGCGGGAGAGTTTGCATTTTTCTTCGCACCGCTTGTACTTGGAATTGTATCCGTTGTATCGGCAAGAAAGCCGCCAAGTCAACAACTGGCAACATAGTGCTTAGTTCACTACGTGAATGAAGGATGCTTGCTCGGATTCATCCGCAATGGTGACGCTCTCCTCCGCGCGGAGTAACGAGACGGGACATGGGACTCCAGGAATGTGGTTGAGTATCCCCTGCCAGAATGGAGCAAAGTCGGGAATAATCATATATACGGGCTGTCAATTGACCAGCCATGGACACAAAATTGAGGGTAGTCTCAAAGGGCAAGGACGATATAACCCTCGAGATGACAAATTATGATAACACCATACTGAGGCCTCTTGTGGAGGAAATAATGAGGGACGAACAGGTCAAGGATTCAAGATACTACCTGAAGCATCCCACAATAGATAACCCGCAGATTTACGTTAAGGTCAAGACCGGAAAACCCCAGGCTGCAGTCAAGAGGGCAATCAGGAAAATGAGCAAGGTCTATGAAACGCTCTCCGTTGATCTCTCCAGAGAATTGAAGAAGATAAAGACTGAAGAGTAGACAATGGTGCTCGGAGAGGGGCATTTTCTCCTCGAAATGAGCCAGGAGAACCTTCAGGCTTCCCTGGCTGAAATTACATTTATTGCCGGTAGTGGATCATTCAAGATTTGCGGAAGCTCCACAACTACTTTTGAAATATCCGGAAACGGATCTGTACTGACAGATTCTGTTTTTGTCAAGACTATCTCCAGAATATTGTACCATGGCGAGGACATCGAAGGTATCCGCGACGTGGAGATTCCTGATGGAAAGTTCTATGTAAGATTCAGGGACGCTGATCGCTGCGGCATTAGGATTGAGGAGAGCATACTCGGGGACATGATAGGCGGTACAGGAAAGGTAAGTTTCAGGAATCCTGACTTTGTGGTTCGGGTCGTACATGACGGTAAGTGGTATGCCGGAATAGTTGAGTACGAGAATAGCAGGAAGGCCCTGGATCAGCGCAGGGCACCAATGAAGCCTTTCTTTTCACCGGTTTCCATGCATCCTATGTACGCAAGATTCATGGTGAATCTGTCGGGAACAAAACGGGGAGACACCATTCTTGATCCGTTCTGCGGGACTGGAGGGATACTCGTGGAAGCAGGGCTGATGGGAAGGACCGTTATTGGAAGCGATTCTGAATATGAAATGGTCCGTGGAGCAAGATTGAACCTCAAGTACTACGGAGTCAGCAATGCAACTGTCACTAGGAGCGACATAAATGATCTACAGCTGGAAAACAGGACTGACGCAATCCTCACAGATCTTCCATATGGCAGGAACTCGCGTGTTTCCGGCCATGACATCCACACTCTCTATGAAATAGCATTCCGCCGGTTCAACGATCTTCTCAGGGAAGGGGGAAGGACTGTAGTGGTTCTTTCAGATCCGGAGCACCTGAAAGATTCCTCCGGATATTTTAAGGTCGTATCCATCACACCGGTGAGGCAGCATAAGTCACTTACCAGGTACTTTGCAGTGCTTGAGCGCCCATAGTCTTCATCATCATTGTTTGGAAATTACTCCTCTTTCCTGATCGCTCACAATTTCCGGAAATTCATGAAGAATCCAATCTTTCCAGAGGATCTGTTATCCCCTCCTGATGATTGGTTTTTCTGCCCATATTCTACCACGCGGGACGGTTGCCCGAAAATTCCTGAGACTGGAGAATTATCCAGTCCAAGATTCAGCAGGTATTTTCCCTTCGCGGAATCCATGAGATGCTTCATATCAATGTAATCACCCCGGGTGAAGGTCATGTCGTACCAGTCCTTTCCCTGATAAGGGGGGTCGAGGTAGAAGAAAGTCCCTTCTCCATCGTATTTTGCAATGACCTCGCGGAAATCGAGGTTCTCGATCTTCCATCTCCTCACGCATGATGAAATTTTCCGGAAGTCATGCAGGGTCTTTTCGAGATAAATATATGAAGATTTTTCCTTTTGTGTCCCGTAGGTATTGCCCATCCCGCCAAACGATGTGCTGAACCTGTAGAGTGTTTCAAAGGCCCTGATTTCCCTGCCGGATGCTATTTTTGTCCCTCCTTCTCGAAGGAAGGAGAGACTCTTTCTATCCAGCAGCTGGCTGTTTCTCGCCCGTGCCTTCCTGCGCATAATATAGTAAGCGGGAGAATCCTCTGTTTCCACCGGTTCCCGTCCCGGACCGGAATATCTCGCAGGCACATCCAAGAGTCTCTCCAGACTCTCTTTCATGAAAGCGGGGTTCTCCTTCACCGCGGCGAAGAGATTCACAAGTTCCCTGTTCAGATCGTTGTAAACTATCCTAGATGCGTTTATGTTAAGGGATACCAGTCCGGAACCGCCGAATACGTCAACAAAAAGTCCCGATCCTGATCCGGCATATGTCTCTCTTATGTCGGGAAGGAGGGATTTTTTCGATCCGGGATACTTAATCAGTCTTAGATATTCCAACGGTTGCACCTTTATTGTGCGATTAACGTGTCCGGATCTTTAAGTCATGGGTGCCGGATGATGTTAGCCGCATTCCATCCCCCATGCTTCGGATCGCTTTTATCTTGCGCCATGAAGTCTGCCACAGGTGAACACCCTTTCATTCTCGCATCCCCGCCGTTAAATTCCTGAATTCGACAGAAACTTGAATGACTCTCAACTGGTACAAAGATGTACCAGAAAGAGGATATCGTCAGATTCATCCTTGAGTTTATGGTAGCTCATAGCATACTGGCCGTCCTGGCTGTGGTTGCACTTGCTACCGGGGCGGTATCCGCCACTGCACTATCCTCCACAGGATCAGGCAGTTCAGTGTTCGATCTAGGAACGCTTCACCCCGGAATGACAGGCAATGCCACCATATTGGAAAAGGTCAGTACAGGAAACTTCACCTCATACAAGGTTGAGATGGAGATGGAAGACGGAATAGCACACACGTTCTCTGAACTGAACGTATCGATGATAATAGACGGGAATCACTATTCGATTGGACACAGTGACATGAAGGTTAACCTTTCCAAGGGTACGCACACCATAACGGTGATCATACACTATGTTGTGTCTGATCATGCAACGAACACCAGCATGACGGCAAAGGGATTCCTGTTCCTGCACCCTGCAGGCGATCAGAACATGAATGATCTCAAGGAGAACAACAGCCAGCAGGACCACTCCTCGAAGATAACCATCGCTGCCCTGACCTTCCAGGTTGCGGGCCAGAATGATCATCATGACGGAGAACAGGCATCGTCCAAAGACAACATAGTGCTGTCTGTACAGTAACGGCGTAGAACCGTTACTCCACTTTTTTTTATTTGCGGAGACAGGTTCCACCAAGGGTTTAATATTTTAACTGTTTACCCCGTCGTTGATATCTGTAGAAGCACTCTATGCCTCAATCCTTGTTATCGCAGTTCTTCATATGATCGCCCCGGATCACTGGATCCCGGTCACAGTGATCTCAGAGTCGAGGAAGTATTCCCCTGGTAAGAAGTACGGAACATCTGCGTGGATAGGTCTGTCACATGCCGCTGCATCCATTCTTCTTGCTCTTGCGGTCGTTATTGCAGGAAGCGTTCTTTACAGTGGATTCTCGCTCATTTCCGGTTACATCGGGGCTGCCCTACTCTTCGCAGCCGCCGCCTATTTCTTCCTGCAGGGCTATAGCGAGAGGGAACAGGCAGTTGACATGTCATCGTCGTCACTCATTGCAAGCGTATTCCCTGATCCTTCCGTCATACCATTTCTCCTGATCGCATACACCTATTCCTACCTCCAGCTAGCCGGAATAGTACTGACTTTCGCGGTTGCAACTGTAGCGTCCCTCATAGTGGTGGTATACCTCGCATCAAGAGGTCTGAAACAGGCACTGTCCAGGATACAGCCAAACAACTACGATTACCTGATTTCCGCAATACTGGTGGCCACAGGAATATTCGTCATACTGTTCTCCTGAACTTTAGGATCATTCCCGGATCGATCTGTTCCGGACATAGGCAATAATTTTAATCACGTCGCTATTTACGAAGTGGAATGAAGAACTGGAGTGGACACTTTATCTTTGACCCGTCGTTTCAGTGGAAGGACCTTGAGAAGGCGTTTCCATCGATATGGGAGATAGTAGAGAATGAATCCAAGGGAAACCAGGAAGAGACCCAGATGGATCAGATCAATGTTGAACTGAACCTTGACGAGATCCGGAAAAACAGCAAGCCAATGGGATTCATAAGGGACGGCGCAAGGGTCAGGCTCGTCTTTCCTGTTGACAGGAAGGAGATGATAATTTTCAGGGGAGTTCCGTCAGAATCCATAAGGGAGCTTTCTGAGCAGATCGGAAAAATCCTGAAAGCCAAGAAGATAAAGTACACCCTGAACTACGACAAGATGCTGCTGTCAGTGATAAAGAGCAGGAAAAAGTAGGTTTCCAGAATACATCAAAATAAAATTATTAGGCAATGATTAAATTCAAACATGCTATACCGGTAGGATGGTCTCCAGAATCAAGGTTGTTAATGACGTAGGAGAACTTGTTACGATATTCCATGCCGCCGATACCGACGTAAAGAGGCGATTGCTGATCGACCTTGCAACTGGATGGATCACTATCCCCCAGATTGAGGAGAAGTATGGAATTGAGGGAAAGAGGGCACTCCTGTACCTGGAGAAGATTAAGATGGTCGAGAGCCAGTGGCTTACCGGAGACAGAGGGCCTGAGAAGGCATATCATACTTACTACACCAATGTCCAGATCAACCTGATGGGTGGAATGGACGAACTCGCGGACATAGTGTACGCCACAACGCTGAATGAAGACAAGCTGGAGGAGTACGAGAACACGATCACGTCCATGATGAATGACGGCGTCGAAGGTGTTTTTCTTGGCGACGTTGCAGATAAGCTGGACGTTTCACAGACCCTTCTCCGAGGCATTATACGAAGATCAGCCGTCCTTGTCATAAAGGGATTCAAGATAGAGAAGGTCAGCGACGCATAGGTGCTGTAATTGGGCGTCTTCGTCCTCCGCATTGGCCACAGGCCTTTCAGGGATAAACGGATCACAACACATGTTGCTCTCACCGCAAGGGCCTTTGGAGCATCAGGCGTTTACATAGACGAGAAGGACGAAACCCTTGAGGCTGGCCTTTTGAAGGTTGCCAGTGAATTTGGAGGAAAGTTTTCAGTATCCAGCGGCATCAATTACGAGAAATTCATCTCAGGATTCCGGGGAACAGTCGTGCACCTGACCATGTACGGAGTGCCGGTGGATGAAAAGATAGAGGAGATCAGGTCCGCATCCGCCAACGGTGATGTGCTCGTTGTCGTCGGATCGCAGAAGGTTCCCTTCTCGGTCTATGAGAAATCATCCTTCAACGTATCCGTCACGAACCAGCCACACAGCGAAGTTTCAGCACTTGCGATCTTTCTTGACCGCTATTATCAGGGAAAGGAACTGGGAAGAATAATCGTAGGGCATAAGAACGTAGAACCCATGGAGAAGGGGAAAGCAATAAGCATGTTGCCTAATGAATTTGAGTGCAATGAGATCCTGGAAGCGGAAGGGGCTGATGAAAAACTGCTTAAGCATGTGACGGCAGTTTCAGCACTCGCGATCACCATAGCAAAGAAAGCTGGAGCCAACGAGGATCTGGTACTGGCCGGTTCACTCCTGCATGATGTGGGAAGAACAAAGACCCATGGGATCGATCATGCCGTTGCGGGAGCAACAATTCTCAGGCGGAAGAATATCTCCCCGGAGGTCGTGAACATTGTGGAAAGGCACATTGGAGCCGGGATAACCCGCGATGAAGCAAAAGAACTGGGTCTTCCGGTCAGGAGTTACCTTCCTGTGACTCTGGAGGAGAAAATTGTGGCCCACGCTGATAATCTTTACTCCGGCGACAGAAGAATAACCCTGAAAGAGACTATGGATAATTACGTAAGAAAGGGGCTCACAGAACAGGCCAGAAGAATTGAGTCCCTGCACCAGGAACTGTCGCTCCGGTGCGGGATCGATCTTGAACAAATCGAAGTTCCCATGTAGAAAAAAATAAGAGTAACCCTGAATTCACGCGATAGAGTGCCGCCGTAGCTCAGTTGGTAGAGCACCCGGCTGTTAACCGGGCGGTCGTCGGTTCGAGCCCGACCAGCGGCGTTCATTCCCTGATTAGTATAACCCTCGCCGGCGCAGCATCACAGCTGATTCTCAGGGGGAGTCCTGCGAATATGTATTCTCCCGGTTCTACATCCTTCAGATAGAGTCCTTCAAACACAGTCATTCCATGAATCAGCATCTCGTGCACGTCATTGTCCGCATCGAATTTCTTCACGCTGAGATAATCGATCCCCACAGTCCGGACCTTCTTCTCAATCAGGTATTCAGCACCACTCCTGGAAATATGCGCGAAGTCCTTCCTGAACTCCCGGTAGTGCTTCAGTGAGTTCTCTGTTTTCAGTATTAATATGTCGCCGTCCTTGATCCCCTTTCCCTCAAGATCGATCCTGTCAATGTCCACTCCTGCCTCTGTGAGATCAAGCACCTTGCAGGGACCGTAAAGGCTGTCTAAGGGAATGGCGTCTGACCGGTATCCATTCTCGGTTACGTGAAGCCCTGCATCTACATGGGTTCCAGTATGGCTCCCCATGCATATGAGCGACTCGTTGGTAACCTGTTCCGGTATCCTTGCGTATTGCGTGATCTTGGGAGAAGGATTGCTTGGATAAACTATCATGGACTCCTCTATTTCCATGGATATGTCGTAGATTTTCACTGTACTGTCCATGCGATCATGGGTAAAAAACTTGGAC
>JAJZLK010000029.1 GCA_021803655.1 Thermoplasmata archaeon
GGAGTTCGATGGTACGTTCCATCTCAAGGATATAGTTGTCTGAATCCCTTTCAACCGGAAATACCACGAAGTAATATTATCTCCTCATGAAAATACTTTTCGGTTCAGCATTACAGCCTTTGGGCTATAGATGCCGATAAAAATAAGTAAGATCGAAGCTAAACAAATACTATTCTTTCAATGTTTCCGCGTCATCTCCGGTCCCAATCACATGTTATTGAGGAACAAGCACTATTCCCCGTGCATGACATAACGATCTTCGGTCAGGATCAGCCGGGATATTTTCTCAGGCGACATGGAACTTGTGTCTATTGAATACCTGTCCATAAGTTTTTCCTGTGCAAACTCGCGTAATACTTCCTCAACCCTCGAGCCCATCTTTTCCTTCCTTGATTCGTCCCTCCTGCGAATGGTAGATAAATCTGCTACGAGAATCGCATAATGCGTTTCTGCGTTGCAGGAATTCAGTACGGTTGACGCAATGGCCATGGCTTCCACCGGAAATATCACGAAGTCAATTACTACATCCATCCCGGCATTGAGGAAATTTACCGCCAGGTCTGAAATGTTCTTCATGCATAGAGAGACCTGTTCCTCGCTTTCCCACGGCGGCTTGTGTCCCCCTAGAACCATATGGTACACTTGATCCCCGTTGATCAGTGCACTGCGCGGCAGAGATGATGCGATCATGCTTGAAACTGAACTCTTTCCAACGCCGGGTGGTCCGGAGACGATGAATACTCTGTTTCCCATGGTTCGCACATATGTGCAACTTTTCTAATATAGTCCTCTGGATTCCGTGTTCCCGTTGACATGCAGACACCATAGACCTCGCGGAAGAGCGAACCGTTAAGCATGCCTTAATCTACTTCCCCTGTCATACCTTGTGACAAACTGCGGAATAGATGGCTTTAGCTGTGCAGACTTACCATAACGTTCCGCTTGAATGCTTTGGTTCCATTATGATGTCAACGGTACGCGGTGTTTGCAGAAATGTCTGATCACGGTCCTTCACTAGACGGCTCGATTTTCCTGGAGAGTGAGGAAACGCACGGTTTACTGGAGGAAGAGAAGACAGATGTGCACCGCAGATTGGCTTTGCGGATTTCGATGTTCACCTTCGCCCCGGTTCTTTCTGTGCCTGCGTTCTTAGCAATAGTACTTACTGCGCACTACAACGCGGCCGAGACATTAGCATATGTGTCATTGAGCCTGATCTTTGGTTTTCTTCTTCCTATGCTGGTCGTTCTGTTGTTCTCACGGAAAAAAGAGAACTCCCTGGATTTAAGGGAGGAACGCGCAGTTCCTCTCCTTGTTGTCGGCATGACATACTTATCTGGATCGATTATCCTTGGCCTGCTCTATGCCCCCCCCTCTCTGCTGTGCTGTTGATGTTCTGCTATGGCACGAATACTCTTGTCACATCCATAATAAGTTTCAGGTGGAAGATCAGTATCCATGCCATGGGAGTTGGGGACCGACTTCCGCTCTCCTTTACGCGTTTGGCCCTGTTGGAGGCGCCATGGGCCTAATTCTTCCCATAGTAATGTGGAGCAGGCTTTACCTGAGAAAACACACTCCATCGCAGGTCATTGCAGGTGCTGCACTTGGATATTTCCTCACTGCATTTCAGTTCTTCCTGCTTGCCCTGACTGTATTCCATACCGTACTCGGTGTTTTTCCAGTAGTACTTGCTTCTGTCACCCTGATCTGGCCTGTTGCGCTGATCACGGTCAGGAGATTGTCACTCTTGAGATTCCGCCTCTTTCTTGCATTTTCGGTCATTACAACTTCGCTCCTTTGCTTCGAACTCCTGCTTGTTCACGATACAACCCTGTTTATTCTCCTGTCTGTGGAGATTGCTCTGTCCTGTCTTATCACGGTATTTCTCCCGGCAACATCCTGCGACCCTAGTTATCCTGCCGTCAACCAGAGCGCCTGACCCGCCTCTCCGGACCGAGTGGCGATCTGCTGCCTCTTCCACAGCTTTCAACTAAGGTCTGGTGTAGCACAAGATCGCACCAAACTAAAATACATCCGGATAAACTATCCCGGCTATGCCATCTCGGGAAGAAATTGCGGAGATGATCAGGGAAACTGGCCTTGATTCGCTGGACTCTTTGTTTTCTGAAATACCTACTGATTTGAGGAAGAGATCACTTAACCTTCCGGAACACGTGACTGAGTACGGCCTCATCAGGAAAGCCTCTCAGATAGCGGATGAGAACAAGTGGAGCGAATTCACGAATTTCATGGGTTGCGGTTCCTATGACCGGATAATCCCTGCATCCGTGGATCATATAATCTCAAGGAGCGAGTTCATAACCTCTTATACCCCGTACCAGCCGGAGGTTTCTCAGGGGCTTCTGCAGGCCCTCTTCGAATATCAGAGCACAATATGTGATCTCACCGAAATGGACGTAACCAACTCATCAATGTATGACGGCGTAACAGCACTGGCTGAAGCGGTAAGGATGTCTTACCGTGTAAATGGAAGGAAAAAAATCCTCCTCCCTGAAACCATTTATGACTCGAAAACGGCCGTAATCAACTCTTATGTCGAGGGTTTGCCTGTATCCATAGAGAAATACAGGATAGACAGGAAAACTGGTTTTATTGATCTTGAAGACCTGGCCTCCAGAGTGGATGGCGATACCTCCTGTATAGTGGTTGAGAATCCCAACGGCCTCGGCGTCCTGGATCCAAACGTGACAAAGGTGCATGAGATCAAGGGTGAATCCAACCTCATCTCCTATTCCGACCCGGTCAGCCTTGGAGCGGTCCTCCCTCCCGGCAAGTACGGTGCGGACATCAGCGTTATGGAGGGGCAGCCCCTGGGACTCCACCAGAACTTTGGTGGACCTTACCTTGGGATCATGTCGTTCAGGAAAGAGCTTGTGAGAAAATCGCCGGGAAGGATTATCGGGGAGACGGTGGACGTTAACGGAAAGAGAGCGTTCGTCATGACCCTGCAGACAAGGGAGCAGCACATCAGGAGGGAAAAAGCCATGAGCAACATATGCTCCAACCAGGCACTCATGGCACTCGCCTCACTCGCCTACATCTCCATTCTCGGGCCCTCTGGTCTCAGGAAAGCCGCCCTCATGACAATAAAGAAGTCCGGTGATCTGAGGAACCGTCTCCAGAAGATCAGGAAAGACTCTGTCCCTGTATCCGGGACCCTGTTTTCGGATGTTCCTGTTACGGTCAGGAAGCCTGAATCCCTGAAACCGGCACTTATGAAGAACAGGATCATGGGCGGTATTCCGCTGGCTGACCTTTCGAGATCACTGTCCGGGGAATTCAGGAACACGTTCTTCTTCAGCGTTACCGAGAAGACTGAGGACTCTGATATTGAGAAACTGTCAAAGGTGCTGGAGGTGGTACTGTGAGCTACAGGCAGGCAACCTATGATGAACCACTGCTCAGGGAATTCAAGTCGGGAGCCACGTATGAAATTCCGGGCACAGTAGGAGATGCCGGTTCCATGATCCCTGATGCACTCGTGAGGAAGGACCTCAACATACAGGACGTGGCCGAATACGACGTGGTAAGGCATTTCACAAGACTTTCGCAGATGAATTATGGAGTCGATCTCGGATTCTATCCCCTTGGTTCCTGTACCATGAAGTTTAACCCGAAGTATGCTGACCTCATTTCTTCAATGAGCCAGTTCAGGGACTCCCATCCTCTGGCGGACGAATCCCTCGTGCAGGGGAACCTGCGGATCATGTATGAACTGCAGGAGTATCTCAAGGCTATTTCCGACATGGATGCAGTATCCCTGCAGCCTCTGGCCGGAGCACATGGAGAATTTTCCGGAATACTGATTGTGAGGAAATATTTCCAGGACAGGGGAGAACTGGAGAGGAGAACCGAGATAATAATCCCGGACTCTGCCCATGGGACAAACCCTGCATCCGCTGCCATGGCAGGGTTCGACGTGGTAGAGGTTCCTTCGGGAAAAGACGGAACTGTTGACGTTGAAGCCCTGAAAGGACTGGTTTCAGAGAAAACCGCTGCATTCATGATAACCAACCCGAACACCCTTGGTATTTTTGAGCACAACATCGGGAAAATTGCCTCGATCTTCCACGAAAAGGGGGCCCTTCTCTATTACGACGGGGCAAATTTTAATGCAATCATGGGTCACACCTCTCCAGGGCTGATGGGTTTTGACATTGTCCACTTCAACCTTCACAAGACCTTCGCAACCCCGCACGGAGGAGGCGGTCCCGGATCAGGTCCCATCGCAGTGAAAGAACGCCTCAGAGAGTATCTTCCAGTCCCGGTTGTTGAGAAGAAAGGTAATGAGTTCCATTTCAACTATTCCCTGAAAAATACCATTGGCAAGGTATCCTCGTTCCACGGCTCCTTCGGAGTGCTGCTCAGGGCATGGGCATATATTACGGGAAATGGCAGGGACGGGTTGACGGAGAACAGTTCTGTTGCTGTCCTGAACACCAACTATATCGCACACAAACTGTCAAGTGTTTATGGGATACCATTCAAGAAGCAGAAGATGCACGAACTTGTAATTTCGTCCGCAAGCACCGGAAAACGCGCCATGGACATTGCCAAGTACGTCCTTGATGCGGGAATGCATCCTCCTACCGTATACTTCCCGCTTATCCTGAAGGAAGCCATGATGATTGAGCCTACTGAGACTGTGAGCAGGAGAGACCTGGACGAATACTGCAGGATACTAATTGAAGGTGCCGGGAAGGATGAGGAAGAACTCCATAAACACCCGACAAGTACGCCTGTGGGAAGGATTGACGAAGTGAGGGCGGCAAGGGATCAGAAGCTGAACTGGAGATCATAGATCGCGAGAGGAGTTCCTCCTCTCCCGGGTAATTCTCAACCATATCTTATTCCGCCGCCATTTTATTGCTTCTGCAACAATTCTAAACTGATGTTGGCTGAAGTTTTATATTAATCCTAATACATTTAGACTTCTGTATGAACATTCACGGAAGATATTCATATGAGGGAATTCCGGAGAGAGAGAGTAACCGTTTGCTTGTACTTATCATCACGATAGGCGTTGCAGCACTCATGGTGCTTCCTATAATTCAGTATGCGGATTCACATCAGTCTCAGGCACCAGTGGTGTACCGGTACGGCAACGAATACGTTCAATTCTCTGGACAGAATGCGTACGTGGGATTCGGAAACAGCATGTATCCGGCCTCATGGTCTGTATATCAGATCAATCCGGCATCGCCGGTATATACGCCTTTCAGCAGCGGGAGTGGAAGTTCTCCGCTGATAGTCCAGACATTCTCCCACTACCGCACAACAAGGATAGAGAATGCCTACCAGAACTCCGCTGTCATGATCAGGTGGAACCACAATATCAGGATCGCAGAGGTATTCTCCTTCCTTAATGGCGCAATAGATGCAAGCGTTGCGATAAAGAACATGGAGAACTCCTCTGGCACTTTCATGAGCGCATTCTCTATGGCCGTGAATCACAGCAGGAATGCACAGATCGGAGGTTTCAATCCACAGGTAATACATTCGTCACGTGGAATGGGAAGCCAGAAGTTCCTCATCGGAGGAAAGAACTGGAACATAGATACCGGAGGTGTATCCGTATCATGGAAGAACGAGCAGTCCGTGTTCTCTGCAGGAATGCTTTCCTTCTCGTCCACCAGGAATGCAATAACGCTCCCGTTCGGCCCATTATCGCTTACAGTCAACGAGACCTATTCAGTTGATCCGATCATAAGGCCAGAAATGATGCCAAGACCACCACCTGGCGGTGGCGGAGGCGGTGCTAGTTATCCTCCACAGATCAGTTACGTGACATTCTCATATCCTAATGAGGGTTCGACAAAACTGCTGGAGGGATTGACACCGATAACAGTAACGGCGGACCTCACTTCCATGGGGTCATACAGCTACGTCAGGGTCAGATTCTTCGCTGTTGAGCAAAACTATTACTACAGACAGATTGCAGTCATAGGCACGTCATATGCACACGTCATCACCATAACATGGGATGCGATGCCAGGCTCTTATATCGGCTTCGGCGCACATCCGACAAATGGAATCATGACTGTTGGCCCAACGCCTTTCTACAGCAAGCAGAATGCTATTGATGTGTATACTGGGTTTCCTAATGGCGGAATGCAGTACACTCAGGATACAAACACCAGCGGTAATGTCTATAACTCCAGTGGCCAGTATATTGGAAGTGTCATACTGTCTATGCCTGTGGGTCCTCTTGGCTCCATGCAGACAACCAACTACGGATATTCTGCCCCATACTATTCCTTCACATATGTTAGCCCTTACAACAGCGGATATCCCGGTGGCTCGAGACCGTACGGAATATTCAAGTATTTCCAGAACGCCACCTTCATGGGAAGCCAGTATCCTTATCCGTATGATAACACGGTCAATGGAGCATACCTTCAGTATCTTCCAGCCTATGGCTTTAACCAAGGCACCAAGAACGCGACGTGGACGATTGCTGAGGAGGTCGCCTGGAGCGTAGCGACCGCTCTTCTCGGCGCCATTCCGGAGGCGATCCCCCTCTCTATCATAATGGCAGCCCTATATCCGCTGGTATTTCAGCAGTCATACCAGTTTCCAAGTAATGCACACGATTACAACAACTTCTCCTACCCCCAGTCAGCAAAGGAAGTGTCCGTTCCGGTTGGCTCAACGGGGGGAAGATTCCCTCAGACCATATACAAAGCGTGCTACCAGCTCATCAGCGCCAGCAACAACAATCTTTCCCTTGTCCACGAGCTTACTGGTCAAATGGGCTTTCAGGCTATCTCACCCAATGTTCCATCAGGCACATCCGAGCTGAACTATTTCGAGTACTCGACATACCTGACAATCGTTCCAGTGGACATGCAGTACCCTGGCGGACACGTTGACGTGGTCAACGCAACGTGGGTCTCGACTGGTTGGGGAACTGGCTATTACACATACAACGGTCCGTCCTATGGCGTGACCGTTGCAGAACCATATTATCTCGCGCAGTATCAGTAGGTGACGCTCATGACAGTCTCCATGAAGAAGAAGATATCTATCGCCATCGCAGTGCTCCTAATCTTCACAGCCATAGGTTTCACCGCCTACGATGCGGAAACTGAGCCTTACCACATCAGGGTTTTTCATCACCCTTTCAGCAGAACAGAGGGAATAGGAGGGTTAGTTGTACCGAAGACATACGGAGGCCCGAACAAGTATGGAGGCAATGTGCAGATTCAATACTACAACCTCACCGCGTTCGGCAATTCGATAGAAATGGCAATATATCTTGTGCCAAACCTTTGGGGAACGGAAGTCGTCAACCTGACCAACGGCAGCTATTTAGGCCCTGCTGTAATCGCCAGTGAATTTGCAGTCTGGATACAGAACGAATCGCTGCACTTTCCCTATACATCTATAACGCTGAATGTTTCCAGCGTTGTCATGGGAGTCAACGGAACTGTTTTCAACGCAACACCCGGTTTCAGCGGAAGAAACTTTGACAATTTTCTTTGGATGACTATTGATTATGGCGGCGGGACGTATAGGGGTCGAATCAACAGTTACTGGGCAGAGTATGGTTCTACATATTCCAATGCCACCCAGGAGATTATCCCGGGAAACTACACCTTCTACGTTAATGTAACAGTTACTCCCGTGGTTTCCATCGGCCCGTATTATTTCTCATCATCTCCCTTTACTGCGAGACTCACCTTCATTCAGGATTATGTCTTCAACCCGTCGGGACGATGGTGGCAAGGCTGAGAAGAGAGATTCCACCGGTATGGCAGCATTGGGTTTCCATAGAATCAAGACGTTCATGGCGGACAGTCAACAGATCCGGGTTGTGTTAAATCCCTTCGGAGGTTCCATGGATGCACATTCCTCGATACTCAACCTGATCCTGGTGGATCCTGTTCATTTTTCCCATCTGCCTGGGGCGAGAGCAGAATGCTGGTACCACGTGTTATTCCGTTTGACATTCACTTGCCAACGGATATAGCCAGCCGCTTCTGAAGAGCAACTGCCGACGGTGCCGCCACAGAAGCAAGGGATCGATTTCCTGCACAGAATTATGGCAAACATTCATTATCTACAGGAATGATAATCCTCCATGAACTTTCATGAAGTCGTGTCTTTGCTTACCCTTTCATTCGGGTTCCTCAGCCTTGTGCTTGGCGTCTTCCTCAGTGAGATCATTAGTGCGAACGGTCTCAACTCTAACACGATATTTTTCTCCGGCTTTGGGCTCTTCGTAATCCTTTCGCTTTTGTCGATGGTATTCTATGGCATTGGATCTAGGTAAATTTTTGAATGGAAGATTCCATTATTTCCTCAATCTATTCACTCTTCTCCTGGAAGTAGCAGCAACCTTAGTAACTGTTAGTTATTAACATACCTATTTCATTTGTTTCCCGACTGGATTGTATAGTTCCAGTTTCCGTGGAAATCGTCCCTGATCAGGTTGACCTTC
>JAJZLK010000028.1 GCA_021803655.1 Thermoplasmata archaeon
GAAGAACTATGAGAGGATAAAGAAGGAATTTGACGATTACAAGGTGAGGCATCCTGAAAACGTTGGAATCAAGAACGGCAAGCCATACTTCTTCAGGCCTGAGGCAGAGGCTGAAACGGACAACAATGCAGTGAACGATACAGCCGTTACTGTCCCGGAGAAGAAGAGACCGGGTGCCAGGATCGGTCACAAGGGATACCACAGATCCATACCGGACCATGTGGATGAGGATCGGAATGTAACCATAGCACAGTGCCCTCACTGCTGGTCCAGTCTCAGCGAATCAGCCACCACCAGGACAAGGAAAATAGAAGATATCCCGGAAATAAGGCCGAGGGTGATAAGATACACGATCGAGAGGCGTTACTGCTCAAGGTGCAGGAAGATAGTTGAACCTGGGATCAGGGAAGCACTTCCCAAGGCAACGCTGTCCCTGAGAACGATGCTTGTCATTGCCTACATGAAGACCGTGGAAAGATTGCCGGCGGCAAGGGTATCCGAGATAATGATGGATCTCTTCGGCCTCCATGTCACGGAAGGGGAGATCATGCACATTGTCCACCAGCTTTCGAAACATCTCGGGCCTGAGTACAGGAATCTCGTGAGGAGAATAAGGAAGGCAGGGGCAAGGTACATGGATGAGACCTCATGGCGCATAGACGGCAGGAACACATACGTATGGGTATTCGTCACGGAGGCAGAATCCCTGTACGTTCCGGGATCAAGATCACATGAGGTTCCGCTGAAGATCCTCGGTAAACATGACGGCGTCGACATGCATGACGGCTTCTCCGCCTATACCACACTGGCGAAGAAGACGAAGAATCCCCAGGCATGGTGCAGAGCCCATGTGATGAATGATGCGAAGGAACTGATCCAGTACAATGAATCAGAGGGGAACTACATCCTTTCCACTCTGAAGAGGGCTTATGAAATGGCCGACAAACTCCTGGACAAACCTGTGGAATCCATAACGGAATCTGATATGCAGTCACTCTACGAGAAGTTCCTGCAGATCGACATACCGTACGAATCGAAGAAATGTGCCGGTTTCGTCAGGACACAACTCAGGAGGAATAGAGATGATATCTTCCGGTTTGTGATAGACAGGTCTGTGGATTCCACGAACAACAGGGCTGAGAGAGCCATAAGGCCAATCGTGACGTACAGGAAAGTATCGGGAGGTTCAAGATCGCTGAAAGGAGCAGAGGACTTCTGCAGGGTATACACAGTACTTGAATCGAAGAGAAAGAAGGGAAAACTTCAGTTCAGGGCTAATCCGGGATGACTTCAGACGGCTGAACTCTTACTTTTTAAGGTTAACATTATATAACTTCTAACATTGTCGAAAGGATACCATACATCAGGGGCAATGTCTCGTGACAACCCCATGCTGTTCGCTAGTTTCTGGCGACTGAAACGATGTAACGGTACAGTTCGGTGAAATAATGGCAACGCCACATCATCCAAGACGAGGGTCTAAAGGATACTATCCGAGAGTTCGCGCGAAGAGGGAGCATGGCTACATCAGGTCATGGCCTGAAGGTGACGGAAAGGTCAAGATTCAGGCTTTTGCCGGCTACAAGGTCGGGATGACTCATGTCCATATGGTAGACTACAGGAAGAGCAGCGTAACTGCAGGGCAGAATATATCGAGTGCGGTTACTATCGTTGAAGTCCCTCCGCTCAGGGTAGCCGCAATGAGGTTATATGCGGAAAACAGCGAGGGAATGGGAGTAGTCTCAGAGAAGTGGGCCGAAAAGCTGGATGAATCGATATATGAAAGAATTACAAAGCCAAAGAATAAAAACGCGCCTTCCGTAAACCCGGAAGAGGTTTCAGATGTAAGGTTAATTGTCTATACGATGCCAGAGAGCGTTACCGGCATACCCAAGAAGATCCCGGAAATATTCGAGGTGAGGGTTTCCGGAGAATCAATAGAACAAAAGATCAAGTACGCAGAATCCAAACTTGGAGGTGAACTCAGGTTCAGTGAATTTGCCCAGGCTGGACAGTTCGTTGACGTTATAGGGGTCACAAAGGGAAAAGGGTTCACAGGACACGTTGAGAGATTCGGCGTTAAGCTTCTTCCGAGAAAGAACAGAAAGCACAGAAGAATGATTGGTACACTTGGTCCGTGGCATCCGAATTTTGTGAAGGAAACAGTTCCACAGGCAGGACAGATGGGATACCAGCAGAGAACAGTTCACAACATCCGTGTGATAAAACAGGGTACTGCCGAGGAAGCCTCCCTGGTTAATGTCAAGGGCGGCCATCTTGGATACGGGCTTGTCAGAAACGACTTTGTTCTTCTTCATGGATCCATTCCCGGCCCGTCCAAAAGACTTATCAAGATGAGGGACCCGGCAAGACAGGATATCTCAGATGCAAAAGAACTCAAGATAAACTATATCTCCGTAGAATCAAAACAGGGTGATTAAAACGAAACTTACAGTTTACTCCAATAAGGGCGAGTCTGCTGGACATGTGGAAATTCCTGATTTCGCAGAACCGATTCGGCGGGACCTGATTTCAAGGCTCTACAGGTCTACTACTCTTAGTAAGAGGCAGCCGTACGGATCAAAGCGCACCGCTGGCATGAGAAACGTTGGTCATAACTCGGGAGCTAACCACGGAATAGCGAGGCTTCCCAGGGTTGCAGGCGGCAAGAGGGGAGTTATTCTTGCCAGCATGGTTGGAGGAAGAAGTGCCCATGCTCCAGTGGTGACCAAGAATCTGAAGTTATCCATTAACGACAAGGAAAGGATGATCGCACGAAGATCTGCAATAATGCTGACCTTCAGCCAGGAAGACGTTGTCAAACGTGGACACGCAATCTCTCCGGAGATCGCTCTACCAATAATAGTTAAGGACAATGTTCAGGAGATTTCAAAGAGTTCTGAGGCACTCGAACTTCTAACCAAACTCGGACTGTCTGAGGATATCCAGAGGGCAAAAGACGGGAAGAAAATTAGGGCAGGAAGAGGGAAAATGAGGGGAAGGAGATACAAGGAGAAGAAATCGATCCTTATCGTAGGTACAGACACAAGGAAACTGGGGGCATTTGCTTCATTGCCTGGTGTGGATATTGCATCGGTTGGATCTCTTGGAATCGGTAAACTGGCTCCGGGAGGGAAACCGGGCAGGTTGACCGTATACACAGAATCAGCTCTCAACCAGGTTCTGGAGGTTTTTAAATGAAGAGAGACGTGATCATTTCTCCTGTTGCGACTGAGAAGACCATGTTCAACACTGAAAAGGAGAATAAGTTGACATTCCTCGTGGACAGGAAAGCAGGTAGGAAGCAGGTCAAAGAGGCAGTGGAAAAGATGTACTCCGTGAAGGTGGTTTCGGTCAGAACCATGATAACAAAATTCGGGAAAAAAGCAATAGTGAAGCTAGACACAGAGTTCTCTGCAGACGAGATAGCAGGGAGGATAGGAATATTCTGAGGTGATGTTATGGGAAAGCACATTGTAGCGCAAAGAAGAGGAAAAGGCGGACTCGTCTATAAGAGTCCAAGCCACAGGCACCTTGGTGAATCAAGACTTCCGCCTGAGGGAACGTACAAGGTAATTGACATAATCCATGCACCGGGCAGAAATGCACCGGTCATCCAGATCGAGGCAGAAAACGGGAAACGGTCTTACCAGTTGGCGTACAACGGGGCATTTGTCGGGGAGGAAGTATTTTCTTCAGGAGCCGACGAAACGAGAAACAGACGTGGAATCACTGCAACTCTGGGTAGCATGCCAGATGGTTCTATTGTTCACAACATTGAATGCAACCCCGGGGATGGAGGAAAGTTGTGCAGGACTGCAGGTACTTCCGCGACGATAATAAGTCATGGCGAAAATGTATCTCTTAAACTGCAGTCAGGAAAGATCAGAAGATTTCATCCGAGCTGCCGGGCAACACTTGGTGTTGTTGCGGGTTCCGGTGCCAGGGATTCCCCGGTCCTGAAGGCTGGGAACACTGCCCACTTCCTGAGAAGCAGGGCAAAAAGACCGTATTCTGTGAGGGGAGTTGCAATGAATGCTGTCAACCATCCGCATGGAGGAGGAAACCACCAGCATGTGGGAAGGCCTAGCACCGTTGGTAGAAATGCTCCGCCGGGGAGAAAGGTCGGTAGATTGTCTCCACAGAGAAGGAATAAGGTGAGATAATGCCAGTTAAGAAGCAGGCATCTGTAAAATCAATAAAGAGGAAGTCCCGAAAGTCACAGAAGGTGGCAATGGGGCGTTCCAAGGAGTTTCTCTACAGGGGTTTATCACTTGAGGACCTGCAGAAAATGAAACTCGAGGAAGTGTTAGAGGTTCTTCCGTCAAGAGCTAGAAGATCATTGCGGAGAGAAATGAACCACGAGCAGAAAGCCGCGCATATGAAACTGTCCGGAGAAGACCATGAGGTTAAGACTCATGTCAGGGACCTGATTATTCTTCCTGCCTACGTCGGAAAAGTGGTGGAAGTTTACAACGGACATGCTTACGTGAAATTTGACATAAAACCAGAGATGATCGGACATTATCTTGGAGAGTTCTCGCAAACGAGGGGCCAAGTGAAGCACTCGGGACCAGGAGTAGGAGCTACAAGGTCTTCCAAGTTCATGCCGCTGAAGTGATGAAATATGAAAGGATATTCACTTGAAAAAGTACCGGAAAAGAGCGCGATTGCCAGGGTAGTGGAGGCGAACATTTCGATGAAGGATGCTGTGAACGTTGCCCACTTCCTGAAGGGGAAGCCGCTTGAGGCAGCTAAGGACTACGTTCAGGGAGTCATAGACAAGAAGAAAGCAATTCCATACTTCAGGTATCTGGACTCGGTCTCCCATAGAAAGGGAATGGGACCAGGAAGATACCCGGAAAGAGCTGCAAGGGCATTTCTTGAACTCCTGAACAATGTATCTGCAAATGCTGAGTTCAAGAATTATGATCCGGAAAAGTTGGTAATAGAACACATTGCTGCATCGAAGGGTAGGATGCTTAAACGGTTCCGCCCCAAAGCATACGGTACCGCGGGGGCTTTCAACAAGGACCTTGTAAACCTTGAAGTGGTTGTTAAGGAGGTTCCAGAATGAAGGAGAGAAAATTCATTGAGGAATCAGTTAAGAGGCTCCTGGTTTCAGAATACGTCAGAAGTGAGATTGACACTGCAGGGTTTGGCGCGATGGAGATGAAGAGAACTCCATTTGGAACGAACGTAACTCTGTTCGTAAACAAACCGGGACTCGTTATCGGGAGAAGGGGTTCGAATATCCAGGCGATTACCTCGACACTTGAAAAGGTGTACGGCCTGGAAGCTCCGCAGATCGAAGTCAAGGAAGTTGACAGCCCGGACATGAATCCCAATGTTGTGGCAAAGAAGATCGCGCTTTCACTTGAGAAGGGCTGGTCGTACAGAAGAGCAGGAAACACTGCTCTCAGAAGAACTGTTGAACAGAATGCTGGTGGTGTCATAATAAAGCTCGCCGGGAAGATCTCTGGTGAAAGGGGCAGAACACAGAAATTCGTTTCAGGTTCAGTAAAATATTCAGGAGAACCTGGAAGAATAGGAATGTTGCGCGGATTTTCACAGGCTAAGCTTAAACTCGGAGTTATAGGGATATCGGTTGGAATACTCGATCCAAAATACCAGTTGCCGGATGTTATCCGGACACCGAGTCCTAAAAAAGTAATCAAGGTAGAGGATGTAAATGGAACTGAGGGCGAAGGAAGCAAGACAGAAAACTGAAGAGGAACTCAGAGACATACTCAAGTCTCTCAAGGAGTCGCTGATGAAGGAAAAGGCATCCAGGGCAATGGGAGGCGCTCCAACAAATCCCGGTAAAATGGGATCGGTACGGCGGGAGATCGCAAGAGTCAAAACGGTCATGGCCGAGCGGGGGTTCAAGGAGTGAAGGACAAGAACTTTACCGGGATTCCCAAGGAACTGCAGCCATGGGAGGGATTCACCAGAGATTCCCAATCCGTGAAGATAAGTGTCGATAAGCGCAGATATGGAAAGAACGTGACAATCATCGACGGAATCGATCCGAAGTCAGAGGACATATATGAGATTGCAAAGAAACTCAAGAAGAAGGTCGCTTCGGGCGGAACCGTCAAAGATGGAAAGAGAGTCGAACTGCAGGGAGACCACAGGGAAGAGGTAAAGAAACAACTTGAAGACATGGGATTCAAGACTGAGGTGATCTAGTGATGAGGGAATATATGATGAATCTGGTTGGAAAGGAGGCAATCATCACGGAATCACCCAATTCAAGACTCGTTGGAGTGCATGGAACTATCATTGATGAGACAAGAAATACGATTTCCATCAAGGATGGACGCAGAGCAAGAGTTGTTCCAAAGCAGCTCTGCGAACTGAAAATAGGCTCTGGTAAGAACCCGGTGAATATTCACGGCAGGGCAATCTGCTTCAGGCAGGAAGACAGGATCAAGGAATACAGGAAAATAATGAAAGAAATCTCGAGGGTTGGAGTTAGATGAAGAACATAGGAATTTCAGTTGCCCCGCCGGAGGCGGAATGCACGGATGCCAAGTGTCCGTTCCACGGTACGCTGTCCGTCCGCGGGCAGGTAATAGAGGGCACGGTAGAATCGTCAGCAATGAAGGGTTCTGCGGTGGTAACCAGGGAAAGACGGAGAAGAATACCTAAGTATGAACGATATGAAACGCGGTTCTCCAAGTATCACGCACATGTGCCAGGATGCATAACCGTGTCCAAGGGCGACAGGGTGAGAATAGCAGAATGCAGGAAACTTGCGAAAACAATTTCGTTCGTGATAATTGAGAAGGTGAAGCAATGAAGGGAATAGCAGGCAGGCAACACCGTGGACTTCCACTGGGGGCGACCATGACTTGTGCCGATAACACCGGTGCTAAACTGATCAGCCTGATTGACGTTAAAGCGTATCACGGAGTGGCGAGCAGGATTCCATCTGCGGGAGTAGGTGACCTGTTCATCGCGAGTGTCAAGAAGGGGTCTCCGGAAATGAGGAGCAAAGTAGTCTACGCGGTAGTGATAAGGCAGAGAAGGCCTTTCAGAAGGTCAGACGGTGTAATGGTGCAGTTCGAGGACAACGCGGCCGTTCTGGTTACACCAGAGGGTGAAGTAAGAGGTTCCGAAATCAAAGGGCCCGTTGCACGCGAAGCTTCAGAAAGATGGCCAAGGATAGCCGCCATAGCATCCACAATCGTCTGAGTGATGAACATGATCGAATCAAAGATAAAAGTGAAACTTAGCAAGGACCTGAGGAAGAAGTATGGAATCAAATCCTTCCCTATAGCCACTGGAGACATTGTAAGTGTCAGGAAGGGACCAAAGAAGGACGAAGGAGGGAAGGTCCTTAGAGTTAACCATGTAAAGAGAAAGATCCTGATAGATGGAATCACGATTGCAAAGGCCGACAACAAGCATAAGGAGTTCCTTGTAGACCCGTCGATGATGGAAATCACAAAGATAGATACTTCCCTGAAAGGGCGGCTCGACAAACTGAAGGAAAGGGCAGCCAACAGGGATATAGTGATAGAAGAAGAACCCGTTGAAGAAACGAAGGAAGAAGCAGTAGATGCGGGAGAATTAACAGAAACCACTGAAGCAGAGGAGGTTACTGAAGCCGCACCGGAAAAGGAGGAAGAGAAAGATGACTATAAACAAGACTAAGTCCATGATGGTGTCTCCAGCCGTTAACACACCAAGGAAGCGCAATTTCTGGGGGGCTACTCCGAAGGGAAGGCACTCGAAGAAGGAGTCAGTGGCAATCCTGACTGTTTTGAGAGACTATCTTGGCATTGCAGACAAGGAAAGAGAAGTGACCAGAATACTGAACAGCGGACTGGTAAAACTGGACGGGAAAGTGGTCAAGGAAAGAAGGTTTGGAGTTGGCTTCATGGATCTGGTTACCGTAGACCAGGTAAATGCAAATTACAGGATACTGTACGACAGAAAGGGGAGACTCTCAGCAGTGGCCGATAACAAGAATACTGGTATAAAACTCGTGAAGGTCACTGGAAAGAAGTCTACCGGTAAGGGCACATACTCGATCACGTTCCATGACGGACAGAACGTACTTACGCAGGATGCGTCGATAAAGCCTAACGACGTGCTGGTAATTTCCGTACCAGACAAGAAGATTGACCAGATACTGAAACTTGGTCAGGGTGCCAGAGTATTCATGACTGGAGGCTTGCATGTAGGGGAAACCGGTACGATCAAATCAATTGAGGTGAAGGAATCGTCCCAGTCCAACTTGGTAACGCTGGAAGAAGGGTTTTCAACGACAATCGACAATGTCTTTGTCATTGGGAACTCCAATTATAGTTTCGATCTCGGCGCAGGAGGATCTGTTAAATGAAAACTGCAAACACTGACATAGTTATAGACAAGGTGGTGCTCAATATCGGCATCGGGCAGGCGGGGGACAGGCTTACAAAGGCGTCCCGTGTTCTTGAGATCCTAACGAACCACAAACCGGTGCAGACCATCTCAGAGAAGAGCATAAGGGACTTCAACATAAGGAAGGGGCTCCCCATAGGCGTTAAGGTTACGTTGAGAAAGAAGGACGCTGAGGAATTCCTGAAAAGGGCTTTCTATGCCAAGGGAAACAAGATCTCAATCTATTCTTTTGATAAACAGGGTAATGCATACTTCGGAATACCGGACTACACTGAATTTGAGGGAATGAAATACGATCCAGAGATCGGAATACTCGGTATGGACGTTGCAATAGTTCTCAGGAGAAGGATGGGATACAGGATAGCCAGACGTAGGATAAACAGGAAACATATACCGCAAAAGTTGAGGATTTCCAAGGACGAGAGTGTGAAGTTCCTCAAGACAAAGTTCAAAGTATCCACAGTAGGGTGAGACTTAATGGCAAAAATCAAGCTACAGCCAAAGAGGAATTTCGGGAGAAAGGATGGATGCAGGAGATGCGGAAGAAAGAGGGGAATGGTCAGGAGATACGGCTTGAGGCTGTGCAGACAATGCTTCAGGGATTCTGCTCCCGCGCTCGGATTCAGGAAATACAGCTGAGGTGAAAAAATGAGACACGATCCACTAAATGACATAATCAGCCAGATAAAGAACGCATCGAGAATTGGGCTCAGAACGATTGAAGTGAAACCTGCAGCCAGGCTAATTGGAAGAGTGCTGAAGGTTATGCAGGATTACAACTATGTAAAGAGTTTTGAGGTCGTAGAGGACCAGCAGGGCGGGAAGTTCAGGGTTGAACTCAGCGATACCATAAACAACTGCGGTATTATCAAGCCAAGACTCCCCGTTAAGAAGACCAGCCTTGAGAAGTACGAGTCAAGGTTTCTCCCTGCGCAGGATTTCGGGATAATAATCATGACCACGACCAGAGGAGTCATGAGTCATGTGGAAGCCAGGAAACACGGAGTCGGAGGCAAGCTCCTGGCATACGTCTATTGAGGTGAGAAAATTGGTTAAATACGAACCCATAAAAAACCTGAAGATTCCATCCGGGATCAATGTGACCACAGACAATGGCGTCATAGAAATCTCAGGAAAACTCGGAAAAGTATCTAGGACATTCAAGAGCAATTACGTCAGGCTGGAAGTTTCTGACGGTGAGATTACAATATCGGCAAGCAAGCATAACAAGAAGATTAACTCAATTACAGGAACATGGGCATCTACCATAGAGACGCTCTTTAAAGGTGTCCAGGAAGGCTTCAAGTATGAGATGAAGATCGACTACACTCATTTCCCTATGAGGGTATCAGTAAAGGGAGACAATGTGCTGATTGAGAACTTCCTTGGAGGAAGGGCTCCCAGAACAGCTGAAATAGTTGGGCAATCCAAGGTCAGTGTGAAGGGAGACCGCGTATTCATTGAAGGAATCGATCGTCAGGAGCTAGGAGAGACGGCAGCAAATATTGAACGCGCAACGAAAATAAGGCACTTCGATCTCAGGGTTTTCCAGGATGGCGTATACCTCATCGGAGGCAACTGATATGACAATTAAGCCAGTACTTACAAAGAATGAAAAGAGACTCTTGAAGGAGAAGAACGAGATGGCCAGGAAGCGACACGACTTCAAGAGACAGGAATGGTTCAGATACCTGAAACTTGGGGAATCATGGAGGAAACCAAGAGGAAAACACTCTAAGCTCAGGGAACATCAGGCAAGAAGGCCGGGAGTCGTTGACGCAGGATATCGTGGCCCCAGACTTGTAAGAGGACTACACCCCTCAGGGTTCAGGGAGATAATGGTCTATAACCCGGATGACCTGTCGAAGATTGACCCGTCGAGGGAAGCCGCAAGAATAGGATCCGCAGTAGGGTCAAAGAAGAGGGAGGCTATCCTGGAGAAGGCAAACGAACTTTCAATCAGGGTGCTCAACGGAGGCAACTCAAATGAACATTAATTCAGCCAAGAAGATAGCTGCTGGCCTGCTCAAGGTTGGTACAACCAGAATATGGATAGATACGAACAGCGTTGATCAGGTTCTGGAGGCCGCAACCAGGGATGACATAAGGGCACTCATAATGAGGAATGTTATCCAGAAGGTTCCAGCCAAGGGGAACTCTGGGGCGCGTTTCAGGAAGAGGATCGTGCAAAGGTCCAAGGAGAGAAGGCACGGGCCCGGTTCTGTAAGAGGAACGAGGAATGCAAGAGATCCACGGAAGAGAAGGTGGATCAGGACCATAAGGGCAGTCAGAGATGAATTGAGGACGCTCAAGCAGGACAACCGGATCAACAAGTCCACGTACAGGAAATACTACAGGATGTCGAAAGGTGGAAAGATAAGGTCCCGCGCTCAGCTTGTTTCTCAGATTACCGCATCAGGCTCAATGGGTGAGAAGAAGTGAGAACCCCGAAAGTATTGAAGAGAAAGAGAGCGGGAGTAACTGACTATTCCCGTCGTCTTAGACTTGTCAAGTCAGGAAAGCCAAGATTGGTGGTCAGACCATCTGGAAAGGGTATTCTTGCCCAGATCGTGGAATATTCGCAGAATGGAGATCACATAATAAAGACGGTCACGGACAGGACGCTAAAGTCCAAAGGCTATGAGGTGAGAGGGAACAATATTTCTGTCTCATACCTTGTAGGATTTACCCTTGCTAATGAGATTAAGGATTCAGGTATAGAAGAGGTTGTCCTTGATGCAGGCAGGAGAAACATAGTCAAGGGAGGAAGAATCTCGGCGGTAGTTATGGGATATGTTGAAGGAGGAGGAAAAGTTCCCTGTGATAAATCGATTTTCCCGAAAGAGGAAAGGATAATGGGGCAACACCTGCAGAACAAGTCTGCCGCGGAAACGATGAGCCAGGTGAGGAAGATCACGGCACCGGCAGCAGAAAAGAAAACAAAGAGAGGTAAGAAGAATGCCTGAAGCAAGAAGAGCACCAGAAGCAAGAAGAACGCCAGAAGCAAGAAGAGCACCTGAAGAGACATGGATACCTAGAACAGAACTTGGGAGGATGGTGGCAGAAGGGAAGATAAAGACTATGTCAGATGCCATTAGGTCAAGACTTCCTCTCAAGGAATATCAGATAGTTGATGCCCTGCTTCCGAACATCACTGATGAAGTGCTGGATATCGAAAGGGCCCAGAGAATGACAGACTCCGGAAGGAGAATGAGTTACTCTATAACGGCCGTGGTCGGGAATGGGGACGGTTTCGTAGGCGTAGGAAGAGGAAGGGCAAAGGAAGCTGCTCCGGCGATACGGAAAGCCATAAATAATGCTAAATTAAACATTGTGGAAATAAGGCGCGGTTGCGGATCGTGGGAATGCGGGTGTGGCAGGGCTCACACTATGCCATTTACCGTGACAGGTTCATCTGGTTCGGTTCGGGTCACCCTGAAGCCGTCTCCGAGAGGAGTCGGAAGAGCAGTAGGAGACATAGCAAAGATCATTCTTGAAAAAGCTGGTATTGAGGATGCCTGGGGGTTTGCGTCTGGGCACACAAAGACAACAGTAAACTATGCCCTTGCAACATATGATGCCATAGTCCAGACATCAAAGATCAGGATAAATCCCACAATCAAGCTCAGCACACCTATATATTCAGGAGGTGTTTTGCCTGCTGGCAGTAATACGGATTAGAGGAAGAACCGGTATAAAGCCGGATGCACGAAAGACAGCTGAGTTGCTCAGGCTCCACAGGGTCAATCATATGACCTTCATTGAAGACAACAAGATAAACAAAGGAATGCTTCAGGTCGTGAAGGACTACGTGACTTGGGGAGAGATAGACAGAGACACCTTGCTGATGACAATTGAGAACAGGATGATGTTTGCCGGGCACAGAAAACTCCCCGAAGAATCGCTCAAGGAGGCTACAGGCTTTTCCAGTTACGAAGAGATTGCAGACCATATAATGAACGGAGAGATAAGGCTGGGAGACATCAAGGATGCGGTCCCAATAATAAGGCTCAACCCACCTAAGGGGGGGTGGGAATACATCAGGAAACCATTCAAGCAGGGCGGTTCCCTCGGATACAGGGGAAACGATATTAACCGCGTCATCAAGAAGATGCTCAAGGAGGGGGTGGATCTTAATGGTAAGAACAAGAACTAAGAAGCTTCGTGGTGGACACTACGGAAGAGGGATGAAAGCGGGCAGGGGCAAGGGTAAGAAAGGCGGATCCGGAATGGCCGGTCTTGGAAAACACCACAAAATATGGAGAATAAAGTACGACATAAACCATTTTGGAGTGCACGGTTTTACGAGCCACCATTTCTCAAGGCCTGTGTTACCGATAACCTTGAACGAACTATCGGTACTCCTTCCTTCACTCAGAACTAACGGTTTCGTAAGGGAAGAAGGGGGCATCCTGGAAATCGATCTCAAGACTGCGGGCTATGGAAAACTTCTGGGCTCAGGGAACTTCGATCTGAAATCGAAGATACTGGTTTCCAGAGCAACAGAAAAGGCTATTAGCAAGCTTTCTGCTCACGGAACGACGGTCGAACTCGATGGACGTAGTACAGAGGAATAAGGCTACAGCTATTCCGATAGCTGTATTATTTGCTATAACGCTCACATCATTATGGTACTTTGACAAGCTTAATCCCCTGTCCATGGCCATAGCAGGCATCCTCCTGTTTCCGGCATTTGGATTGATCTACCTTGTCGCCAGTTATGTAGGTCCAAAGCAATCCAAACTTTACGGTCTCGAGTATCTGACTTCCAAGCTCCCTGCTGTCAAGAAAGCGAAGGGCCACGTAGAGTTCAAGTATAAGCTCATGTGGACAGGGCTGGTCGTCATACTCTATTTTGTACTGACCAATGTTTACATTTACGGATTGAACAGAACGCAGACCCTTGACGTTTTCCAGTCGTTCAGGGCAATTTTTGCAGGAACCTCTGGTTCTCTCATGGATCTCGGAATAGGGCCTATTGTTACTGCAAGCATAGTTATGCAGCTATTTTCCGGAGCAAAGATATTCAACCTTAATCTTCAGGATTCTGCTGATAAAGCAGTCTATCAGGGAGTTCAGAAACTCCTGATAATCGTCATGATCTTTGTGGAGGCAATCCCTCAGGCATTTGGAACCCTTATTCCTGACGCCGCCCTGGTTACGTCGCTTAACGGAGCTGCTCCAGGATATGGTGAATTCCTCGCACAAACTATTATCATTTCCCAGCTATTTTTCGGTACTTATCTTGTGTTCCTGTTTGATGAACTTGTTTCCAAATATGGCATAGGATCTGGAGTATCGCTATTCATTGCGGCAGGAGTAGCCCAACAGCTATTCACAGGTACGTTCAACTGGATACCAAGTACGGTGGGTTCACCTCTTGGGCTCAACAATCCTCCAGCTGGGGCGATTCCAAAGATGCTGTATGTGATTATTAACGCTCCTGCAGGATATCTTTATAACAGTGGGATAGAGCACATCCTCTTTTTCCCGCCGAATCCCATCATCGCCTTGATAGGGACTCTGCTCATATTCTTCATTGTTGCATATTTCCAGAGCAGCAAAATAGAATTGCCAATATCACATGAAAGGGTAAGGGGTGCAAGAGGAAGATATCCGATACAACTGTTTTATGCCTCGAACATACCAGTCATACTTGCAACAGCCCTGCTGGCAAACGTTGCTATGTGGTCGCTTCTTTTCTGGACGAGTCCGACTTTAAGTCATGTTCCCCTGCTTGGACATAACGTCCTTCTGGGTTCGTATCCATCATCCTTGCAGGTTGCAAACCTGCAGTCTCAGGGCGTAAGCAGCACCACGCCTACCGGAGGTCTCGCTTACTACCTCTTCGCACCAAATGGTCTGGCGGGATGGCTCTTTCCCATAGTCTATCCACAGGCATTTGGGGCCACACTTTTCGGACATTCCGTGCTTCAGGAAGTGATACACGTCCTTGCATATGTCGGATTCATGGTCATATTCAGCATAATGTTTGCAAAATTCTGGATTGAGACCACCAACATGGGTGCATCATCAGTCGCGAAACAGATTCAGAGCAGTGGTATGCAGATTCCGGGGTTCAGGAGAGACCCTAAGATCATGGAGAAGGTTCTCAACAAATATATTCCCGCTGTGACTATATTCAGTGGAGCTGCGGTGGGAATACTTGCCGCGGGAGCAAATCTCATAGGGACTGTTGGAAATACAAGCGGAACCGGTCTTCTCCTTGCTGTGGGGATCGTTATCCAGTTCTATGAGGCAATGGGGAAGGAGCAACTTATGGAAATGCATCCTGTAATCAGACAATTCTTTTCGGGTGCTTAAATGAGAGTAGTAATGGCTGGTGTGGCAGGCGTCGGAAAGTCAACCATTCTAGCCCTCGTATCTAAGAAGACTCAGTACGATGTGGTGAATTACGGCACGCTGATGTTTGAGATGGCAAAGGAACTTAACCTCGTTACAAACAGAGATGAACTCAGGAAGTTGAGTGTCGACACTCAGGTTAATTTGCAGAAGAAAGCTTCGGCTGTAATAGGGAAAATGGACAACGTGATCATAGATACCCACATGGCTATAAAATCTCCTAAGGGTTACCTTCCAGGCCTTCCAGAATGGGTGGTAAGGGAGCTCAAGGTTTCTTCATACTTCCTGATCGAGGCCGATCCCACAATAATAAAGGAGAGAAGGTCCAGGGACAGCAGCAGGAATCGCGATGAAGATTCAATCGAAATGATAGCAGAACATCAGCATGTGAACAGGTATTTCGCTGTAGCATATTCAGTCTTTACCGGGGCGACAATCAGCTTCATAGATAATCCAGAGGGAAATCCTGAAATCCCATCGGATATTATCATCAGGAGCCTGGTCTCACATGAGTGATCAAAGAACCCCTCCTCCACCGATACCACCTGAACAGAAGAAGCTTCTCATGATACAGTCGGTGTATCTCCTGATCAGCCTTGGGATGCTCATGATCATTTCGAATCCTACACTGAGGACAGATATAGGATCTACGGTAAATATCGCACTATATCCTCTCATAGGGTTCGGAGGAAAGTATCCCCTCATGAGTATCATTTCAAGCGGGATCATAATCGGTCTCATGACCTCGATTCCCAGATACTTCTTTACGGACTGGATTAAGATGGGAAAGATCCAGATGAGGATGAGGGCTTATAACCAGGCATTCCGTGAGGCATACAGGAATAATGACAAGAGTAGGATCCAGAAACTGAGCGGAATGAGATCAAAGATGATGACTGAAAACCAGCAGGTCAGCATGAATACCATGAAGCCGCTTATGGTCATGACTATCTTTACGCTCATGATCTTTATCTGGCTCTATTTCCTTGTATTCTCAATGCCATACCAACTGATTTCCACGCCTTGGGCTACTGGAATCAATATTGCAACCTCGGATGTAGCCATAGTCCCGTCATGGATTGTTATCTACACATTTACGAGCCTTACGGTGGGGTATGTAGTAACAATGATCATCAAGTACTTTGATTTCTCCTACAAACTCAGGAAAGAGAAAGAAGATCAGATCCAGGTAGGATAATGCGAGTAACTATCAGTGGCCCCATAGGCAGCGGAAAGACAACCGTGGGAAAAATTCTTGCAGACCGTATGGGTCTAGGTTTCTTCTCTGGTGGACAGATATTCCGGGAATCCGCCAGGCAAGCCGGAATGTCTCTCGAGCAGTATGGAAAGTCGGCTGAGAATAATCCGGATATTGATCGGAGACAGGACGATCTGCAGATAGAAGTTCTCAGGAATAATGACAATATGGTGTTTGAATCCAGGCTTGCAGGGTGGCTTGCAGGAACGAACGATATCCGTGCAGTAAAGGTATATCTGGACGCTCCCAGGGATGTGAGGATTAGGAGAGTCTCCGGAAGGGAGGGATCAGACTTCCAGAAGGAGATGGAGGAAATGAAAAGAAGGGAAGATTCAGAAGTGGCCAGATACAGGAAATATTATGGAATAGATTTCAGGAACTGGCAAGGTTATGACCTACGAATTGATACATCCAACATGACTGCCGATGAAGTTTCCAACAGGATAATGGAGTTCTGCAATGTCCGCTGAGGATAAGATCAACGGATTTATCGTGATCGACAAACCCAAGGGCCCCACAAGTCACCAGGTAGATTACTGGATCAGGGAAATCCTTGGCATAAGAAAAGTGGGACATGTCGGTACCCTTGACCCGAACGCTTCCGGGGTGCTCGTGATGGCCCTTGGAAATGCGGTAAAACTCATTGACGTTGCACACGAATCCCCCAAGGAATATGTTGCCGTAATGAAACTTCATTCGGAGTTCAGCATGGAAAAGCTGCAGGCAGTGTTCAGGGATTTTACCACTGAGATTTACCAGATACCTCCAATGCGATCTGCGGTGGCCAGGAATCTCCGGAAGAGGCGCATCTTTGAAATGGAACTACTGGAGGTTTCCGGCAGGAACGTTCTGTTCAGGACAAAGTGTGAATCTGGAACGTATATCCGAACCTTGTGCACGGACATGGGCTACATGATATGCTTCGGGGGCCAGATGTCGGAACTGAGAAGGACTTCTACCGGACCATTCACCGAGTCCCAATGCTGCACTCTCCAGGATGTTTCCGATGCAGTAAAGCTCAAAGAATCTGGGGATTCTTCCATGTGGTCAAATATATTCATTCCGATCGATTACCTCTTCAGGAGCAGCCCAAAAATAGTGGTCAAGAACTCTGCCATCGACAACATATCACACGGTTCAGATCTCTTTCCGGGTGGGATCAAGGCGGTACTCGGGAATCCGAAACGGGGAGATCGTGTTGCCCTTATATCTGAAAAGAACCAGTTGCTGGGAACAGGAATCATGCTTGTATCCTATGAGGAGATACTTGACGTCAAGGTAGTCGATCTGGACCGGGTACTGATAGAACCTTCAGGAGCTAAAAAAGATGAGTCAAAACCTCAAGTGGTGGGGAGTGGAGGATGGAAAGGAAAGACACGTGTTCAGGGACATCCCGGAAAAGTTCACACAGATTTTCGACGCAGTAAGAAAGGGGGAAACACCGGAGGTTTCAGGAGAAGGGACAGCAGAGATTCCAGACCTCAGGGACCTCCTGATAAGGTACGGAGAGTACCGCGTAAAAAGTGAGTTCACCATTGATCAGTCGATCCTGAAACTCCACGCTATCCGGTCAAACTTGGACAGGATTCTTAATCTTTACATAGAGCAGATATCCGGGCTCCTGTTACCCATGGGTCTCAGGTACAGGGGAGATCCATGCCAGTATCTTCGCGATGCAATGAAGATGGAAACCGAGGGAACACTGCAGGACGAAATCAGGAAGATCGGTGAAGCAGGAAACAGGATCTGTGATCTCAGATCTTCAATAGGAAATTACATTTCTGCAAAAGCCTCTGAAATATTTCCGAATCTGTACGGGCTTGTAGGAGACATATCTATCGACCTCCTCTATCATGCCGGGGGGCTCAGGAGGATGGCATTTATGCCAGCTGGAACAATACAGATACTCGGTGCTGAGAAGGCGCTTTTCAGGCACAACACTTATGGATCGAAACCGCCAAAACATGGAGTACTTTTCAAATTTCCGGGTCTTTCTTCTCTTCCGTCGTCAGGCAGAGGCAAGGTGGCCAGGATCATGGCAAACAAAGTCGCTATTGCTGCGAGGGCTGATTATCTCGGAACTTCCGTGGACATTGCAGGAATGAAGGAAAAAATAATGAAGGCGATTGCAGCCGCCAAATCTCAGTAATTCTCAAGTTCAGCCTGGAAAGCGTATTTTTCCCCGGCAATGCTTATCGGATAAACCCCTGTAAGGCAGCCAAGGCAGAGGTTGTCTGCAGGTTTCCCGATGCTCTCGGTCATTGAGTCAATCGACAGGTACGATATTGAATCTGCCCCTATCTCTTCCCTTATCTTCTCAAGGCTCTTGTTTGAGGCAAGGAACTGGTCCTTTGTCTTCATGTCGACGCCGAAGAAGCAGGGAGAAACAATCGGGGGGCATCCAATCCTCACGTGTACTTCAACTGCACCCTGGTTTCTCAGCAGGGTAATGATGTGCCTGATTGTATTTCCCCTCACGATACTGTCGTCTACAAGTATGACCTTCTTCCCATCAATTACGGAACGAACCGAGTTAAGCTTGAGCTTGACCGCACTGCTCCTGGCTTTTTGCGTGGGCATTATGAACGTTCTGTCCGAATACCTGTTCTTGATCAGCCCCTCATTGTACGGTATGCCAGACTCCATGGAATAACCAAGTGCCTGGGCTCTTCCTGAGTCCGGTACAGCAATTACTACGTCGGCTTCCACCGGATTCTGTTTTGCCAGCATCCGGCCAATATTGATCCTTGCGCCAAACACCTCAACCCCGTCAATAACACTATCCGGTCTTGCAAAGTAAACCCATTCAAACATGCAGTGCGCGGTTTTCTTCGCAGGAAGGACAAATAAAGAGTCAATACCATCAGGCTTGATTTCCAGAAGTTCACCAGGGCTCAGGTCTCTTATCTTCTCCCCACCAAGAACGTCAAAAACACAGCTTTCAGAGGCGACTATGTACTCATTTCCCACCTTTCCGACGGAAAGTGGCCTGATGCCATAGGGATCACGAATCGCGAACAATCTTTCATTAATCATCACGCTGCAGGAATAAGCTCCACGGAGACGGCTCATTGCTACCCTGAATCCGTTTGCTATGCCGTTTTCGTTGATGTCCTTGGCTAATTCAATAAGCATAACCTCAGTGTCAGCCGAAGTCATGAACACTGCTCCCTTCTTCTTCAGCTCTTCCCTCAACTTATCGGCATTTGTTATCTCTCCATTGTGAGAAAGTGCTATGTAACCAATAGAACTTGATATCATGAAAGGCCCCGCATTCTCGATAGTCTTGGAACCCTCTGTGGAATATCTCGTGTGTCCGATCCCAACCGGTCCGGATAATTGTGTCTGTAAATGCTGATCCCTGTCCGGGAATACCTCCGATACCAGTCCCATCCCCTTCTTCAGGTGTATTAAATCACCATCGAAAGTGGCAATGCCAGCACTCTCCTGACCCCTGTGCTGCAACGATTTCAGGGAAATAAGTACGTCAGGAAAAACCGGCTCAGGACCAATTATGCCGACAACGGCACAGTGATCACTTGGCTTTTGCCCAGCTGAATTCTCTGATTCTAGCTGCTGGAAAACCACAGTGGGCACACCTCTTCTGCCTTATGTGATAAGCATGATGACCGCATCTTCTACACGTAACATGTACCTTCTTGTTATTAATCTTGCCCATTACGGCTGTTCCGTTACTCATTGACTATCACCCAGTGATGGAGACACGAATATCACGTTGTCCCCCCTTACCAGAAGTTTTTGAAAAACCCCGCTGCTCTTCTGGTTAATTGTTTCTCCTGCATTCTTGATAACAAGGTTCATGTAAACATCGTAACCTTCAAGCACTCCTGAGTAGAGCCTGTTTCCTCTGACTTCTACCATAATGTTCTTGTCGATGGATCTTCGAAGAACTTCGAGCGGCTTAATAGGCGTTATAACAGGCTTTGCCATTGTAGATTCAGCCCACAATTGAACCTCTCTATATAATCTTATTTCAATGTATCAACGGGAGGTTTAACGGGCAAAACTTTCATATCATTTTTTTCTATCATACTACCTTGGCGAGAATTAAACTCAGGGAGAGACGGAATATCAGGGTCCAGAAAGCCGTCCGTACAATCCTTCATTCCAGGTTGTTCATCGCGGGGTTAGTCTTTCTCAGTATTTCCATCGCATTCAATCTCACTGCGCCTCTCGTCCATCCGTTATTGAACGAACCGATTATTCAGAACCAGAGCGTTGCTTTATCCAGTGGCTCTGAACATTCGATTACCGTGATAAATTATCAGGAAGCCTATACAAACGTAACATTCACTATTCAGCCAAATTATGTCGTCGATTACACACTTTACAGGGTTGTCATCTTACAGAGTAGCCCACGTTTACCTCCATCGTACGAATATATCCGTGAGGGTTCTGGCACGCTTAGGGATGGCTCTGTATTGAACTTCACCGGGATCTATTACACATTCGAATATTCAATCAACCTTACCACTTCCGCAAAATCAGTGAATGTGAGCATGTATGCAAACACCCCTTTTATAGTAAGGGAACCATATGATCCGGCAATGCTCTATATCTCCGACTTCTTCCTCTTTCTGGGAATTGCAACTCTTGTCGTTTTCATAACGATAGCCACTGGGAATGTGGAGGCAGGGAGTCTTTCAAGGGCAAACTCGGTTGACAAAGGAAAGAAACCGTGAGCTCTTCTCTAAGATAAAATATTTAACAACAAGAATATGCACCATAGATCCCAATGAGCTGGCAGGAAGCAGAAGTAAGGGAACTCAAAGTAGGCAGATATATGCTTGTTGATGACTCCCCTTGCAAGATAATGGAAATTACGACATCTAAACCCGGAAAGCACGGAGAAGCAAAGAGTAGAATTGTTGCCATAGGCATTTTTGATGGCCAGAAACGGAGTGTTGTGTTCCCGGTAAAGCACAAGGTAAAGATTCCAATGATCGAGAAGAAGAGTGCTCAGGTTCTTTCGGTTGCCAACAAAGAAGCGCAACTTATGGATTCTGAAACTTTTGAGACCTTCTTCATCCCCCTTGGTGCGGATCAGATCGACAGAGTCAAGGCCGGAACGGAGGTGTCATACTGGGAAACAATGGGCATGAGAAAAATAATGTTCCAGAATTGACGGGGTATTTCTCATCCCTCAAACTTCCAGATGCAACATCGGAGTTTAAGGAGTCCCGCTATGTTATATTCGGGGCGCCTTTTGACGGAACCTCCAGTTACAGGAAAGGCTCTAAACTTGCTCCCAACGCCGTGCGTGTTGCTTACGACAATCTGGAGTCGTTCGATCCACGGTACTCGTTCGATTTCTCAGAGGCAGGAATCTGTGATCTCGGCGATCTGCAGGAGGAATCAACTGTTGATGAGATGGTTGAATCAGTTGAAATGGTGACCGGCATCATAAGGAAGGAGGCAAAGATTCCCATCATGCTGGGTGGAGAACACTCAGTAACTGTTGGCGCAATCAGAAACTTCAAGGACTGTGGCATGATCATAATTGACGCCCATTCCGACTTCAGGGATTCTTACCACGGAAACCGGCTGAACCATGCGTGTGTTACGAGAAGGAGTTTGGAAGTCCTTGGTCCTGACAGGATTGTATCTATTGGGACCAGATCAACTTCCATGGAAGAGTATGAATCAGATGAATTCAGGAAAGTGAGGTTCATAACATCTGATGAGGTCAGGGAGAAAGGAATAAAGTCCATAGTCAGTGAAGTCAGGAGAATTGTAGGCGACCGCATCTATTTCTCAATAGACATGGATGGAATTGACCCAGCCTATGCTCCAGCCGTGGGGACTCCAGAACCATATGGCCTGAAAGATACCGATGTGCGTTTCCTGGTAAACGAATTCTCACGTAACACGTTCGGTTTCGACATCGTGGAATTCAGTCCGCAATTTGATAACGGAAACACTGCGATGCTTGCGGCAAAAATTATACAGGATTTCATAGGAAGCAGGAAGTGAAGGAACCTTCACTTCATTTAGGAAACAAGGCCAGATTCACAATTAGTTATCATTCTACCCAGAAAACCTCTGGCAGGAAGTTGTAGGATATACTGCAGAATAGTGTGGAAACCCTGTGACTTGGTGTGTGTCCGGTTTCCATAATATGAAAATATAAAGTCGGTTAAAGACCGATTTTTCTGGCGGTCTCTTCACCCTTGGTTACTATTATGTCACAGGGTGTAGGAAGCTTGAATGAGGCTTTGTGCAGAGCTTCTTTGAGCTTTTTTGCCATGGCGGAATTTGCACGTCCAACCATTATCACATCTCTTGCACTGACCCTGGCCGCGGTACCAACCGGTCTGCCAAAAGCCATGCTCATTCCAGATGAAATCCTGTCTGCTCCAGCTCCTGTTGCCATCTTGTGTTCACGTAGCACATGGTGAGGATATGGCCTGATCTGGAGATAATAATTATCGACACCCGCGGCTTCGCTCATCTTCCTGTTAATTGAAATCCTTGCAGCCTCAAGAGCTGTATGCCTGATCTGGCAGGACTCGCGGGCGATAAGCCGGAGCTCAATGTCGAAATCCTTCTTCTGGTTTCCCTGTGTAAAGGTTGTTATCTTGGGGTAAGGAACTCCGCCCATGAACTTCCTTCTCGTGTAGGCAGGTCCAGAAATCTTGCTGTACATTCTCGCTGGTTTTGTAACCATTGAAATCCAAGGGAGAATTCATTGCAATATAAAAACTGAGTGATAGGGGAGTCTAATGGGTATATTCCCCTTTCCGACATTTTGCTGCAAAAGTATTTAGTGCACTTATAGCATTTATTGCAATATGCCCGAAAAAAAGTTGATAGATGTGGCCCATGTTTCCGGTAGAAGCGGTTCCTATCGCGTTACTATTCCTAAAAGAATAAGTGAGATTCTTGGCGTCAAGGAAGGTGACATAATTGCCTTCTATGACAACGGTGAAATAACCATAGGCAAGTTACAATAGTTTATCATATGTCGCCCATATTCCCGTGAAGGTGCCGGTTGATATCATCTGGAAAGAAAGGTAGCCTTATCCTGTCCAGTTTCTTTTTCTCGGTCGGCTGGTTTTCGGTAGCCTTTTCGATGCCACTTCTTGGAGTAAGGTATGGTTTCAGCAGCACACAAATAGGTGCTCTCGGCTTTCTCATGGCATTCCCCTTCATACTGTTCTCATACCTTATGAGGAATTCAAGGTCAGATAAATTCCTCAAGATACTCAGATATGTTCCGCTCGTTATAACCGCCTGCTCTCTTGTATTCATCATATCATCCCCTGTTCTCTACGTTATCGGGGTTGCGATAGCTGATCTGATGCAGGGTCTCTACTGGATTGTCATTGAAATATACCTGGGGTTCGTGGACATCAAGAAGGGGGCAGAGAAATATTCATTCTCATGGGGGGTTCCCAATTTCGCCATTCCCCTGATCATGGGATTCGTGATAATGGATTTTGGATTCAGGGCACTATTCATAATTTCTGCGATTTCATGCATAGTCGCATTCGTTACCACCCCTACTGTGCACTTTCCCAGAGTACAGGTGGAGAACAGGAAGCTACAGTTCATGCAGATTATTCCGGTGATGTTTGTTGGAGTAAGTGCCGGGTTTCTCTACTACGTGGTGATACCGTACCTGAAAGTATCCGGTCTGGCTTACAACTACATAGGAATCCTGGCCTCCATACCTGCTCTCGTCATGGCAACAGGTTTTCTTTTCCTCATAACAATGAAGGAGGTCGGAATAAGAAAAGTAGCGATGATCTCCTCAATACTTCTATCGTTCCCACTTCTCTTCGTAGTTTTTCACAGCGCTCTGGATATCGCGATTATAAGTGTAGTCACCGGAATCGGTTCCTCGATTGCTTTCTCCAAGATACTGTCATACATAACGGGGTCCTCAAGCCCATCTTATGGAGTATTTTATTTTGAGAGCCTTTTCGGGGCGGGGTTCATAGTAGGATCACTTATTGGAGGATTCCTCTTTGGCGTATTTGGATTCTATGCCTGTGCACTCCTGTTTGTTCTGCCTATCATGTATTCCATCCGGGTCTATGTCACGGGTTATTTCCGCCGAGAGTCTTCCTCATTTCCACCCTGATGTTCATCGGCCCGTTATAATCCTTATCGACCTGTTTCTTGCAGGAAAGGCATTCCAGGTTATAATCAGGAAGAACCTTGAAGGACGCATTGCCGCATCCCGGGCATGAAGACCTGATCCACATGCTTTCCTGTGGCACCAAGCGGGACGGAACAGGCTGCTGCTGTTTACCTGGTGTTTCGGTGATCTCGTCTCCAACAGGCTGCTTAACTCTTTCTGGCACGGGGATGATGGTCAGGAGTGAGTACATTCCTGTAACTCCCCAGAATATCATGAGAAACAGTGAAACAGATCCAGCGACCTGTAATGCAGGTGATGTTGAAACGCTTGAGACTAGAATGAGAAGCGTGATTCCATCTACAATCAATGCAATGGTAAGTGACCTGAGAAGACCAATGTAACGGTATGCAATATTCAGGAGGAAAGCTTCTGGAATGAAGAGCAACAGGTTCTCAAGGAATCCATATGTGCCATAAAATATAAACAGATAGATCACGGACTGGACTGCCGCGATAACAGCTATTATGAGCAAATCAAATTTCCACTTTCCAACGTTCAGTATTTTGCGTCCGGAGAATTTCTGCAAATAACTTATGATTAAAAGAGGAACAAAGATCGATACAGCGATCGAAAGGCCGAAATTGATCTGTCCCTGGGTAAAATCGACCAGTGGTGGAGTTTGAGTAAGATAGGTTTCCTCCGCCGCGGAGATCCCCGGATACAGCGTGTTGAACAACAGTGACAGTGTGACCTGGAGCAGAACGTACACAGAAAGGAGACGCAGATAAGTTATCCTCTCCTCTGGAGACGATTTGCGCATTCCGGGAGCATAACGGTAATAAACCATAGAAATGATTGGAAGTGCAATTATTCCCGCCAGGATCAGCAGTGAAGCAGGGCCAGGAAAGAAATCAGAAACGCTCGCAAGCGAGGAACTTCCAAAGAAGATCTCCATTATGCCATAGATAACAAACGTGAACAGAGCAATGTAGAAACCTGCTATCTCCAGATATTTCAGGATCTTTCCAAACACATCTCTTTCGCTCACGTTATTCACTTCCTCCGAACATCACGGCCGAAAGCTCACGAGAGGGTTATTGTCAGCCTCTTGTTGATCTTTCCCTTGACGAGGGAGGTCTTGATTGCGATATTTCCAATTTCGCCGGTATTTTTTACCTGTGTTCCCATGTCAGGTTGCAGTGGAAGATCTCCGATCTCGCATACTCTCGTGTTTTCCTTGTCCGGAACCTTACCCTTGCTGAATGCCATCAGGCTCGGATTTTCCTCGAATTCCTTCTTCGACAGAACCCTGTTGGTCACCTCTAACTTCTGTGCAACAAAGGAGTTTGCTTTGCTTTCCAGGGTCTTCACCATTTCCTCTGTTATTTCATCTGCTATGACATCAATCCATGCGTGATCATCATAGGTTTCATTGATCCTGGTTCCAGCCCCATAATCCCTGAAAGCTATTCCAGCGAGAATGAAGAGAGCAGTTCTAAACCTCATGTGAATGTGCCTGAGCTCCCAGTCAATGTTCTGGTAGACTGTCTGCCCTACTATGTCCTGCGGGTACGTGTCGTGTGACATGAGATGAACCCATTTTCCATCCCACCACGTATCAATAATGGGGTATTTTTTCCCGTTAATCACCACTTCGCCCTTGTCGTTTGGCTGTCCATCTATGCTTGGAACGAACATCGATCTGTCAACAACCAGGTCGGTAAATTCGACAAAAGTCGCTTTGCTTTCACACTGAGTTGAATATGGATTATTCAGGTACAGGAGTTCTGTTGTCATCGTCTGGAAAATGTCTCTCTTTACTTTATCCTTGCTGTCTGAATTTGTGGAAGATAATTTGAACTGTAATCACGATGGATTATCACGCCGGTTCACACCGACGGCTCCGTAAATTCAGGTCTTTCTATTAATCTGAATCATTGTCAATGGCTCATCACCGTGAAACTATTGGTATCGAGTAACCAAAATGCTGAATAGCGTGGAGATGCTGCATTAAAACAGGGAAGGGCTGGTGGTTACATGGTAAAGGTCACGGGGGATTCTGTTCTGGTTTTGATAGATGTACAGGCAGCGTGGAATGATCCTGTCTGGGGTAAGAGGAACAATCCAGAGGCTGAAGAGAAGATGTCCATTGTGCTCAGAAAATTCAGGGAGCACAACCTCAGGGTAATTCATGTTAGGCATGATTCAAGAAACCCAAAGTCTCTTCTCAGGGAGGGTAAACCTGGCTTTGAATTCAAGAAGGAAGTAGCCCCACTGAAAGGAGAAACAATCATCACTAAACACGTTAACAGTGCTCTGATCGGAACCGACCTGGATAAACTGCTTCGCGAAATGGGAAATCCAAGTGTCTATTTTGCGGGTCTCACAACTGATCATTGCGTAAGCACCAGTGCCAGGATGGCAGGTAACCTTGGATACAGGACCTTTGTGATAGGAGATGCCTGTGCAACCTTCGAAAGACGAGGCAAAATTGGCGGAATGATTCCTGCAGACATGGTTCATCAGGTTAACCTCGCATCCATTGATGGAGAGTTCGCTGAGGTGGTAAACTCTGGAGAACTTGAATTTCAATAATTGTGGAGCATACGCCATATCCGGGCTGTAACATACGGTCACAAAACTTCGAAGTTAAGTTAATCAGCAGGTTAAACATTACCGGCAAATTGGACAAGGAAATTCTTGATTATTTATACTCATTGAAGCGGGAAGGAGTGAAGATGGACCTTTCCGTGGTGAGAGGCCTGTCGGAGACCACAGGAATCTCCAGCGACCTTTTCAAGTCCATGCATGTTGCAGGTACAAATGGAAAAGGTTCAACTGCTTGTCTTCTTTACAACGTTAAAAATGCCAGGGAAAAGACTGGTCTCTATACCTCTCCGCACCTTGTTTATTTCAATGAGCGGATAATATCGGGAAGGGAAATGATCCCGGACAGTTACATCGAAGGGTTCATCAGGAAACATATGGATGAAATAGAGTCACAGAAGAAATTTAACAGGAATCCAACCTTCTTCGAGGTCACCACGATCATGGCATTTGGATACTTCATAGATACAGGATGCTCCTCCGTATCAGTTGAGGTTGGTCTGGGGGGGCGGCTTGACGCCACGAACATAATAACTCCTGAAATATCGGTAATCACACACATCGGTTTCGATCATGCAAACATACTCGGCGGTTCTCTTACATCTATAGCGAGGGAGAAGGCAGGAATCATAAAGGAAGGCGTTCCGGTGGTAACCGGGGAGAATAAACCAGAAGCACTGAGAGAAATAATCCGGGTGGCTGGGATCAGGCACAGCCGGGTCATACGGGTAAATGAATACTGCAGGATAGTTGACCTGGAGGCATCGCTTGAGGGAAATAAATTCAGGGCAGTGACAGAGAAGGACAGTTACGAGATATCAAGCTCGATGCCAGGGAAATACCAGGTGAAGAATATTGCTACTGCAATTTCTGCCCTTGAAAATCTTCCAGATCCGCCTTCGAGGAAAGATATAGAGACCGGAATTTCAACCGCACGCTGGCCCGGACGGCTTGAGCTGGTCAGGACAGAACCCACTGTAATACTTGATGCCGCTCATAACCCTCCTGCAGCGTCAACCCTGGTGAGCGCACTGAAAGAGCTCGTGAAGGAGGAGCCAGTGATTCTTGTTGGTCAGCTGAAGGATAAGGACTATTACTCGTTTCTCTCGGCACTTCGCCCTCTGTCTGGCAGGATAATCCTAACAACTCCTGATGAGGAATCACGTGCTGAGGATCCAGAAAAGCTGATGCCCATCGCATTGAGAATTTACCGGGAAGTGAACGTTATCAAGGATCCCGTAGAGGCTTATGCCTTTGCCCTGAATCAATCAGCTCCGGTCATTGTGACCGGTTCGATATATCTTATAGGGATTATAAAAAAATTGGAAAACTCTTCTTTATATCCATTCAAGTGACTTCTTCGCAATTGTATTAAAGTGCGATTTCTGAAGCAAAGTTTTTTTGTATAGTTGAAAATGTAGATGTTACCTGATTTTATGACAAATCCTTTTATCAACATCAACGAAGGCTCCGGGATCCTTGTCGGGAACCTGTCCAGTCTGGGAGGAGCCTTTATTCCGGACAACCTTCCTCACAGGGAGGAAGAAATATCGCAGATGAGCAGGCTCCTGGGGAGCCTCATGAGAAACACGAGACCATCTAACATAATGGTCTATGGAAGAACAGGTACCGGAAAGACATCCACCACAAGATACGTTGTGAAGATGCTCACAGAGGCAACCAGGGGTTCAGTTATGGTGAGCTACATTAACTGTCAGATCTACGATTCCCAGTATTCTATCCTGATCACGCTGGTCAATTTCTTCTCAAGAAGCGAGGAAGAACACATCCCGCTGAGCGGATGGCCCATGGATCGGATTTATGCAGAACTTGTCAGGAGAATGCAGGAGAGCGGGAAGTTTCTGCTCATAATTCTTGATGAGATCGATAAGCTTGTTGCTAAAGGAGGGAGTGACTCTCTTTACGTTATCCTCAAACTGGCCGATGATACCAGTGCCCCCTGCAGTTCAATTATCGGGATCACCAACAATACCTCATTTACGGAAAGTCTTGACGCCAGGGTGAGGAGCAGGTTGAACCAGGAAAGCCTATTATTTCCTCCATATGACGCCAATGAACTGAAGGATATCCTTGCATACAGAACAAATGGACTTCTCAAGGAAGGGGTTCTGGAGGAATCTGCCATGAATCTCTGTGCAGCAATAGGCGCCAGGGAACATGGAGACGCAAGGAAGGCGCTTGATCTCCTACGTATTGCAATAGACATATCGGTAAGGGACTCAAAGGAAAAGGTGACCGAAGTTGAAGTCATTTCCGCGAGAGACAGGCTAGAGGTGGATATACTGCGAGAGTCTATTCGTTCGCTCCCCCTTCACTCAAAGATTCTGCTCCTGAGCTGCGTGGTCACGCAGGAAATGGGTCAAAGACCTACACTGACTGGAGAAATATTCGAGAATTACTGCAATATATGTGCTGAACTCGGGTACCAGTCTCTCTCGTCAAGGAGGATAGGTGACATGCTGTCAGATCTCGATGATACCGGTCTAATCTCTTCAAAGATACAGAGCATGGGAAGATACGGGAGATCAAGGTTGATTCAACTCGCTGAAAATGGCGAGTTACTGAAGAAGTATCTTCTTGAGGAAGATGCACTCTCGTCATTCCGCGGCAGGAAACTTGGAAGACAGGTAAGGTTCAAGATTGGGGACGAAGAGTCCACCGGCTGAGGTTCTTCACCGGTAGATGAAGCACATATCGTCTGCAACCTTTACCAGTGAAAGGCCATTTCTCTCCGCAAAATCAAAGGGGGCCGCAGTCCAGTCATAGTTGTCGACAATAATCAACCACTTTCCGCTGAGACGAGGCATTACCGTATTCAGTTCGAACGTTACGTGGTCGTATGTATGCTCTGAATCATGGAAGAAGATATTCACGCCCTTTATCTCCTTCAACTTAGAAGGGAGGGTTGTACGTGAGTTTCCCAGGGTCAGGTTCCAGTTTGGCTTCAAGTGGTCCGGCACAAGGAACCCTACTGGTGCCTTCTCCTTCTCCTCACCATATCCAGCCCCAAGATCAAAGCTGTACAGTTTTCCGCCAGATTTGCTGAGCGCGGAAAGAAAAGCATAGCTTGTTGAACCTGGGCCGACACCAGTTTCAACAACTGTTGCAGGGGCAAGCAGGCAAGTGGCAGTGAATATTGCTGATAGTTCATCAGCAGAAACCTGCCAGAAATTCCTATTTCCGATAATGGACCCTACGAAATGAACAATCTCTTCAGCATTCCTTATGAACTCCACGTAACTGCCCGGGTCCAGCCCGTAATGAGAGCAGAAATCACGCCAGAACTTTTCCGTCACTGCCAAAGGTGATAGTCTCTCCCACTTTAGGAATCAGCACATTGGAGCTTCCCTTGTCATGTACGTATTTCCTGAACTCTTCCGGATCGCTCTTAACAAGATCGAAGGTGTTGTAATGCATAGGTATAGTATACTCAGACCGGAGCTTGGATGTTGCAAGTGCAGCCTCAACAGGGGACATTGTGTAGTATCCACCAATAGGGAGCAGTGAAAGATTGGGGTGATAAACCTCCCTGATCAGTTCCATGTCTCCGAATACGCCTGTATCCCCTGCGTGATATATTCTGAACCCGTTTCCAAAGACAACTCCCATTGGAGGGCCAACGTTCTTTCCCTTGTAGCTTGAACTGTGTACTGCAACAACGGAACTTATCCTGATACCGGAGACGGTTACGCTTCCGCTCAGGTTTATTCCTTCAACCTTCAGACCCTTGAACTCCTCCTCAAGAGTCCAGGCAAGCTCCACCATAGTCACGAGCGGCACCTTGTTTCTCATAGCGATATCGACAGCGTCTCCAAGGTGATCCGAGTGTCCATGCGTGACTATCACCACATCTGTATTTACACTGTCCTTGTTGAGGTCTGTTTTCGGGTTGCCGGTTATGAAAGGATCAACCAGCACCTTCTTGCCCATGTCTACTTCGAAGCATGCATGACCATGCCATGTCACTTTGGTGTTGCCCATGCGCAATCTATTGTTTTATCATATAAATTTATGATCAATCGATAAGGGAACGAGTGCCGCGGCGAGTGGGAAATATGATTGGGATCGGGATACCTCTTGAAAAGTTTAGCGAGAACCTATAAGGCTTCCCTGTTGTTTTAAAAAAAGAGAGAGGAAGACCTCTCTCATGCAAGACCTTCAGGCAGATTCTACCAGTTTGTCCTTGAAGGTTTTCACAGGATCAACAATGGTGAATCCGTTTGAATCCGAGACCTGTTGCTTTGCTGGAGGGTTAGAAAGGTAGCTTGGAACAAAACCGGCGATTCTCTTTGTGAAACTGGGTATAGTCTTGTTCTCATAGAATATACCTGTCGGGATTCTTTCTTCCCACTCAAGAGACTTAACATATGCCTTCTGGTACTTATCAATGGCCTCAGCCTCGTTTTCCTTGGTAATAGTTGGGTTCCATCCCTTGTCATCTTCCAGTTTATAGACTCTCTTCCTGTACCACTCCATGGTATTGATGTTGTTGTAGGTAGGGCATGGCTGCAGGACGTCAATCAGGGCGGTTCCGTCATGGGCGAGAGCCTTTTTTATAATCTCCTTAAGCTGTTTGGTGTCGAAGGAGAACCCCCTGGCAACGAAGGTGTATCCGGATGCAAGTGCCAGAGCGATTGGATTTATCTTGCCAAATATGTTTGGTTTGGTTAGGCTCTTTGTCTGCATTCCAAGTCCCATGGTCGGGGCCGCCTGTCCCTTCGTAAGTCCGTACACTTCGTTGTCGTAGAGTATCACTGTAAGACCGGTATTTCTCCTTCCTTCAGCCACAAAGTGTCCGGCTCCGATGCTCAGCATGTCACCGTCGCCACTGGTAACCAGAACCTTGAGTCCCGGGTTGGACAACTTGACTCCAACGGCAAAAGGTATCGATCTTCCATGGAGAGTATGGATGCCAGCAATGTTAAGGTAATGTGGGGTCTTTCCTGAACAGCCGATACCAGAAACCACTGCCACCTCTTCGGGCTTGAGTTCCATCTCGGTAATTGCCTGGGTTATACCGGTTATAATCCCGAAGTCTCCACAACCCGGGCACCAGTCTATTGCAACGTCACTTCTAAAATTATGCGCCATTTCTCAGCACCACCTTTTTGGTTTTTCCGGACATGATCTTTTCAATTCCTTCATATAGCTCGTCCTCTGTTATGTGTCTTCCGTTATACTTCACTATCTGGTTCTCAATCTTGAAACCTGTCTTCATCCTTATCACCTGCGCAGCCTGGCCCAGCATGTTGCTCTCCAGGTCGATCACCGTTTTGGACTTGCTCAGCACCTCAAGGACAAAATCAGAGGGAAATGGCTCAAACATCTTCAGGTAAAGGATCTTTATCTTGACCCCTTTCTTGGCAAACATCTGTGCAACATCCTGTGCAACACCTTTCTGGCTCCCCCATGTGACCAGCGTGGTCTCCGCCTTTTTGTCACCTATTATTTCGGCCTTATCCTCAACAGGTATCTCCCTGTCCGCAGTTTCCATCTTCCTGAATCTCTTCTCCATCTGGCTGTCACGCATATCCGGGTCCTCGGTAACATGTCCGAGTTCATCGTGCTCGTCCCCAGTCATCCAGAAAATATCCCGGCCAAAGTAACCTGTCTTTGATATACCGTTTTTCGTGTTCAGGTCATACCTCTTGAAGTCTGGTCCGCTCTTTGCAATAGCTGGTCCTTCAACCTTAACCTTCTTAGCGTCCACACTGTCAACGAGCTGAGTTGTATTTGCAAGGTTCTTGTCTATGAGGTGTATAACAGGCAACTGGTATCTCTGTGCGTAATTGAGTGCTTTCATTGCATCGTAAATGCACTCCTCAACGTCTCCTGAGGAGATTACAATCCTTGGAAATTCCCCATGCCCGGTGTTCAGGGCAAAGAGAAGATCTGACTGGCTGTTTCTTGTCGGAAGTCCGGTGCTGGGACCGCCTCTCTGGTAGAGCGTTACCACAACCGGAATCTCGTCCATTCCTGCGAAAGAAATCGCTTCAGCCATAAGGGAAAATCCAGGTCCGCTCGTGGCCGTGGCGCTTCTTGATCCAGTGAGTGCTGCTCCGCAGGCCATTGTTATGGCGGAGATCTCATCCTCTGTCTGCACAACCGTCACCCCTCCTTTCTCAAGGCTGCTTGATTCACCGCCAATCCATTCCATGGCCTGGTGTTCTTCAATAGCACTGCTTTCGTCACTTGCAGGGGTTATGGGGTAATATGTCTGGAACCGCAGTCCACCCATCAGCTTTCCGAGAGCTGCACCATCATTTCCTGTAAGCATGAGTTTTGGAATTCTGTTCACTTTTTCGGTTGGTGTTGACGCAAACGATTTAGAGCTGCTGAACCTGTAGGCCGATTTGACAACCTCAATATTGGGTGAAATTACCTTCTCCTTGCTTCCAAATACGTACTTGATGGATTCAATTATGAACTCTTCCGGGATTCCAACAATGCTGAGTGTTATTGCTGCGCCGAGGGTATTGTAATATCTTGCATTTGTACCGTCCTTGATCACTTCTGATATGATCCCGTCGAAAGAAACAGCAATCGGGATCCCTCCCCTTGCCTTCATCGCTTCCAGCATACCCTTGACTGTAAGGGGATAACCTCCTGTCTCCAGGTGGTTCTTTATCTTCTTGCTGGTATCCCTCATGATCATTCTCGCCTGGTTAAGATCAGAGTTTTCAAAACTTGAATCGTAGATTATCTTGGTTCCCTTCCCAACGTCCTCAAAATGCTCAAAGATCGTGTCCGGATCGAGAGCAACGAGAAGATCTGCGGGAAACTTGAGAGATCTGGGAACATCCTTCCTTGCCCTGAGATGCACGTAGCTGTGTCTTCCCTTGATATTGGAATGGAATTCCCGCACAGAAATAACGTTCATCCCAGAATACGCAAAAGCTCTGCCGATCATTGTTGCAGAAGTATCTATACCGCCTCCCTGAGGTCCACCTATGACAATACTGATGTCGCTTTCTGGCATGCCTCAAGGGATTGTCACCGAATTAAAATAGTTTATTTAGTTTGCTGAAGCTGAATTTTGTAGAAAAGATTCGGGAACTGATTAAATCACAGTGTCTCTTCATGTTGTTTGGGCGGAACAGTACAGGATAATCAATGATGCATCTTTCGTAATGAAAATTATCGGCCGAAAATCTCCAGAGCTACTGGCATGGGTGATTTGCGACAGTGCAGGATCGAAGCCGCTTAAAGGAAAAGCTTTGGTACTTCCCTGTCCACATTGGCAATAAGCACTTTCGGAATCTTTCCCTCCTCAAGCCACTTGAGCTCTTCAAGTTCCGCCCCTGCTATCCTCGTCTCAATCCCAAAGCCCTCCGCAACTCCTTTAAGGGGGAGATCAAATTTCAGGAATTCCCGATCTTCAACCCGTGGATAGAAACTCTTTGCATAGCTTCTGAGGATGTTGTAGGAACCGTTGTTCAGCACGAGTATCTTGACCGGTATGGAGTAGCGTGCTGCTGTCCACAGGGTCTGTATGGAGTACATGAGGGATCCGTCGCCAATGATGACTAGCACCTTATCCTTCCACATCGCGGCTCCGGTTCCTGCGGGAAGTGCCCAACCAAGCTGGCCACTCTTTGCCGTGAAATACGAACCCGCCCGGTATCCGAACGCCTCCCTCACGGTCAGGGTTGAGGATATGGACTCATCGAACAGCACGTAGTCCCTGAATAGGGTTGCTGCTTTCCCGACAACGTAGAATGCGCTCATCCTCTTCTTTTCCCTGAGCATCCTCGTTCTGTCAGGAGAAGGTGGAGACCTGAGAAACTTGCCTTTCTTCTCCACGAGTGGAAGAACAGCTTCGAGAAACATCCGGGGATTCATCTGGTAGCTCTTGCCTATCCTTCTGCTGGGGTTCATTCCAACTGTCACTATTTCCTTTCCCTCAAGCAGGGGGGTTGGTAGATACGGGTATAGGGTTATTTCACCACCGACAAAGAGTACCAGATCATTTTGCAGTAGTTTCAGGTTTATCAGGGTGGATGCCGGAGGCAGATCCCCCGAGTATTGTGAAGAGGATGAATCGCACGGGGATCTGGACGAAAGGGGCTCAGCGTACAGTGGGCATCCAATCTTATCCACGAATGCAACAAGAGCAGAATGCGCTCCGAATGCGTCAATCTCAGAGCCGCCAACAATACAGGGGTTCTTTGACCGGTTTATAATCTCTGAAATCTCTCTTACAGCAGCTTCGTCCACGGGAGTGGTATTTATCCGGTCAGGTGTGGGTAGGGTATCAGGGCACTCCTGATCCATTATGTCCATAGGAAAAGAAATGAATACAGGACCCATTGGAGGGGTTTCTGCAATGGCTTTTGCCCTCCGGACGACCGACTGGATCTCGGAGGCATGCTTTATTTCATACCTGAATTTCACGGAATCCCCCACAAGGGACAAAAGGTCATGGTAAAGCAGTGGTTCCATGTACGCATGTCTTGTATCCTGCTGTCCGGCAGTTATCACAATTGGGGTTCTGTTCAATCTCGCGGTGTGGATGAACGCCATGGAATTCGCGACACCCGGGAGTGTATGCAGATTTACGACTGCAGCCTTTCCCGTCACCTGGGCATATCCATCAGCCATACCTACAGCAAGCGAGTCCAGGAGCGTTAACACATACTTGTCCACTCCACGGAGCATTGGCAATTCTGTAGACCCAGGATTGCCGAAAACCGGGTCCAGTTCCAGGGACAATAATGATTTAGAGAACGACTCCCAGCCCTTCATTCTTCCACCACAAATTGTGGTTCAAGTCCCTGGACTACTCTCAGGACGTTTGACACCGTCTCCGTTATGAATCTCTGCTGGCTCTCCATTGTCACACCTGCTATATGCGGAGAGAAGAGGAAGTTATCCATGGAGAACATGTCTGACCCGAAATCCGGAGGCTCTCTGGAAAATACGTCGAGGCCAGCACGGATTCCTCGCTTCCTTGAGGCTTCAATAAGCGCTTTTTCATCGATGACCTCTCCTCTCGAAGTGTTTATGATTATGGCCCTGTCCTTCATCCTGGCCAGGGTATCCCTTGAGACAATCTTCCTGGTGCTCTCCGTGAGCGGTACGTGTATCGATATTATATCTGACTCCTCAAACAGCTTCTCAAGAGGTACGTACGAAATGCCAAGTGACATCTCCTCCTCTTCGGACAACTTTCTGGGATCGTAATAGAGTATCTCCACCTCAAATGGAACAAGCCTTTCCGCCAGCCTCCTTCCTATGGCTCCCATTCCTATGATTCCGAATATTTTCCCCTTAAGTTCCGTGGATCCTGAGAGCATTGGCCACCTACCGGCGCGCATCTCAGAATCCATGAATCGTATTTCCTTAAGGAAAGACAGCACCATTGCGATTACGTGCTCAGCTACGCTCTCCTTGTTTGCGGTCGGGATATTACAGACAGTGATCCCTCTCTTCTTTGCTGCCTTCAGATCTACATTGTCATACCCTGTGCTTGCCACCTGGATCAGCCTGAGGCCGTTTATGCGGTCCATGAGGCTGCCCTCTATTCCCGTGAAGGTGGTGAGAATCAGTATCTCTGCCTGGATGCTTTTGAATTCCGTATCCGTTCTCACTTCGATATCAGGAAGTATGTGCCTGACAGTCTCTCTTATTGTGTCAACCGGCAGAAATGGGGGTAGAATCGCAAGAACTCTCATCATTATGTAACGGTACTGAGGGATATTCATTTTTCGGATCGGTCGCAGACGTCCGGAAATTGCTTTCTATGAATCAGAAGAAAAATGTCTCTGGCCGGTCAGTCATCCGGTGTTGTGGAACTTAGATAAAGGATGTTGCAATGAGATCGCGTGCATAGCTTGCTGGCAATACTGGCAGTGGCCTCTTTCATGACTGTCGCTGTCGCTGCCTACCTCTTTTATATGGGTAAATCCGGTGAGATCACCCTGAGAAGCTATTCCGTTTCCATAATTTTCCTGACCATGATGGCCAGCATGTTCAATTCCTTCAGCTATTTTCTTGCCACAAGCTACTCCTTCCTGAATACGATAATAGCCGTCAATTTCTCAATGATTGCTATGACGGTTGCCATCGTCCATCTTCTCTGGCACGTGTCGTCTCCTAGGAAAAGAGGGTATGGAACCAGGAGCAGGCTTCTTATTTCGTCCCTGCTGGTATGGAATGAAGCATCGATGGGTGTCCTCCTGTACCAGATGGCCTCCGTCTCTCATCCATCTGTATATGGCCTTCAGTCTGTAACATACCTGGTCTCCAGCGGAGTCAATTCGCCCTTTTTCGTTGTTCCAATGTTTCTTGAGATGATCGTCTCGCTCCTTGTGTTTCGCAATCATGGAATCAGGAGGATCGCACTTCTTTCTATTGCCTTCATGTCACTTTTCTCATCCTCCATGATACCCGGACTCTATCTATATCTCCTCGCAGGACAGACTGTGGTGATGATAGTATTCATGATATGGATGCTTGAACTCGTTTCATCCGGAAAACATACTATAAAGCCGCAGGAGAGGAGAGTAGTTTCCCTGTCATTCCTGATCAGCGCCCTCATGATGTTGTCTAACTTTGCCGGATTCACGATGTCACAGGCATTCTGGGTATCGTGGCTTCCCTACTCCATTGCGATGCTGGCGGGGATGGGAGTCTATTTCTCGCAGTCCCTCAGCACATCTGGGGCAACAGGAACTAAAGGATGGTTGAAGAGTCCATGGTTTGTCTTTTCAATCCTCCTGCTTTCCTTTATCGCAGAGTTGTTCCTTTCGGCGACAATTCTCTTTGTACAATCAGGAATCTCAGCAAGAGGGATTGCAGCAATGATCTCTTTTTCTGACTATCTTGGTGGGGTCAATGTATTCACACCTGCGTCCGACATCCTTGACGTATTTTACATAATCGGCACAGTCACAAGCGGATTCTGGTTTCTCCTCCTGATGGGTATTGAGATGGGATCGCTTGTAATCTTCAGGATCAGGTCAATTAAGTGGAAGGAGAAGAGGGTGAACCTGATCCTTGCATTGATTGCGTTTGCAGTTTATACAACCTATATCCCGGCGGCGGGTCCTAGGTGGATATCGTCCTATCTTCCTGTATGGGCAAACGTCGGCTCCCTGGGACCGGTGTATCCCGGGGTAATAGTGGCAGTGATCCTGAGTTACGTCTTCTATGCTGCGCTGGCAGTACTGTTCGGAAGAAGGAGTTACTGCAGTACCCTGTGTCCTTCAGCGGTTATGTACGGCGGAACCCTGGGACAGCAGATGATTTCCTACAACTATGAATCAGGAATAAGCAGGAAAAATCTTGGAAGCACCTACAAGGCTCCGATCCTGACCGTGGTCTATAATTCATGGATAGTTCTCTTCGTAGCATCATCTATATCGTACTTTTCACATGGTATCACCGGATTTACGCTCTACGGGGTCGATACAGCAGTATTTTTCTCCCTGTTCGTCTGGAACTTCCTCTGGTACCTTTTCTTCTTCTCAATTCCGTTTGTAGGAATGAGCCCGTGCAGGAGATACGGGTGGTGCTCCACAGGTACATTTGTCGGGTTCTTCAGCATGATCGGACTTTTCCGGCTCAAGGTGAAGAGTCCGCAGACATGTGTGACGTGCAAGACCAAGGATTGCGTAACTGCGTGTGAAGTCGGTCTCGCAGATCTTCCGGGACAGTTCATAAAGAGGGGCTACTTCAAGAGCTCAAAATGTGTAGGTTCCGGATCATGCATTCAGGCATGCCCGTATGATAACATATTCTTCTACGACGTGAGGAATTACCTTAGGGAGAGAAAGAAATGATGGCGAAAGGGATCAGTCCATATCCCTTACGCTCTCCTTGAGTTTATGCTTCTTCTCGTGGTTTTCGATCGGACTGAACTTGTCTGCGAGAGAGTTGAGAACCTTAGGAAGCGTGGTGTATTCCATGTCTGATTCCGGAAGCCTGTGGGGTTCGAACGGACCCATGCGCCTCAGGTGATCTGTCATCTCAAGCGCAGTCTTTCTCGCGCCGTCAAAAGCAACATCATCAAAGAGATCAACCGGGCCAGCAAGCTTTCCATCTTTAAGAACGAATCCCAGGGCAGCAACCCTTGGGGGACCATCGAATCTGGTCATCTTTGATCCGTTGATTCCAACCGGCATAAGGGGACCGTTGAAGGAACCTCTCATCCATCCTGAGACAAGAAATGGATGGGAGAAAGCTTCAAGAGATTCACCGGACGCAGGGAGGCCGGACTGTATCCTTACTATGGCAGCAGGATCATCCTTCCCGACATATTCTCCGGCAATGAGCGACAGTTTGTCTGTCGTAACGACCGCAACATTCTCGTCAGGCAGTTTCTCGTGGGTTTCCTTCGTGTAGACCCTCTTGACAACGTACCGGCTCTTTGATCCTATCATGGCAAGGATGTCATACATCTGATCGGGGCTTGAAAGTTCGATCTTCTTTCCGTCAACCACATCCCATATCTCGAACCTAAAACCCTCATGCATGTTGGGATCGATGACGAGACCCGGCGTGTTGAACGGATCTGCGAACATCTTGAAAATAGGGAAATTGAACGCTCCCGGCTCTGTCTTATCCATCATGTATATGATGAATGGTTCCGACTTCCTGGGTGTGATCTCCATTTCCGCAACCCCAGGGCCCATTCCCTTGATGTTTCCGGAGAAGGCGTCTTTCAGAAGGTCCTGTCCCGCACCATACAGTCCAACCTTCTTTGCAAGGGCAGTACCCGCCTTGAAAGCCTCCCATGCGAGCCCGTGAATTTCAGGGTTATCTATACCCTTCTCGTGAGCCATGGTTATCTGGATGTCATCTCCAATGTGTGTTACATAGAAATCTGTAACCAGTCCGGCTGAGTTATTCTTGACGTATTTTCTTACTTCGTCCTCAACTGGAGCGTATACTGTAGTATGCCCCGGAAGACTTCCTATATCTGCCTTGATATGAGAAATTGTGGTCTTCATTGCAGATACCTATTGGGATTCTGCTAAAAATATTTTCCGGGACAAATTGCTGACAATAAGTATTCGCATGTGAAAACGAGAAAGCATTTCGCGGATCAGGTGGAATTAATATACGTCATCTGACTATTTTGATTCATGTCTAAGTTTCCAAGTGATGAATGGGTAACAGAATATTCAGGAAAGCTCAATGAGAGCGAAGCGTACCGGGATGCAGGCAAGACATGGGAAGGCGATATTCTCTTTGTGATAAAACCCGACAGTGAAGATGGAAAGGAGGATTACATCTATCTTGACCTATTTCACGGGCAATGTCGCAGTGCAAGGTTCATTCACGCCGGTGAGCCTCCGAAAACCCAGTTCCGATACATAGGGAAGATGTCAAACTGGAAGAGGCTGATGAACGGTGAAATCGACCCAATCCAGGGAATTCTCACCGGCAAATTCAAGCTCGAGGGATCAATGATGAAGATCATGCGATACACAAAGGCCGCCAAGGTTATGGTCTCTCTGACCTCCAAGGTCACCACAGAGTTCCAGTGATAAGCATGTGGTTTTTCAGGTCACCGGAGGTAGTATTTGGAGAGGATTCTCTTTCGCATCTGAACTCTCTTGGAAAGAAGAAGTTCCTTATAGTTACGGACAGGAACCTTGTGAAGACAAAGCTGGTAGAAATGGTGAAGGAGAGTATCGACCCCTCTTCTGAAACCATGGTCTTTTCTGCCATAGGAGAGGAGCCTGGAGAGGACGAGATTCTTTCAGGAATGAAGGAGATCAGAAGATTCTCCCCGGAAGTTGTCATAGGGCTTGGCGGAGGATCATCACTGGATACTGCCAAAATAATATATGCTATGAATGAGAGGCAAGATCTCACTCCGTA
>JAJZLK010000066.1 GCA_021803655.1 Thermoplasmata archaeon
TAAACGACGTTCTGCACAATACTAACCACACATCAAGAATCTAGAGATCACGAAAGTGGCAGATGTTCCAACCACTGGTTTGAATGTGCCTGCTGTGTTGAATGAATATATATGCCGATTATAGCTTAAGCTGCTTCATTTCCTGCTCATTGGGAATGACCTTCCATGATCTGTATTCTGCCCCGTATTCCCGGACGAGTTCTTCCACCTTCTCCATGTCCTCTTCCCTGATCATTATGATGCCTCTCTCATATATCACGGAAGGTATCTCTTCCAGCAGACCCTTCTTGTGCCTGTTGTACTGGCTGTAGTTCGAATATGTATCGTAACCGTACAGTTTCCTGAACAGGGAATTCACCCTGCTCTTTCTCCTCTTCCTGCTGTTGGTATAGGATGCGTGTATCTTGACCAGCATTGAAGTCTTCATAAAAGAACAGAACGAGAGGGTTTATATGCTTTATCTCCATAATACGGCGGTATACCGCCGTATTGAGGAGAGATTGATCATGGCACGATGGGGGAAACCTTACAAAGACAGGAGAAACTGGCCGGAATACAATGAACAGCTGGTGGTCAGGGGAGAGTTCTATCTGGATCTTGGATTTTCGAAGAACTGGGATTCAGACCTGAGGAAGATGAACCGAACAAAGAGGGGAGGACAGTTTGAATTTCCCGACTCACTGATAAAATGGCTGGTGATATGGAAGCAGCTTGTGGACTACCGCGGGCTGGAGGGGATAACAAGGAAGCTGCATGAGTACGGTCTCATACCAGGATATCCGGACTATACAACCATATGGAACCGCATCCATGATCTTGTTCCCGAGATCAGGATGCCCGATTACAGTGACCTCTATCCGGGATCAGACGGCACCGGACTGAAGACCTCAAATGCCGGAGAATACCGTGTCCTGAAGTATGGCGATCCGGATGCAAGGAGGAAGAGGCATCTTGTTGTGGTGATCACCGCAGACGTGAGAAGGAAGAAGATCATCGGGATCGAGGTGTACATAGAGGGAAAGGATCACTCCGAGCCTGATGCGGCCCGTAAACACATCAAAGAAGCGATCGGGAAGGGATACAGGATCAGGGAATTCTTTGGCGATGGCGCTTTTGACACAAACGATATGTTTGCCTTCCTCGGAATCATTGGCACGAAACCGGTGATAAAGATCAGGAAGAATGCTTCCACGGACCGGTGCAGGGGAAGCAGGTTCAGGAGGAAGACGATAAGGGAATACCGGGAGAAAGGATACGGGAAATGGGCAGAGGACAACGATTACGGGATGAGGTGGCCTGGTACTGAAGGAATCATCTCTGCCGTTAAGAGGAAATTCGGAGAAAACACGGTATCCCGGTCTGAGGAAGGCCTCCTTGCGGAGGGTTTTCAGAGGTTCTGGTCCTACGACGAGATCAGGGAGTATGGTGAAAGAAATGTGAAAATGGAGATGAAAGTGCAGGATTGAAACCCGAGGGGGGTCAAAACAGCATGATTCAGTGAAGATGGACCGGATATACGGGATTCATTAAACAGAGCAAATGTGCCAAAATGCTTAAATAAGGTCTTGAGGTTTTGAAAATATTGAACCCAAAGGTAGTTGCCCTTGCTATTGTTGCTGTTATTCTTATTTCTGGCACCTTCTACTACCTGAAAGTTGACTATCCATTCGGGATTGAGATTAAACCTCCAGTGACCAAGGCATCTATTTTTGCAAAAACCATAGTTCCAACTGACGGCCTTGGTTTTGGAACTGCAAATGCAACAAAACTTACCCTGGGAAGCAAGACCTATACCACAGTGGAAGGCTATGTCTATAACGCAAGCAGTCATCAGGCAATAACTAACTCTGTGCTTTATGCGGCTGCCTACCCTGATGAGACTTCCAGTTCAACAAGCGTCAGCGGGTTCTACTCTTTTGGGGTTGTTTATGCGGCATCAGGAACTTTTGCTTTCAAGATTCCGGGATTCGCTAAGCAATTCAAGAGTGAAAGCTGGAACGGTGGAACGGTATGGCTGAACCTTTCCTTCCAGCCTGCTGTAAAGCACCTGATCTCCGGCACAACCTATTATCATAACGGGACCATCTTTCCATCTGCCAGCATGGTTCTGATAGGAAGTTATTCTACCATCAGCGTTGTCTCAAATTCTAACGGGAAATTTCAGTTATCAGTCTACAATGATTCGTATAACGTAACTACCCTGATGAAAGGATTCATGCCATACGTCGAGCCGTACTGGCTAAATGTCACGGGCCCTATATCAGACAATTTTATCTTTCTGGACAGTGGAAAGCTCTTTAACGTTTCAGGGTTCCTTCACGCAACCAACGGAACTGCGCTTAAGGGCGGACAGGTCTCATTCTTTTCGACCGTGGTAACCACCAACAGCAAGGGGGCATACACTATAGGAGTTCCATACGGGAGGGACACTCTCTATGGTTCCATGAAGGGATATCAGCCAAATGACACCATAGTATCAGTGAATAGAACCCTGACGGATGTTAACATTACCCTTACAATCGGCAATCCATTCCTGGTTGGCGGTGGAGGAGGCAGCACTGGAACCGGAGCAGGCGGAGGGAATGGGACCAACATCTCATCCTCAAACGTGAGCGCCAGCAGCTATGGCAGCTATTTGATCTCTGGGATATTGATAAACAATTTCCAGAAGCAGCCGATACAGAATGTCTCCTTCGAGATACTGATGAACATATCAGGGAGTCTTTTCTACAAGTATGAGAAGACTAACCTCTCAGGTGAATATGCTTTTTCCGTCAGTTTTCAGGGAACTTACAATCTCTATTTTGAAGTACCCGGCTATTTCAGAAACAATACATCAGTTGTGGTGTCCAGTAACCTCACGCACTTGAAGACCATTCTTACGCCTAATCCGCTGAAATCTATAACAATCAGTGGAAATGTCACGAACGCATTAACTGGAGGGGCAATTTCCGGAGCCTCGATACTGGTTGAGAACCCGTCACTGAAAGTTTTCAGCAGTCTTGCTCTTACCAATGCTAGCGGATATTACAGAATCACAATGCCACTCGATGTCTATGCAGTTAACGCTTCAAAACCTGGCTTTTTGTCCAAGATTACGGAGAAGAATTTCACTGGAAACATTACACTGAACTTCAGCCTCATGCCTGGAGGGACTTATTTCCACAACACAACGGGAAATATTTCCTGGAACACATCCGCATCAGGGATACCAGGTATTAGCAACGCAAGTATTCTTTCCAATCTGTCCAACGGAGTCACCGTCAATTCGGCAAACGAGTCGATCATCCTTACACTCGTGAATAATGCGGGCGGAGTATTGCCATATCTTGACTATGCATTTTACACTGAAATAAATGGCCTTTATTTCCGGATAGTAAACGAAACGAACAGCACCGGGATGTCCGTGATTGATCTAGCCTATAACGCGTCAATCAACTTTGTTGTGGACGCTCTGCAGTTCCAGTCTGGGAAAAATACTGCCGCCTATGGCAGCTACCGGCAGAAGGTGACAATGAACCCCGTCTATACGTACAGCGGCTCGGAAACTGTAAGCAATCGTTTCAACCTCACCCACAGCCTGACTAATCTCTCTGTACCGAAGTCGGCATTGATACTCGTCAACTCCATCGTACAGCCGTATAACAGAAGTTCTTACTTTGCTGTCTCGCAGAGCAGCGCTGGAACTCTATTCTCTTACCTTCTGGGAAACGCCAGCTATATTTTCGCGTATACCAATGCCGGTTATGTTCTGAACAGTTCAACCTTGAAAGTCAGCGGTGCCTCTGGAGTAACTCTCAAGATGCTTGTGAATCCCTACATGTTCATCATCAGCACAAACGTCAGCAAAGCAATAACAGTCAATGTAACTTCATCAACGAATGGCAATGTCATCTTCAGCACAGGGATCTCGGCGGGAAAAAGTGTCTCTTACCTGGGTCCCTTCTATAGCTCTTCGTTTAAGCTGCTATTCTATTTGCAGGGAAGCGGGACCGTGCTTAACGCCTCGTCCCCCATCACGCTCTCGACGTCCAGTCCGGTGAATACTTCCTACTTCAACCTGACTTCCGGTAACTTCTCTCTTTCATTGCTATCTGCATCAATATCTGGAGGCACCATCGCCATGAGCTATTCTGGAACGGCACCAGGCAACTTCGTGGTTTACGCCTTCAATATAAGTTATGCCATTAGCAATAGTTCCTCTGTGACTCTGGACGGTCTTGCCCTTTCCATACTCGGTATTGCAGATATTGGCGGATACTATACAGTTAACATCACGGAAACCCATGTAACCGCTACCGGCACCACGACGCTTGACATTACTACGCCATCAACCGGTGCATCTATTCCGTCCGTTACGAACCTTTATTACTATTCCAGTGAATTATCTTGAAGGTGTCTGAATAATTGGAACAAAAGGGTTTGTTTGCGAAGATTTTTGGGGTAAAAAAGAAACCCGTATTTCCAGATAGTACACAGGTCAGGGTCAAGCATGTTGGGGACATACCGCCAATGGTAGAGGCCAGGAGACTCATTGGCAACGAGGACACTAGGAGTGCAATAATCACCCTTTATAACGCGGCCAAAAAGGATTATTCCAGATATTTTAAAGTGGAACTCAACGACAATGAGCCAAACCGCCAGTTCCTCATACGCTCTTTCATGACTTTTGGCATTAACATACCCGAGGAGGGAAACCTGGACAATACTTTCATCCAGGATTACATGAACGATCCACCTTCAATAAATGAAAACATGGTTAACCAGTTCAGTGCGCTGCGGAAGCTTGCAACATTTTACCTTGAATTTTACGAGAAAGTCAGGTTCTCCAGCGGGTTTAAGGGTGACCCGGAACTTATCCTGGAAAAGGCGTCTGATATCTACAATTACATGGATGTGCCAAAGCTGTATTATCCAGAGGCTTACAAATAAATGACACTTACGGCCAGCTTATCTCCAATGCTTGCAGCGGTCAAGGGTTTTTTGAACACCATATACAACAATCCAGTAACAGACCTGAAATTTCTTTTCCCAATACTTATGCTGCTGTTCGCATCCTATGCGCTGCGTCTGCATGCAAAGCGCGTAAAGATCGACGGCCCGCCAACACTGAGCCAGAAGATTGAGCCATTCGAAACCCCTAACGATAGATTCAACACGGAGGTACGAAGAATTATGTCAGATAACTATGATTATTATGTTAAGCAGGTAGAGACACAGATCAACAGAGTTGAAGAGATAAAGAAGGAATTTCTCAGAGCACGGAAGATGTATGAGAGATCCAAACGCCAGATGGCCGGGTTGAACGAGAAGAAAAAGGCGAGGGCAAAGGAAAGAAGAAAGGAGATTTTCAACCAGATACTCGGTATTGCCAAGGAACTTTCCTCTGAGAAATACGCCCCAATCATCTATGAGGAGGCAAAACAATGAGCATTCCTAAGACAGATCTTGCAAACATCCGGAGAACTGTTGTTGATGTGCAGCGCCACATCGGGTCAAGAGTAATAGGTTCAGAGAGGATTGTTCGGTTCATGTTTATAGCCCTTTTCTCAGATAACCACATCCTGCTTGAGGGATTTCCAGGACTGGCAAAGACCATGCTTGCCAACGAATTTTCCAGGGCACTCGGCCTTGAATTCAAGAGGATTCAGTTCACTCCTGATATGCTCCCTTCCGATGTGACCGGGAGCCTTACCTTCAACATGGAGACAAAGAAGATGGAGTTCAGGAAAGGCCCTATTTTCTGTAATGTGCTGCTTGCGGACGAAATGAACAGGACTCCTCCAAAAGTGCAGTCTGCATTGCTCGAGGGCATGGAAGAAAAGCAGGTGACCCAGGGCGGAATAACCGAGGTCTTACCAGTTCCTTTCTTTGCCATAGCCACACAAAACCCGGTAGAGCAGGAGGGTACTTTTCCAATTGCTGAAGCCCTGCTTGACAGGTTTCTCTTCAGGTACTTCATGCAGTATCCCACACGAGAACAGGAAATGCAGATTCTGAGGGCTCAGGTCACACCTTCAGAAATGGAAAGCAAACCGCTCGGCCCCGATGAGATTACCAGAATCAGGAAGCTCATAAATGACGTGTACGTATCTGAGGAAATCATGAACTACATCGTTGACCTGATTCGGAAAACCAGAGAGAGCAAGAAGATTTACCTGGGAGCCAGCCCACGTACCACGGCAAAATTCCTCAAGGCAATAAGGGCAAATGCGTTGATCAATGGACGGGATTATGTGATTCCGGAGGATGCTAAGTTTATGACAACCGAGCTCCTTAATCACAGGCTCATCCTCAATTCGGAAGCTATCATTGAATCTGGTTCTGATCTTTCCGGCACAGTCAGGGAAATCATCAATGAATCAACCCTGTCCGTCAGGCCTCCACAATGATTAAGAAATCAGGATACCTGTTTCTCGGAACTGCAGCCGTCGGGCTGTTTGAAGGGCTCATAATGGGCTTCACGTACTTCATCCTATTCAGCAGCATCCTTTTCTTCACAATTGCCTCGGAAATAATAATTTTCAATGCTTACACAACGTCCGGACTGAGAAGTCTTGACGTCCAGAGAAAAGTAGAATCCAACGCGATAAGGAAGGGAGGGAAACTTCCGGTTACCCTGAGGTTCGAGAACCTATCCTCAAGGAGAATTGCTTTTCACTATTATGACACACTTTCGGATGTATTCACCATAAGTGGCCCGTCAGAAGGATACATCTCGCTTGGGGCAGGAGAAGTCATGAATGTTTCATATACACTCTCCTCTCTTGCAGTCGGAAAGTATGTGGTGGGCCCCGTGATAGTATACTCAGAAGACCCGATGAAAATGTGCCTCAGCATGTACAAACTGGAAAGAGCCATCGAGGTGAAGGTATCGCCTTCTCTTTCCGAAATAAACGGGTCTAGAACAGAACTCCTGAGCAATGTGCGGTATTCCATGGGGGTCCACAAGTCACGTGTTATCGGTCAGGGGTACAATTTCTACGGAGTCCGGCCATACGTTAATTCTGACGAGTTCAGGTACATCGCGTGGACGCGTTATGGAGTACAGAATGGGGAAGATCTATACATCAAGCAGATGGAGGAAGAAAGGGACCTTGACGTATATTTTGTAATTGATTACAGTATCTCGTCAAACTTCGGGAACAAGGGTAAGCGCATGTACGACCGGATGGTAATCAGTTCGATAAACTCCGCGTATTCTGTCCTGAAAAACAGGGATGGCGCAGGTTTCCTTCTTTATTCGTCTGAAATAGAGACTTTTATCAGGGCAACCAGGTCCGATGAGTCCATAAGAAAACTTCAGAGGGAGGTTGCCGAACTCAAACCCTCCGGCTCGTTTGACCTGATGAGCGCATTGAAGAAGATCAATAAGGAAGTGAAGAAAGACGCACTCATAATAATATTATCTTCCATGGCAGGCATGGACGACTTCAAGATACCTCACGGTTCTCTGGTACCAGTGGGACGGAAACTCGTACTTATGATAATCTCTCCGAATGAATTCGTGGAGAGAAGGCCGGAAGATGCGAATTATGAATCACTCATCAAGAGTGCACTGATTTCACGGTCGATGGAACTGAAGAGACTTTCAACTGCTTTTAACCATATTGGCCTGAAGACGCTTATCGCGGAGGATTCAAAGCTGCAAAGACTGATGGTGACTGAATATCAGTATGGGAAAATGGTGAACTGATGGAGCCGGATAATTCAACCTTCAAGACCTATTTCTTCAACGCACTTGTTCTCTCCCCGGCTATCTTCATGCTCCTTCTCGGACTGTACTATTCTATTCCTTCCATGAACCCGTATATGTATGCCCCTATCTTCGCGCTTCCCGCGATAAAGAGGCTTTCCCCGAAATTGGTCCGGTTGAACCTTTACAGGATTGTACTCATCATTTTCCTGCTGCTGCTCATCGACTCATTCCTCAGCCACTTAAGTGGTCCGCTTCCGATAGTCGGAGGCATCGGAGTACCGCTCACATTCACCACATTCTTCACCCTGGAGATCTGCCTTGGATATCTCCTGGTCGTGGAGGGGTTCTTTACCAAAAAGGCATTTTATGTTGTCGGAGCCTTAATTTCC
>JAJZLK010000064.1 GCA_021803655.1 Thermoplasmata archaeon
TCTATCCTCAACGGGCACTTCAAGGTCTTTGACGTGAATACGAAGAAGGCGTTCAGGCACGATGGGATTGTTGTCTGGGACTACATGGCAAACGGATTCCTTCTTGACAGGAAGATTTAGGGCAATGCGATGCATCATATGTTGAGATCGTGAATTATTTCCTGACCCTAAAGCAGTTCACAATTAATGTGGCTTATGCCATTGTGTTCGGAAAGTTTCAGTCCCTCTGTTTCGACAAAGTTCCTGAAGTCAAGCGCTGTTCTTCTTCCAGCGTCACGGGAAAAGAAAAATGCGCCAGTTCTCCGTCTCACCACATCTTCCTCGGTGATCGCGCACTGCTCGAAAACTGCAGACCTGATCGGATGTTTGCGATCCAGATCCAGTCTCCCAATCACCGGGAGATTCCTGGTGCTGGCCTTCAGCGAAAGCTTGGAAAGAGCAGATCTCGCGACAGCAGCCGAAACCCTGCGGTAATCAGTAACTTTCCCTCCGATCACGGAAAGGTATCTCCCGCTGTCAATTATCCTGAAGTCTCTCGACATCTTTCCCGGGTTATCTCCTCTGCCGAAAAGGGATCTTATTCCAGCATATTCTGAAATTACCTTTTCCCTGGTGAATGCAGGAAACAGTGGACGAAGACTCTCGACGATGTACTGCCTCTCCTTCTCTGTCACGATGAAATCATCAGGGTCTTCGGTCAGGTCGTCGGTCGTTCCGACTATTACAACCTCCCCTCTCGGTATCAGGAAAAGCTGTCTTCTGTCTATTGCGGACCTGAACACAACCGCACTGTCTCCCTTGAAAAGTTCTCCCGGAAATATAAGGTGAATGCCCTTGCTCATCTTCATTCTGTCCCTGTAGTCTTCAAGTCCCGGAATAATGTCCCTTGCCCAGCTTCCCGCGCAGTTAATCACGAGACCTGCCTTCACCCGATAGTTCTGTCCAGTTAATACGTCGGTGAGGGTGAAGGTTCCTGCATTCTCAGATTCAGGCCTGTTGAAAGCTACGTAATTCAGGCACACCGCCCCGCGTGATCTCGCATCAATAATATTGTGCAGCGTGAGAACGGCATCATCTGTCACGGCATCCTTATACCTGAAGTAACCCCTGATCCATTCCGGGAACTCACCCTTGTTCCTGGAATACCTCTGAGCAGAGCCTCCTCCCAGAATCCTGTAAAGCAGAAGGCCCATGGATATCTGGTATCTTGGCCACATCCCTTTTCCTATGAGTATGGTGAAGTCTAGTTCCTTCACGATGGCCGTGTTCCTGAGGAGATAATTCCTCTCCTTCAGCAGGCTCCTTGTGAGGCGAATTCTCCCCTGGGAGAGATACCTCAATCCCCCATGGATCATCTTCGACGAACCTGAGCTTGTTCCCGAGGCAAAATCTCCTTTGTCAACGAGAAGTACCTGGACGCCGCACTGGGAAAGGGTGTTTGCCACCCCGGCTCCAATTATTCCGCCGCCTATGACTAGTACAGGGAATTCCCTGCCATCCAGGGTCTCCAGATCCTTCCTGCGCGTCCTGTAGGAAAACTCATCCATCTTCATTCATCTCCCAGTACAGGGTCCTCAACCAGCTGGAGCAGAGATCTCTTTCCTCCGTCAAGCATTGGGAGGAAATCCGTGCCTATTCCATGATGATGGGAGACAGACCCTCCATGTTCAAGGAACCCTCTCACCATAGCATCACGAATTATCCTGAGGTTGTGTGAACCCCTGTCTGCAGGGGATGTTATCATGAAGGTAAAATATATCGCAGCACCGGTTCTGTACAGATGGGAAATATGGGCCATTATAACTCCCTCTATTCCCAGCTCCCTGCATTTTCCGTTGAACAGTGATATGGTGGATTCATGAATCTTGACTATCCGGTCCCAGGGCGATGAGGTCTCAAGCGTATCCGGTATCAACCCCATTCTCCACAGCCCGTTCCCGATGTCAGGCCTCCCGAATCTTTCCTTCTCCCACTTTCTTGCCACGGTCGAACCAGATCGAACCGCCCCATGCACGGCTCTCCAGGAATGGCGGTCATTGCTGACCACTATCATCAATGATCCACTGTCTTCCCGGATCTTCCTGATCCTCATCCAGGAAAGGAGCAGTTTCTTCGAGGTGCTGTTTCCTGATGCACTCAACATGAACTTCGTCTCCGTGCGATCAGAAAGCCTCACTACCGCTGGGAACCCAGTTCTGGCCGAGAGAAACTTTACACCATCCCTGAAGCTCCTGAAGAAGAAGCTGGAATAATATCTCCTCCCGGGCAGTCTATCTACTTTCAACCAGGCATCTCCGATCAGTCCGGTCCTTCCTTCTCCGCCAATTGCCAGGCTTTTCGCCGTGATGCCGGAGGACTCCCTCGGGGATGCACTGTCAGTGACCTTGAAATCGGATCTGTAGAGAGTTACTCCCAGGACAATGTCTTCGATGTCTCCATACTGGTTTGACTCCTGTCCCGATGCCCTGGTTGAGATCCATCCGCCAACCGTGGACTGCAGCAGGGACTCTGGGAAGTGCCCAAGAGTAAGTCCCATTGCGTTCAGTGATCTCTCCAGTTCCCCTCCCCTTAGCCCGGGCCCGGCTCTTGCTATATATCCGTCAACTTCGAGGTTCCTGAGTCTTGACACGTCAATCAGGGCCCTTTTCTTTGCAGAAACTCTCCTGAAGCCGCCAGTGACACCGGTTCCCCCGCCCCTGACCACTGCTCTGATTCCGATCTTCTTCAGAGAAGGGAGCAGGTTGTCAAGATCTGAATAATCCGGATAGAGAACAGCATCAACCGTCAACGAAAGATTATCTTCTCTTGCCTCCATGATTTCAAGACTTGATTTCCCAATCGATGCAGCCAGCCGCACCTTGGGCACGACGGAAATCTTTTCCCGATCAAGCACGGCTTCAAGTTTCTGTAACAGATTACTTCCGGGAAGATCCTGAACCGTGATCCTGCCGTTCCACGAGGGGAGTTGATCTATTCCGGGGATATACGAACGCAGGAGTTGCTTGACATTTTCCAGGGCAGATTTATCATGAGATTCTCCCACCAGTTCTATCTCATCGCTGCTCAAGATCACCACACCTCCATGTCCTCTCGAGGAATATGATGGGTGAAGGAAAATGTTCCATGGTGCTGGCACGCATTGTGATCGGTATCCGAATGGAATTTATGGCTTTGGCCCCGCAAAACTCCTGCATGGAATCGCAACCTGTCAAAGACATCAGGCATCCGCATTCCGGGATGATTCCGGTTTCCCGACCGACTCAGCAGTCAGAACCCTGATGGATCTGGGCACGATCTCTATGGAGATAGGGGTATATCCCAGGAATTCTCCATCTGCCTCAACGGGAGCCGGATCACCGGCCACTTTCAGGCGATCTGTGCGGAAATTGATCACCCTGTTCATGTCCACGTACCTGCCTGTTCCAAGTTTGCCAAAACTCATGATAAGCCTTGTCCTTGAGATCTTCTTTATAAGATGAATGTCAAGAAGACCGTCGTCAAGTACCGAGTCCGGTGAGGCAAGCATTCCTCCGCCGAAGAATCTTCCGTTGGCAATCACCATCTCAATGCTCCTTACAGCCCCGGTGAACTGCACGGACTCAATCTGCAGGTTGTATGACTTCAGCCCTGGAAGTTCCCTCATGACAGATGACGTGAACGGATTCCCTTTTCTCCTCGCAAGGGAGTTAACCCTCTTCATGACTCCAGCACCAAAGCCTATTTCCATAATGTTTGCGAAATACCTTTCGCTACCGGAAAAAGTGGTCTTCACGCAGTCAAGAAGTGCAAACCTCCCGGAATGAAACGCCGATATAATGGAATCAGCACTTAGTTTTCCTGTACTTTTAAGATAATCAGAACCTGTCCCACCGAGGAAGGGAACCAGGACTTTGTCGCTTCCCATGATGCCGTTCGCCACTTCGTTTATTGTTCCGTCACCGCCAAGAACAACTATCCAGGAACCATCCGGCAGGCTGCGGGATATCTCCGTGGCGTGACCGGACCGCTCCGTCGGGATCAATACCGGATCAAGAGGTTTCAATGCGGCCAATACTGCGTTTTCTGCAGCCATGGTATTTGAACCGGCTCTCCTGTTGGAGATAACAGCAAACTCAGGAATATCGGTCACCTCCACGAAATGTCTGGAAGTTGTCCAGATCCAGTTTAACCACGTCTCCTCAGCAGGTATGGCAGCCATAGGGACGATGCTACTGCAGTGACCAATATGAGGGCAATGGTCAGGTCGTTCTCATATAATGGAGTGAAGGAACTGTTTGACCTTACAAACAGGGAGGAGTTGATCGATGAAAGGGAAAAGCTGGAATGTCCACTCTCGCTGTAAGGAAGACTAGTAACCGGGATCTGGAAATCCACAGGGAAAATTGGTGAAAAATTCATTCCGTGTGTGGAGCCGGCGGTGAAAACGATGTTATCAGGGATCGGAATCCCGTAACTCGTGAGGTTGATTGGCGTTCTTCCGATGAACCCCTGCGAATATGGATGGTTGAAGTCAAACATGTCCAGCGCGATGTTGGAGCCTGAAACGAAACTGTTCAGTGCAGGGAGATTCCAGTTGTAGTCAATGAAGGCTGGAATAGAACCCTGATCGAGAACCGTTGAAGATATGTAGTTCTCCTTAGCAAAGGGAGATATGAGCAGGAACGGCACTCTCTGTCCAAGTTGCATGCCGTTGAAAACTGGAGGAGCAACCTGGTCATAGTAACCTCCCCCCTCATCATAGGTGATGAAGATCGCAGTTGAATTCCACTCCGGACTGTGCATTACCAGGTTCACAATGTACATCATCCACATCTCTCCGGTGAGAATGCTGTTTGGGGGCCCCTGGCTGTAATATCCATGGCTGTCGCTGCCCACTGGCATAACCCAGCTCACGGAAGGAAGAGTGTTGTTCCGGACACTTCCCGCGAAATTCTCCCAGCTTCCAATGTTGGATGAGTACTGGTTTATGCCCTGGAAGAAGTTGAGGGGGGCGTATCTGTCTGATTTACTGAGCAGATAGTAATTCCATGACACAGAATAATGGCTCAGTTCTCCAAACATGGACTGCGTTACCGGAATATATGGAGGTGGACCGTAATCATTCATGACAGGAGAGAATCCGGCAAGGTTATACAGCCTGTTTGGCGTAGTTTCCGTCATCATGCTGTATGCTGACTGGTCCATCGCATACTGTTCGGCCAGTATCCATTCGGGGGCAGCCTGGGAAGAGGTAAAGTACGTCATGGACTGAGGTCCTGAACCATTGACGAAGCCATTCATCTGCCCGTTATTCCAGTCAATGTGATATGCAGTATATCCCTCCCCGGGGTCAACCGTGGAGAAGGTGCCGGTGGGAACACGGTGCAATTCGCCATGATTTCCGGGCGTGAGCAGGTTTACAGGTCTGGATATATTTGTCTCCAGATACTTCAGCGAAGTATTGTTGTCTCTAGGGTAAGCACCGAATAAGTTGTCGAAACTGTGGTTTTCCATCATTATTTCAATTACGTGCTTAATTGGTGTCCTTGTGTTGCTGTTGGGGTTAACTGATCCAGCACTGGCGAGCGGAAGGAAGGTGATCAGGAGAAGTATAGTTACCACCAGAACAGTTGCAGTACGGATCAACCTCAGTCTCCTCCTCCTACTCCATGAAAGTTTCCATGATCAAGCATTGTCCCTGCAACTGCACACACAGTGCACACGGAAAGAATCCCCATGAGAACCAGAGGCAGCTGGGACTGTCCCATCTTCTCGTATATTACGGCTATTATAATGGCAGATACAACAGGGAGAATCCCTATGGCGGCTGACTTTACCAGAATATATCTCTGGAACATTTCAGGAACTCCATATCTGGAATACTCTGACGTAAGCAGCGTAAGTGCCCCTGCAGAGAGAAAAGCATATTCAAACCCATTCAAAGGGAGCAGGACTTTATCATTGTATACTGAGTAAAAGAGGAATGGGACCGTAAACAGGAAGATAGCTATGGAAACCGGTCGCGCATAAACCTTCCCTGTCAGGATTCCTCCTGCAATTGAGAACGCAATTCCGCCAATAGCAAAGCCGGGGATAAGATAGGTTTCCTGTGATGCTTCCCCTACCAGATCAAGGGAACCGGAGAGGAAAAAAATTACCAGTGGAACAAGTCCTATAGTGATCAGAGAGAAGATTGTATAAACGGCATGGCCAATCTTTCGGGAAATGTGTTCCACAACTGTCTACGAATTATTCCCATAATAAAGTTTCGAACAACATTTCCCGCAATCTTCCCGTAAGAGGGTTGCATTCTGATTACCTTTTTATGCTCGCATTGCATTCGATATTGATAACGATATCGAATAATCAGGAAGTGAAGAAATGAGAGAACATGGATGGAATTTTGGATTTGGAGGAGACTTTGCCCCAGATCGGATATTCAGGAAAAGAGGCGGGCTGAAGTACTATGTGCTGTGGCTCCTGCATGAGAAACCAATGAAGGGTGCCGAGATAATGGCGGAGATCGAGAGGCAGACACACGGGTGGTGGAAACCTAGTCCGGGGACCATATATCCCTTACTGTCGGGAATGGAGGAGCAGGGATTGATCGTCAGGAAGGATGAGTCCGGCTACGCAATAACTGACGCAGGTCTTGACGAGATAGGACTGAAGGGTGGATTCCGGCACAAGGAGACTGACTCCACAGACAAAGCCTTCGTCGAACTGGACGGGATCGTGTCATACCTGGAAGATACTGCTCCCCACTCTTCCGAAAGAAAGGAAGAGATATCCCGGGTGATAGAGCGGCTGAAGAAAATCACTCAGTGAAAATATTTGGGTGATCAGCCTTAACCATGCTGAGATGGATATCAGCGAGATTAGGAAATTCGAGGAGGCAGCGAAGATCGGGAAGAAGGCACTTGAACTGGCACTGAGTCTCATCGAGCCCGGGGCGTATTTTTACGATGTTGCCGAGAAGACCGAGGCTCTGATACTGGAGAATGGCGGGAAGCCTGCCTTCCCACTGAACCTTTCGGTGGACAGTGATGCTGCACATTACACCCCGTACACCGGAGACAAGACTAAATTTGCGACGGGCCAGCTCGTCAAGGTGGACATTGGTGCACAGATCGACGGATACCCTTCAGACAACGCAGCTACCATAGAAGTCGGGAACACAGGAAAACATTCCGACCTTATTGACGCAAGCAGGAACGCTCTGAATAACGCAATCAGGAATCTCAGGCCGACAATGAAGGTTGGGCAGATTGGGGCTCACATATCGAAGACCATAACGTCATACGGGTTCAAGCCGATCAGGAATCTGGGCGGGCATGGGATAAGCAGGTATGACCTGCACTCAAGGATATTCATCCCGAATTATGATGACGGCAATGGAAGGACCCTGGAGAAGGATTCCGTAATTGCAATAGAACCATTTGCCAGCACCGGGACGGGAATGATTCACAACGGTCCCGGAGGGAATATCTACATACTCAGTGGAACTACAAAGCGGGATGAAGTCATCATGAAGAACTTCAGTACGCTCCCATTTGCCGAGAGATGGCTTTCAAAGGTCGAGAATAACGGACAGGAATACCTGAAGCAGATGATGAAGAAGAAAGAAGTCTCACAGTTCCCCATACTCAGGGAGCACAGGGGAGTATTCATCTCTCAGGCAGAGCACACAATCCTTGTTAGGGGAGATGAAATCAGGGTTCTCACTTCCTGATCCTGCCCTGGATTATTTTCAGGCACTCTTCTGAAACTGCCTGTATGCTCCCCGATCCGTCAACAATCTGCAGTCCGTTCGTGGGAATGCTGAGGTAAGCTCTCCTCACCATGCTGAGATATTCAGGATCTTCGAAGCCGGTTCTCCTGCCCCTTGAAGTCACTCTTTTCATAGCGAGTTCCGGATCAATGTCAAGAAGAAGGGTCAAATCGGGAGACAGATCGATGAATGATGACACGGATTTCATCCAGTCTATCGCACTGTCAAGGGAACCGGTTTTCTCAGCTATTATCACTCCCTGGTAAGCGAAACTGGACATGATGAACCTGTCCGAGATCACGAAGTCATGGGACTCAAGTTTTGAGGAAATTTCCCGGACATGCTTCATCCGATCTGCAGTAAAGAGAAGGAACTGTTCGACGGCACCCGTGAAAGAGTGGTCAAGACTCAGTGACTCCGGTATCTTCAGGGAGGATGTGGGTTCCATGGTGTTCCAGACGCTGTATCCTCTCTCCTCCAGCATACCGGATAAGTGCTTTGATACTGAACTCTTGCCGGACCCGTCAATACCTTCAAGGGCTATGAACATACTGTCCTTAAAACCCTCCGAAGCAAATAAACAGTACGTGCGGGACGACATCTTCCATGGAACCGCATCGTGAAAATGACGTATGCGAGCGGGAACTTCCGTGCCGGCAGAGAAAGAACACAGTCGGCGATCGGGAATCATTATTTTCACTGTATGTATATTGTACTCATGAAAAAGGCAGGGTTCAGGGGATTCAATACAAGGGCTGTTCAGGCGGGAGAGATCAAGGATCCCCGATTCGGAAATGTAACGACACCGATATTCCAGACATCCACCTTTGAGGCTCCGAATACCACTGAAAATGCATATATTGACAATACCACGGGAAAGCCCTTCATGTATGGAAGGTGGGGGAACCCGACAATCCAGGCTTTCGAGGAAAAATATGCAAGCTTAGAGGGATCAGGCCATGCCCTGGCATTCTCTTCAGGAATGGGGGCAATCTCGGCCACAGTGCTCTCCATGGTAGGAAAGGGTGAGAAACTCCTGGCACTGAACGAACTCTATGGCCAGACCTACACACTCTTTGCAAGGACGATGAGGGGACTTGGAATCGAAACGGATTTTCTCACCCTCAGCGAGATAAACCGGGCAGAGTTCGATGCGAGAAAGTACAAGGCAGTATTCATAGAATCGATTGTGAATCCCACCATGGGCGTTGCAGACGTGAAGCGTATTGCCAGGGTTTGCAGCGAAGCGGACGTCCCGTTGATAGTTGACGCAACCTTTGCAAGCCCGTATAACCAGAGACCGATTGAACTGGGAGCAAGGGTCGTGGTTCATAGCGTTACAAAGTACATTGGCGGACACAGTGACCTGATAATGGGCATTGCTGGCTGTTCCGGAAAGGAATTCAGCGGCACAGCAAACCTGAGGAAGGCATTGGGCACGAATCCGGACCCGATTCAGTCATACCTTGCAATGAGGGGACTCAAGACCCTGGGACTCAGGATGGAGAAGCACAACAGCAACGGAATGACTCTCTCCAGATTCCTTTCCGATCACCAGAAGATCAGGAAGGTGATGTACCCGGGACTGGAAACATCAGAATTCCATTCTATTGCAAAGGAGAACCTGTCTGGATACGGTGGAATGCTGGCGTTTGAGGTTAAGGGAGGGATTCAGGCTGCAAGAACTCTGATGAAGAATCTGAGAATAGCATCTCCCGCACCAAGCCTTGGAGGCGTTGAGTCCCTCATTACCCTCCCTGTGGATACAAGCCATGGTGGCCTGACCCCGGAAGAAAGGATGAAAGCGGGCATTCCTGACGGGCTGGTACGATTCTCCGCCGGAATAGAGGACGCTGAAGACCTGATTGAGGACTTCAACCTCGCCCTTGAGAAAATCTGATCAGAGCAGAGGATATTCCCCGGTTATCTGATCCAGTTTCTCCTCTTCATCCGGGCCAATTCCAAGGCAGGTGACCGTCCCCGGAGGAATCTGGGTGAGTCCCGCATCGGTTATCAGGCAGGTCTGAATGCCGGCGGATTCGGCTTTCTCCTTGAGGCGGTATAATTCCTCGATTCCGGATACCCTGATGACAACCTTTCTCTGCCCCTCATCAATCCAGTCGTGGAAGATTTTCCTGTGGTGCTTCTGCGAGGAAATGGCACATGAAACTGCGGCATGAGCCACCTGGGCTGCAATTTTTCCCTTCCCCAGGTCAATATCTTTCCGGAATGCAATCACCATCTTATGCGTCTTTACCAAGGGACATCTTTCCTGTTCAACTTATAGCCTAGAACGTTAACCGCCTTATGAAGAGGAGGAGTTATGACGATGAGGATTATCAGCGCGGGCAGGTTGAGGAGAACGCTCGCAAAGAACTGATAGTAGAAAAGAGTCGCGAATATCAGCGCGAATATTACGAATGGAAGCTGATCGAGAAGATATCCCTTTCCGCCCCTCTGGATCCCGATTCTCCTCTTAATGAATGATCCGAACGCGTCCCCGGTCAGCGAACCTGCAGCCAGAAGAGCTGAGCCGTAGAGCGCAAGAATGGGGCCGGGGTAATTTACAAATATTGGAAACACAAGCATCAGTGCGTAAAGTATCAGTCCGAGAATGGAGGCGAGCACAGTCCCTCCAATGAAACCACTCCACGTCTTCCCGTCTCCAAGAATCCTCTTTCCGTCAACGAAGTTGCGGCCGAAATCCATCTTTCCATGTCCACCGGTGAGTACGGCAGCCGAATTTGCGGCAAATGCGGGTATGAATACATACAGGGCCTCCAGGGCCTGGAACAGGGGATTAACCATAAATCTCAACCGCCTTGAGAACGTCAGCCTTTGTCAGGACTCCCTTTATTTCACCACCATCTGATATGAGCACTGCACTGTAATATCTCAATATAGGATAAATTATCGAAATCGGGGAAGACCGGTGCACGATTGGAAGGGGTGGAACCATTACCTTTGAAACAAGGAGTTTTCTCAGGGAATCCAGGGTTGCGCCCTTGATGAGCAGATCGTTCAGACCGGATTCCGTGAGCGTACCTACAACCTTTCCCTCCCTGTTCATGACAGGAAGCTGTGAAAATCCTCTTTCCCTCATCTTGTTAAGGGACGCCAGCACGGAATCGTCCGGCAGGCAAGATATTACAAAAGGAGACATGATTTTCTCGGCAGTGATCTCTAGGTTTTCAGCCCTCATTCCTGATCGGCTGAGGTAGTCGTAGATCTTCCTTACTCTCTCATACGTTGGGTTTATGTCTCCCTTCTCCAGCCTTGCGATGTATGACTGGCTCACTCCACTTACCCTTGCCAGCTCTTTCTGGCTGATACCAAGATTCTTGCGCATCTTCTTGATTTCTTCAATTGTGGGAAAGATCAATTCGGGTAATAATGAGATTACTGTTAATAATAAAAGCGGAGGTTCACAATCAGTTGAACAAACGAAACAGGATCGGCAACTCATATATATGAAGGGATAATATGCGCTAAATGGATTTCATCCAGTTCCTGAAGAAATACAACTCCTATACCGTACCAGTCATATCTGTTATTGTTGCATGGGGGTTTTTCTATCTTTCCATGGCCCTTCTCAACATTACGGAGGAGGCACTTACATTCATACTCCTGATACCCGTTGCAGTATTCTTCATAATGCACTATCTTGGTCTCTACGGAATCAAGAAGAGGCTGATTCAAGGGCTGATAATATTTCTTATTGTAGCCCTCGTTGGCAGTGCAGTTAACGCAAGTTTTCTCCCGCTTCAGGACAACCAGGTCACTACCCAGATGCCACATTACGGGATCAATGTAACCGCTACTGAAACTCCATATGCGACAGTGGCCAGCAGCTACAATATTTCGCTTGTTCTGACAAACGTCAGCAACTTTTCATCCGCAAACTACTGGCTTGTTATCAGCGGATATGCTACCGGATACACAGACAACATTTCCAAGAGCCACCTTAAAGCCCTGAATGAAGGCGGCAAGAAAGCCCTGATCTACTACAATACGGGAAGTCTTAAACCTGACCTGTATTTCTATACGTTTTATTTCCAGGAAGCAAACAACAGTGTGACGGGCGTCGGGCCGATACTGTCCTATTCAGCGTCACTTGTACTCATGCTCCAGATCCACTATTTGCCTTACCTGGTACTGTTCGAACTTATGTTTGTGACAGGGGTCTTCATCGCGAGAACCATAGAAAATAGCAAGAAGGCACGCATGGTCAAGCCATCGTGAGTGGTAAACCGCTAATTTTAAAGCAGATGAATATTCTCTATCTGCAAATATATTTAGTTGTGTAATGTATATAGTAGTATGTATACCAGGAGAGTTCAGAAGACAGGGGGCTCCACATACATAGTGTCGTTGCCGTCAGTCTGGGCGGAGAAGAATGGAATCACGAAGGGGAGCGAGCTTACGATTGAGGAGAACGACGACAGGCTAATTCTCTCACTTGGAAGGAAGAAGAAGGAGGTGGTGAGAAAGGTCCTGATCTCAGGAGACGTGGAAGGCGAAATGTTTCTGAGAACTCTCATCTCCCTCTATATCTCTAACTTCGACACACTGATTATTGAGAGCAGCAGATATCTGAGCAAGGAGATCAGGGAAACTGCCAGGCGGTTCTCCAAACTTGTAATGGGGGTGGAGATCTTCGAGGAATCATCCAGCAATATAATCCTGCAGAATGTTCTGGACTCAGACTCATTCCCGCTGGAGAAGGCCATAAGACGGATGGCTACGAACGTTTCACTCATGCTGCAGGACGCAATCAAAGGGATAATCGAGTCAGACAACGATCTTCTTGACAGTGTGATCCAGAGGGATGATGAGGTGGACCGTTACCACCTGTACGTTTTCAGGGAAACCAACGGAAAGGGGGCAGCCGCGGGTACAGTGTTCCTGCTGATATTCTCAAGAATCCTGGAGAGGATCGCGGACCATGCGGTCAGTGCATCAAGGTCATGGAGAGATTATAGCCCAGGGCCTGCAACAAAGGGTCTGGCGGATTTCTTCATGATGTCGCAGAAAGCGTTTGAGGATTCGCTGAAGGCTCTTTACTCCCCGGATCACCTGAAACTGAACGAGATAATTGGCAGGAAAGAGGCGATAATCAGTGCCAAGCGCAAACTTATTGAGGAGGCAAAGAAAGGGGACCTCGTAATCGTAACCTCCCTGGTCGAGGAGATAACCAGGATAGGGCTTTACTCCACCGATATCGCCGAGCTCGCCATGGACAGGACTGCTGCAGGACAGGAAGAGATCTCAATAGGTGACTAGATCAAATGGCGTGAATTCCGGCTTCTCAACAGTTCCTGAAACAGTTGCGGCAGGTACAGATGTATCATGATTGAAGATGCAAACCATGGATTCACGAATAGCTTTTGCAACTAGCTTCTTCTTCCATGCAAGCGATTCAAGCGGATAAGTGTCCACTCCCGTGATTCTCGCGGGTTTCAGGTTGAAGGGTGTAGGAGCAAGGTCTCCAAGGTAGATGAATTTCCTTGTCCCGCTCCTGAAAACAATTGACTGATGGCCTGCTGTATGCCCACCGGTATGCAATACACTGAGCCAGGAGGTTATTCTCCTGCTTCCGTCAATTCCGGTTATGTCCCTGTTCAGTCGAGCAATGGAATCGTAGCTCACGGCAGTGAGCTCGTTGGGTCTCCTCAGTTCCCTTTTCTCAGACGATTGCGCCAGGAGGATGGCTCCACGGTTCAGCTTGAGCAGTTGCTCGGAATTTCCTGCATGATCGAAATGCAGGTGGCTGTGCACAATAATGTCCAGTTTCCCCTCTGAATGGTTCTGTATCGTCTGTATAAGATCCGCTCTCGGCTTTACCTGGAAGAGTGCGGCGAACTTCTCATTGTGGATGGGGCCAACTCCACTGTCAATGAGTATTCTCTTTCCCCCATTTCCCAAGAGAACGAGGTTGGTATCCATCTCTATCCTGTACTGGTCATTCGTCTGTACGTATCTTGACCATACCGATCGTGGCGTGGTCCCGAAGGCCGCCCCCGGATCCAGGCTGAACCTTCCGCCTTTAATTATCATTACATCTTCTGACATGTACGTTTCATCCCTCCGCCGATTTTCCTTGAAGCAGGGGAGAAATCTTGCTTATGATCACCGGAACACCCGGATCTTCCAGTCCTGAGATGTCTCCCAGCGGCTCTCCCGTAAAGGCATTTCTTACTACTCTTCTCATTATCTTTCCGTTTCGCGTCTTGGGAAGCAGGTCAAGCCTTACCACATATCCGGGCGAAAACGCTTTTCCTATGGCCTTTTCTACCCTGGCCTTAATCTCACGCGAGAGGTCAACAGAATTCACCGAGACGTAGAATATTCCCAGGGTCTCTCCCTTGATCTCATCAGGGATTCCAACAACCGCTGATTCAATGATGCCTTCCACCTCGGCGACCATGTCTTCTATCTCGTTTGGTCCCACCCTCTTTCCGGCGACCTTAATCACATCATCTGCCCTGCCGTACAGATAGAAATATCCATCTGAATCCATGAGGGCCCAGTCCCCGTGGTTCCACACTCCCTCATACTTGCTCCAGTATGTTTCAATGTATTTTTCAGGCTGGTTCCACAACCCTCGGGTCATCGAAGGAGACGGTCCCTTTGCAACAAGGTAACCTATCTTTTCAACAATCTCGTTACCAGCCTCGTCAAAAACAGAAACCCTCATGCCCAGCCCCCTGTAGAGGCATCTGGGAGCTAGAGGCATCGCCGGGGTTGAGGCAAGGAAGCATCCGATTATGTCTGTTCCCCCTGAGATGTTCGCGATCGGCACTTTCGATGCTCCGAGTTTCTCAAAGAGCCACATCCAGGACTCGGTATCCCAGGGCTCACCTGTAGAACCGAATACCCTGATTCCACGCAGCGGGCGGTCCTGGCTTTTTGATCTCAGGGACCTCACAAGAGTAGGGGATAGACCGAGAATTGTGACGCCATGTCTTGAAATTATCTTCCACAGCCTGTCCTCCTCAGGATAGTCCAGCGCTCCATCGTAGGTGAATATTGAGCCTCCAAGGGCGTTTGCCCCGATCATGGACCATGGTCCCATCATCCATCCCGGGTCGGACACCCAGAATAGGGTGTCATCCTGTTTCATGTCCATGTAATACTTGACTTCCTTCACTATGTTTACAAGGGCACCGCCGTGGACGTGAACCGTTCCCTTCGGTTTCCCGGTTGTTCCGGAAGTGTAGAGCATTATGGCAGGGTCTTCGGACAAGGTCGGTTCAAAGCCGAAATATTCGGAAGTCTGGATAAGGCTGTAGAAATCCAGTTTATCTCCGGATCCGCTGGGAAGATCATAAACTATCTTTGTTGCATCTATCCTGTCAAGGATATGGATCATGTCAACCTCTTTGCCCCGGCGGTGATAACTGTTGAATGTGAAGATGTGCCTGATCCCGGCATCATCTATTCTCGCCTTGACTGCATCTCTCCCGTAGCCGGAGAAAATCGGTACAGCAACCGCACCGATCCTGAGGATGGAATAGAGTGCAATCACAGATTCAGGTGAAAGTGGCATGAAAACGGCAACTCTGTCTCCTTTTTTTACCCCAAGTTTGCGGAGAGCTCCACCAAGTCTGCCGCTCTTCTCATCCAGTTCAGCAAACGATATCGTTCCGTGATCTCCGTTTTCTCTTTCAAACTTTATCGCAACTCTCTTTGAATCCCTGTATTTACCAACCGTGTTGTAGGCTATGTTGATCTGGCCATCACGAAACCACTTCGTCCACGGAACACCCCGCGAAGAGTCTGCAATTGAGGAATAAGGGGAATTGAAGATCACCTCACAATCCTGGACTACGTTTTCCCAGAAGCCGTCAACATCCTTATCCGCATAATCATAAAGTTCTTTCAGTGTGCCAATCCCCAATCTTCCGGCCAGTTTCATGATGTTGGTAGAATCTATTTCCTCTTGAGAGGGAACGTAGGCAAATTCCTTCCGCATCAGGTTATGATTTAACAGTTCCTATAATAATTTCCGGAACTGCAGGGGCAGGTATATTCGGTTGAAAGGCCAACCGGTAAGATGCCGGTCCCGTAGTTTCAACGTTGTTGAAAACAAAGTGGCTTGTATCTCAGGATTCCCCCTGAAAATTTTATATGGACTCGGTGAATGCATTCAGAATTCAATATGGATCGAAAGACAATTTTGGCTATAGCAGTAGCTCTCGTCATGATTGCTTCCGGGTTTGCGCTTTTGGCAATGACGCCAGCAGCCCAGCAATCTGCATCGAGTAATAACGGAGCACTGAGCACTCCACAGGCAGTGAATCATCCAGCGCTCACTGCACCTACGAGCTCACAGTATTCCGTTGCTAGCAAGGACTTGAACAGAGTGATGAGTCAGGCAAGCGCATCGGGGTTGCCAATGAAATACCTCTACCTGCCAAACTTCCACTCGGCAGTTCCTGTGAAGGGAGGACACATCTCACCTGGTTATTCTGCATCTCCGGCTCCGATGGGAATTGGAGACTACGGACTTAACAACAGCTCAGGTTCAATGAAAACATACAACTATACGACAGACAGCTTCAACGCGACGATCAATCTCGCGCAGTTGTCTGACTTCAACATGCTGTCTGATTCACCCCAGGGAGTAACATTCCAGCTGAATGCAGTACTGAACAACGTTGCGCTGTTCGGAAACGCAAGCTACTCAATGTGGACGCAGAATGTGATATTCTATTCTGCCCGTACACATCAGATCACGTTCATCGACAACATATGGAACTTTTCAAGCCCCGCAGTGGCATGGAGTTCCAACGCGGTTAACTATTCCTCTGGAACTGTATACCCGTATTCAGGGGCACACATAGCGATCGGACCGACATTTACACTGACATATCCGTGGGTTGTCCATCTTTACCTGAACACATCGGTAACAGACAGGGAGAGCACAGTATGGTTCAATTACTCAATGCCGCATGCCACTAATGCGACTGGCCACACTGGTGCATTTTCAAATACATATGACATGGTCGAGTTCAACTCCACATACGGGAACAACACCTACGTGGCACCACATCCCCACTTCTTCGTGAGCGGCACTAACCTTACGCCAACCGGATTCATTCCATACGATGCTGAAATAATGGTTGGCGGACCCGGAGGAGGAAGCACAGCAACCATATACAACATAAATGGTAGCATGAGCCTGCAGTTCTACAACAATACATCGCACTCCTACAATAACGTCAGGGCAGCCTACGACATAGGTTCGGAAACTGGCGAGACATCGACAGGAGTGGACGTTTCCTATGCCGGTCACACCGCTTTCCTGAACCCTGGACCATCGATGGTATACGGATTGTGGAATAACCAGCCTTCTCAGACTACATACACTGTTACGACGACAAATACTGTATCGCCTTTTGTGTTCATAACCAACAACGTGACGCAGTTCAACATGGGTGTGACCAACTGGGCGCCAATGCCCTCGTCGACGATGCACTACAGACTTCCAAGTAGCACCTATGTTTTCCAGGCACTGTCTAACTATCACGATCCGACGATGGGACAACTGTCAACGACAACAACGATTTCGCTGGTAAAGGACAAGGCAATGGGAATATACACGCCCATCATAATCATGAACAATGCAGAGCTTGCCGCCCAGGCTGTCAGTGGTGCTGGAACAGCTACAAGTCCGTACCTGATAAACGCCCAGGGATCCATCAACACACTCTTTGGGCAGCTAAACGACTACCTGTTCCCTGCGTTCCCCGGAGTACTGATAATGAATACCACTAAGAATGTGGTACTCAACGACACATACATGCCCGTGCAATATACCGGGTTCTCTGCGTTAATCATCAACTTCTATAACAGCGTATACGGGGCATATGGAATAAGCATGCCTCTCAGCAATGAACTTTCAACGCAGATCTACAACACATCGAACCTGACAGTCGTTAATGGGACGTTCGAAACTTGGTTTTCGTTCCAGCAGGCAGGATTTGTTCTTGCAGCACTCGGAATATGGAACAGCACGAACATACAGGTACTGAACAACACGTTTGTCTCCATGGGTGACTCTCTGCTTGTCTACAATGCGCCGACACAACCAGGAAACGTGACTATTGTCGGAAACGAATTCTATGGATACAGCTTCCTGTCAGGACTCGGCCCAATGTTCGAATCATCACTGGCGAGTTTCGAGAACGGATTCTACCAGAACGGTATAGACATGTACAGCGGAGGAAACATGGTTTACAGCAACGTCTTCCTCACACAGTCGCCTGCCAACGACTTCGGGTATAACTTCTACATGGGAACCCTTACAGCAAATTACACCGATGGCTGGAACAACACAACAACTGGGAACCTCTGGTGGAATTACGACGGTGTGGGCGCATACAACAACTCCGGAATGATCGGCTTCGGGTACGATTACCATCCGCTCCTGATACCAGGCGCTACTCAGATGACCATATACCCGCTGAACGGCATCACGCTTGCAGGATTCAGCTATGACGGATTTGACATTGCACCCTCATCCAGCGGTTCAGTGACAGTCTATCAGGCTTTCCCGCAACCATTCGAATATGCGTATGCAGTTCTTGGTCCAGGGAACACGATAACGGACATAGTCATAGGTGCGGCGTCTCCAAGCCCCAACATGGGCGTGGCTGGAGGAGCGATGGCTCCTGTGTACCTGCTGACATTCTCTGAAACAGGATTAGCCAGTGGAAACGCTTGGTCAGTATCTGTCAACGGAATGACACTTAGCGGAACCACTTCTACCCTGTCTACATGGGCTTTCGCTGGAAAATATAACTATGCGGCTGCGGCAGGAACAGGATTCAGCGGTACAGTGGACTATGGAATGGTGTCAGTAACCAATGCACCAGTTACCGTATCCGTTTCGCTAAGTTCTATAACACTGACCTTCGAGGAAACCGGTCTTGCGAGCGGCACAACGTGGACAGTTAACGTGAATGGACACAACTATTCGTCCAACACCTCAACTATCTCTGTCAGTGTTGTGGCAGGTTCCAATACCTTCACCGTGGCGAAAGTGTCCGGATACCAGTCCTCTGTCTCAAACGGCACCCTTAACGTGAACGGCAACGCCACTGTCTCTGTGGTTTTCAGTTCACCACCAAGTTCCCCGTCCAGTACAGGTACCATAATTGCCGCCGCAGCGGCTTCGCTGCTCGGAGGACTTGTGATCGGGATAGTAGTATCCAGGATATTCCTCAGTGGAAAGGGCGGAGCATAATCTCCCCCACCCTATTTTTTTAAATCTTTATTTTCTTTATTCCATTCTCTTTTTATTGAACGGCTCTTCTTATGAACGGGAACTCGCGAATATTCTGTCTGGTGACCCTGCAATAGTGGGCAGATATGCAAAGAGGGCAATGATCCACCCAGATGGCGTAGAAATCATGATTAACCACCCATTCTTTATTGTCCGTGCCGCCGGATCACTCGGAGCAGATCTCATTGCCTTGAGGGACGACGTGAGCCTGATCATCGAGGTCAAGTCGTCCAGCAGGGATTCACTCACTTTTTCAGAGAGTTCAGGACAGAGGCAGGAACAAGCCGAGAGACTCGTCAGGATGAGCGAGCGTGCTGGACTCTTTCTCACATACGCTTACCGGATAAAGAATACAAAAGAAGATCCATGGAGACTATTTTGCCTGGGAAAGGAGCCCGAGGGATCAATGAGATTCATATACAGGCTGCTTCCAAGACCCGCAGTAACCAGCGGCGGAAATTATAAATTAACCTGGAAAGACGGGTTCAAGCTGTCCAGTTTTCTGAGTTATGTCAATCAGGAATGAGCTGGAATCAGAGACTTGCCCTGATTCCCTTCTCCAGTGCTTCCACTCCCATGTCAATTTCTCCGGAGGTTATGTTAAGGGGAGGGATAATCCTGATTGCACTGGCGCCCGTGGACAACAGTATGAGGCCATTCTGGAAGCTCTTATATTCGACGCTGTCTCTCAGCTTTCTTGCAGGTTCCCTAGTCTTGTGATCCTTTACGAAGTCAATCGCCTGCATGAGGCCGAGTCCTCTGACATCCCCTATCGAGTCATACTTGTCCTTGAGTTCAAGAAGTCTCTTTCTCAGGTGTTCACCCTGCTTCGCCGCGTTTTCCACAGCCTTCTCCTCTTTCATGGCCTGTATGGTAGCTGTGCATGCAACCGATGCTAGAACGTTTCCACCATACGTGTTTGAGTGCAGTCCCTGCTCAGGGAAGTCCAGGTCGTCTCTCACAACTATGGCTCCCATCGGGATTCCAGATGCAATCGCCTTTGCCAGTGAAATTATGTCAGGAACGACACCAAAGTGCTCCGACGCAAAGAACTTGCCAGTTCTTCCGAAACCGGACTGCACCTCATCCATTATGAGAAGCTGTCCATGGCTCTCGACTATCTTCTTCAACTCCTTGAAGAAGTTCAGGGGCGGCACAACGTATCCTCCTTCACCCTGAATTGGCTCAACAAGGAATCCCGCCACGTTCTCTGGCGGGACATAAGTACCAAAAGTCCATTTCTCTATGTAATCTATGACCCTGTTAACAAGCTCATCCGGATGTTCGTACCCGTCTATTCCAAACGGGTTCCTGAATGGATTGGGAAATGGCACATGCTCGACACCGACCATATGGGGAAAGAACCCCTTGTGATGAATTGGCTGTGATGCCGTGAATGCAAGGGATCCCTGGCTCCTTCCATGGAAACCACCGATGAACCCAATGAACTGCTGTCTCTTGGTATGAGTCTTTGCCACCTTTATGGCGGCTTCATTGCTCTCAGTTCCACTGTTGGTGAAGAAAACCTTCTTTCCAAATTTCCCAGGAGTTATTTCCCCAAGCATCCTTGCTGCAGTTGCCTGCTCTTCGTAATAGAAATCAGTTCCTGCAAAGTGCCACAGCCTCTTAAGCTGCTTCTCCACAGCCGCGGTTATCTTAGGGTGGACATGGCCCATATTAACAACACTGATTCCGGAGGCGAAGTCAACATAGGTGTTTCCATCAACGTCCTCAACAAAACATCCCTGAGCTCTTGAGGCAACTATCGGAAGAGACTTGGTGCTCTTCATAAGGTACTTTTCATCCATTTCGATAATCTTCTTGGCGTTTGGCCCAGGTGGTGTAACCCTGATCTGTATCTGCTTCTTTATTGGTGTCTCCTCTCTCGCAATAGCTGTCTCCATGAGATCACATTTTCTGTACGGATAAATAACTATGATCTTGAAAAAACACTAAAGGGTGCGATTATCGCACCTAACGTGAAAACACTATTCTCTGATTACCCCTGCATCGCTTCTTGTGAATTCCCTGTATTTCCGGTATATTGCCAGAGTTTCTCCGTAAAAGAGGCCGGTTGAAAAGGAAAGCAGGGATATGGCTATGTAAAGCAGGCTGATGCTATCCGGGAAGATCAGTTCAATGAATATCCGGGCTGCAAAAAGCACGATCCATGCCAGGAATATGATCATGGATCTCTTGAAAAATATCTCACCAGACTGCCGGTATACTTCACCTCTGCTGCCGAAAAAGACTCCTCCGGCAATTCCGGCGAGGAGAGCGATCATTATGGAAGTTATCTGTACAATGCCGGGAATGTACAGGAAAAGGATGTCCAGGCTCGACATGAGAAGAAGCAGGGTATAGACAAGGGAGGGCGGAGGAGCCTGGCCATGCTGAACTTTGAACCGTTGACAAGCTGCCGGCTCCTTCTCACTATTATCAGGACCATGAATGCCAGGAAGAAGAGATAGAATTGAAGCTGTCCTGTGTTGCTGAAAGCCGAGGCCATGAGTTCTGCAAGATCAGTCAGCGACTTAAATAACTTGGGTAATGAATGAGATATATTTTTTACCCATCAGACTTTTATGGATTGAAATGGTAAGATCTGCCTCAGAACTTGAATTTTACCGGGACGAACTTACCGACAGGGAATTCTACCTGAAATTGGCCAGGAAAAGCCACGAGAAGGAATTTTCTGACGATCTTGAACGCCTGGCTTCGGTTGAGGAAACACACTCAAGGTTCTGGGCAGACCTGGCGAGAAAGAAAGGATTGAATCCGGATAAGGTTCGAGCCCGCAGGCTTAAGGTACGGGGAATGAGTTTTCTTTCATCAGTACTTGGAAAAGGACTCACTATAAAACTGATGGAATATGGTGAAGTTTCCTCTGTAGAGAAATACAGAGATTACCTGGCTTCAACAGAGAAGGACAGTCTCCTTGCAACTCAGGTGCAGGAGATCCTGACGGATGAAATAGAGCACGAATCCGTGTTCCAGAAGAGGATAACCGAAAGCGAGGTCAACATACAACGGAACCAAGACGTCATTTACGGAGTCAGCGACAGCCTCATCGAGGTTCTCGCAGCAATGGCAGGCCTTTCAGCAATAATATACAATGGTCTCCTGATAGCGCTGGGGGGGATATTAGTGGCACTTGGAGGAACAATAAGCATGTCGGTGGGCGCTTATCTGGCAAAAATATCTGAGTCTGAATATAAGCTTGTCACGCTGAAAAAGAAAGCCCTCTTTGACGGGACTACGGAACAGGAAACGGAAGCAGAAAAGATAAGGATGGAGGGACGGGAGTCAGCATACAACGTTGGTCTCTTTTACTTCCTTGGTGCCTGGGTACCTATACTGCCGTTTATATTCCTGCCCTCATATTTCGCGCTCCTGCTTGCCGTAGTACTTGTCGCCCTCACAGAGGGTATAGTGAATTCGATGGTGGCAATATCCCTGGGAGTTTCCGCACGAAAGCTTGCGGTCAGGGCGGCCCTGCTCTCGGTGATCGCGGCAATGGCCACATATGCACTGGGACTTGCATTCCACAATTTCCTGCACATCTCTGTTTTCTAGTCCCGTGGAACTGTGAATCAGGTCTGAGGGGCTAACCTTTCCGAGCAAGGAAAAGGAATATGGACACCAAACGGATCAGATGACAAGGAAGCCAAATGGAACCTAAGGAATACGTTGCAGCCCTGAAAAGGGAAGTCGAGGTAAACCTTGACGCTTTTTTCAGCAGAAAGATCGAATCCATCCACGACGATACTGTGAGATCCATTGTGGAACTGATCAGGGATTACACCATGAGGGGAGGGAAGAGACTCAGGCCTATACTACTGGTTTTGGGTCATGATCTCCTTGCTGATCACGACGACAGAATAGTGAAGGCTTCGATCTCTATCGAGATTTCACAATCCTATTTCCTGATCCAGGATGACATCATGGATCAGAGTGAAATGAGGAGAGGAAAACCCAGTTTTCATGTGGAACTGTATGAAAAGTTCTTCAAGGACAAGAAGGATGGAAGAAGAGTGGCGGAGAGCGCAGGAATCATCGCATCTGACCTTGCAGAAAGTTACAGTCACCAGGCCATATTCGATGCAGGGCTTCCGGACAGGCAGTCTTCAATCGGCGACTCGGAACTTTCATCGATATTCGAGGTGACTGGAAACGGACAGCTTATCGACGTATTCTCGCCTTACAGGGATGATTTTGGAACAAACGATCTCATGAAACTGCATCTATGGAAAACAGCAAGATATACCGTTGAAGGGCCACTCGTCATGGGGGCGAGAATGAGTATGAAGGACGCTGATCTATCTGGATTGATACGATTTGGCAACCTTTCCGGCATAGCATTCCAGCTCTACGATGACATCCTCGGGCTATTCGGGGAACAGGCAGACATTGGAAAATCAATCAAGAGCGATGTCAACGAGGGGAAGAAGACCCTTCTCATGCTGAAGGCAATAGAGCTGTCCAGAGATGGAGAATCAGGATTCATCAAACAGTGCCTTGAATCCGGGAATGTATCGGATGTAGACTTCTACAGGTTAAGGAAGATAGTAGAATCTTCAGGATCGCTTGATTATTCGACCAGACTGATTGAAAAACTCACTGGAAAGTCCAGGGAATATCTATCCGAAGTTAAGGGCGATCAGAAGACAAAGGAGACACTGGCCTGGCTCTCGGATTTCATAATCAAGAGGAAGAACTAGTAGAAAGGCCCGTGCTCTTCGTACATCTTCTTCAGCATGCGATCGTCTATGTGGGTATAAATCTGGGTTGTTGCCACCGAGGCATGGCCAAGTATCTGCTGGATGAACCTTATGTCGCCCCCATTCCTCAGTACTGAGGTCGCAAAGGTATGTCTGAGCACATGCGGGGTTACCCTCTTGTTTATTCCGGCTTTGATGGAAACGCGCCTCACCATTCTTTCGACCGTCGACGGGTCCATGCGTCCCTTCCGGTTGCTGAGAAACACTGCCTCGGAAGCAGTCTTTACGGAAACTCTCTCCTTGAGGTAATCCTCAACCTTCTCCGCACATATACCGCTGAGGATAACAAGGCGATCCTTGTCCCCCTTTCCGCTCCTGATCCTGATAGTACGGTCGTCCAGTGCAAGGTCATTTATGTCCAGGCTGCAGAGTTCGCTTACCCTCATGCCGGTATATATCAGGACCATAATCACCGCAAGGTCTCTAGGGTTTGGTGCGGCGGCAGATATGAGACTTGACGCCTCCTTGTCCGTAAGATAGACAGGCAGTTTTCCTGATCTCACCGGGGAATTCAGGTTATCTGGAAGTTCCACAGACCTGAACCGGTAATAGAGCCTTATTGCCTTGATCGCGAGATACTGGGTGCTCTTTGCATACTTCCTGTTGACTGCCATGTAATGCTTGTAGCCAGCTATGTCTTCCGCTGAAACGAGGGAAATGTCCTTTCCAACATAGAGCAGGAACTTGGAAACAAGGAAAGAATACTCTTTTACGGTATGTTTGCTCTTCCTCTCCCCAGTCATCCATTTCCTGAAATTCTCGATCTCCTCCTGGACAGCGGACACAAGTAAATGTAGTATAAACTCGTAAATAAACGTGTCCAACTCTCCATGGAAGGTCCCTCCTCAGCGTCACTTATTAGGACAGATTCGATCTCGCATCATGGAAAACTCTCCCTCGATTGAAGTGACAGAAGCAGGACCGGTTGTGATTCTTAAGTTGAGAAATACAGGAAAACTCAATGCCATCACAGAGGGGATGGCAGGAGAACTCATCGCTGCCATTGAAAAGTACGAAAAAGACGATAGATACAGGGTGATGCTGCTGGGAGGTGCCGATAGGAATTTCTGTTCCGGCGCCGATATAACCGGCTTTGCAAACAGGAATACAGAGGATGCCCTGCGTTTCCACCTGGTCCTGAACCGTGTAGTCAGGACAATACGGTCATGTCCTAAGCCCGTTCTTGCCGTACTTGAGGGATATTCCCTCGGAGGAGGCCTGGAGATTGCTGAATCAACGGACATAAGGATAGCGTCAGCTTCCGCGAAGATCGGGCAGCCTGAGATCAACATCGGCATAAATGCGGGTGCCGGCGGCAACGTGATACTTCCCCGGCTTGTGGGGAGGGGAAATGCGATGTACCTGATTCTCACGGGAAGGCGGATAAGTGCTCCTGAAGCCCTGCGTATGGGTCTCGTCGATCTGGTATTCCCCGATGATCAGCTCTGGGACGAGGCCATGAAGATAGCAATGGAAATTTCATCGAAACCTGTGGTAACCGTGCAGATGGCAAAGATGGCAGTGAACAACTCTGAAGACATGTCCGTGAGCGCTGCCCTGGACATGGAGGCATCGGCCTTCGCCATGCTGTTCTCCACTGCGGAAACCAAGGACAGGATCAGGAAGTTCATGGAGAGAGAGAGAAATTAGCATCATTTTATTATTTAAGTGTAGATCAGGCACTAATCATGAAGATTGTTCCAGGGATTTATGCCTCAGCAATTTCTGCAGACATTTCCAGGACCGCATCGTCAGAAATCGTAAATGTTTCAAGGAGTAGGTTCCCTGACGGGGAGATGTATCTAAGAATAGATTCGGATCTGAAAGGGGAAGATCTGCTGGTTGTTTCCAACACGAGGAAGGACGATGAGATTATCGACCTGATGCTTCTGCTTGATGCGTGCAGGGGCAGGAATCCAGGAAGCATCACTCTCCTGATCCCTTTCTTTGGATATGCCAGACAGCACATGAGATACAGGGAAGGCGAGCCCATATCTTCTTCTGCCATAGGACGGGCGATTTTTCCCCAGGTGGACCGGGCTTTCATAGTTGAGGTTCACGATAACAGGGCAATCGAGCCATTCGCATCCAAAGTAAAGAACCTGATGGTTGAGGATTCTATTGTAAAGCATCTCTCAGGGAGCAAGCCGGATTACGTCGTATCTCCGGATGACGGAGGGGAGGAGAGGGCAAAGGCTATTTCAGGGCTTCTCGGAACAAAATACCTTATAATGGAGAAAAAGAGGATAGACTCAAGAACAGTGGAAATAGAGGTGCCGGATGCGGACCTAAGAAACAAGTCCGTTGTCCTGATCGATGACATGATTTCCACTGGCGGAACTATTGTAAAGGCATGTTCCATACTGAGGAAGAAAGGGGTGAGCGAGATACACGTGGTGACAATACACGGGCTTTTTCTGAATGAGTCCTTCAGGCACATCTCCGAATACGCAGACAGTATATCGGCTACAAACACTATCTGGTCACCCTACAGCAAGATTGACATTTCCGCAGAAATATACCATCAGATGGGGAAGTGAGATAAGTATGGAGCTAAAGGAGTGTTATACGCACGGGGTCTTCAGGGGTCCAAGATGTCCAGAATGCGGCAACGTTTCGAAGTTGCTCATGGAGGATCGCGAGATCGACTCCCTGGGTAAAGTGCTTGCCGGAATGCTGAGACATTTTCCTGAGCGTTATGGAGTGAGACTGGACGAACATGGATGGATAGGAATACAGGAAATCGTCAATCCGATCCGGATCCAGAGGCGGCATTTTGAGTGGCTGACTCCCCACCACATCGAGGCCATGGCAAAGACAGACCAGAAGCAGAGATACCAGGTCAATGAACACAGGGAGATCAGGGCGAGATACGGGCACACCATACCTGTGAACATGGACGACCTTCCGACAGAAGGAATACCTGACAAGCTCTATTACCAGACGACTCCGGAAGAGAAGGAATTCATCATGGAAGCCGGAATAAGCCCCTCAGACAAGACATGGATCCACCTTTCCAAGACCTACAGGCAGGCGTACATATCGGGACTTTTCCACGTTGATGAACCGGAAGTGATCGAGATAAACGTCCCTGCACTTGTGGAGTCAGGCATGCCTGTTTACATGGCAACAGACGAGATTTTCCTTGTATCGCTTGTTCCGGAAGAGTTTATCAGGCTGGCTGAAAGGGAAGATGTAACAGTCACCCCTGAGGAGCAGGAAGAGATCGAGAGGGTGAAGGAAAACAGGGAGAGGAGAAAGAACTTCTCATCCTATGATAACTCCTAGAGATACTCCATCTCCATCTCAGCCAGGTATTCGCGGACTTCCCTCCTCCCGGATACCATTGCTGACCTTATGTCGTACTGTTCCTTCTCAAATAGCACCACATCATACTTTTCCAGATTCCTGATCGCTATTCCGGCTTTTTCAGCAATCTTCCGGTACTCCATTCCTCTTGCCCGGTCAAGGGACGCAACGGATCTTTCGCTGAGGATCACCTCATGCTTCTCCGCCAGTGAGAGCGCGTGATCCAGGTACTGGTATATATTTGTATCCATGGAGATTGTTTCCTTCTCCGTAATCGCAGGATAGACTTTGTCCGGAAGACAGTATATTCCTTTTCCGGAAAATTTCTCCCCGGTAATCACCTGAACGCCGAATCTCTTCAGGGAATCCGCATAATAGGCAATAAGCCCGGAAAATTCATTCCTGTGGTGATCCTCGAATATACTCCTGATCTGTCCTCCAATATTATCTTCCAGTTCGTGGACAGTTACTGTCAGCCAGGACTTCGCAGCATATAGGGCAGCTTCAAGTCCCTTGATTCCCGCACCTGCGATATCCAGTTCCCCATGATATCTCCGGATTTCTCTTTCAAAGCCTTCAAGACCCGTGTCCGGATTCACAGTACACCTTACCTCTCCCAGACTCAGCTTTCGGCAAGCCTGGTTGCATCTTATGCACGGTCTCGGTATTCCTGAATTTAACTGGATCTTCCTGGGAAGGTACGGATCAGCAAGCAGCGACCTACCCATTGAAACGAAGTCTACTTTCGAGAGTGATCTTTCAATGTCGTCAGCGTTCATTACGGATCCCACTGCCATTATGGGCACACTGAGTCTTCCCGGTATCATGTCTATTATGGGGGTGTGCGGCAGGTAGAACGATCCAGAAGAACCGGGAGGAGCATTTCTTCCGGCAGAGAAATGGACATAGTCAACGTTCCTGAGGTGGCTTGCCACGCTGAATCCGTAGTCCGGCCCATAACCGTCACGATCGAACTCCAGAAGGCTAAGTCTTATTCCCACTTGAAAGTGTGTCGCTTTTCGCACAGAGTCCACGATCTCCTGCGCGAACCTGACACGATTCTCCAGGGACCCACCATATGAATCTGTCCTCCTGTTCAGGGCTGGAGAGATGAATTCCTGGACCAGGTATCCGTGGGCTCCGTGGATTTCCACACCGTCAAATCCTGTGTCCTCAGCCAGTTTAGCCGCCCTGGCAAAACTGTCCTTCACGGATTCAATGTCATCCAGGGACATTTCCTGCGGAGTCTTACCGAGGTAGTCAACCTGCGAAGGGGCGAAATTACCTCGGCTGTTGATCTGGTCCAAGGCCTTTCCGCCAGCGTGAACCAGTTGCATGAATATGCCAGCTCCATGTTCCTTTACCTTCTCCGTCAATCTTCTCAGCTTTGGGGAAAGTTCCATTCCATAGGCTCCGAGTTCGTTTGGAGACCCTCTGCTGTTTATCCGGTCCACATAAGTATACTCCGTGATAATGAGCCCGGCGCCGCCCCTCGCCCTCTCTACCAGATACCTGATGTGCTGATCAGTAACTTCTCCAGCCGGAGTTCCCAGATTCGAGATCATGGGGGCCATCGCTATTCTGTTCTTCAGCGTCAGATTGCCGATCTTTCCCTCTGAAAATGCCTTCATGCAGGTAGAATTCCTCATGGGCTATATCTCTTGGCTGTTCAGAACACATTACATTAAACCATCGGCGGAACCTGTCTCCGCAAATAAAAAAAAGTGGAGTAACGGTTCTACGCCGTTACTGTACAGACAGCACTACGTTGTCTTTGGACGATGCCTGTTCTCCGTCATGATGACCATTCTGGCCTGTTACCTGGAAGGTCAGGGCAGCGATGGTTATCTTTGAGGAGTGGTCCTGCTGGCTGTTGTTCTCCTGCAGATCACTCATGTTCTGATCCCCTGCAGGGTGCAGGAACAGGAATCCCTTTGCGGTCATGCTTGTGTTTGTTGCATGATCAGACACAACATAGTGTATGATCACCGTTATGGTGTGCGTACCCTGTGAAAGGTTAACCTTCAGGTCACTGTGTCCAATCGAATAGTGATTCCCGTCTATTACCATCGATACGTTCAATTCAGAGAACGTGTGTGCTATTCCGTCTTCCATCTCCATCTCAACCTTGTATGAGGTGAAGTTTCCTGTACTGACCTTTTCCAATATGGTGGCATTGCCCGTCATTCCGGGGTGAAGCGTTCCTAGATCGAACACTGAACTGCCTGATCCTGAAGAGGATAATGCAGTGGCGGATACCGCCCCGGTAGCAAGTGCAACCACAGCCAGAACGGCCAGTATGCTATGAGCTACCATGATTCCAAGGATGAATCTGACGATATCCCTTTTCTGGTACATCTTTGTACCAGTTGAGAGTCACTTCACTTTATCCCAGAAAGACCAGAAACAGTTCCCGGGTTCGGGGTGAGACTCATTCTCCTGATACAGACATCTCAACGTTGTCCACGAAACGATTTAAAATATGTCCTTGGAATAGCTGTACATGAAAGGTAACCTGGAAAGTGCACTCAAGATAAGGGATATGGCCAGGAGACACAACAGGCTTTTTAAGGAGAGCATCCCGCTCATTGCATCTGAAAACATCATGAGCCCTCTTGCAATGGAGATGCTTCTCACAGACTTCGGGTTCAGGTATGCTGAAGGACTCCCACACCAGAGATACTATCAGGGAAATGAGATCGTTGATGAGATGGAAGATTACACAATCGATCTTCTCAGGAAACTCTTCCGGTCAAAGTATGCGGATCCAAGACCAGTATCAGGTACAGTCGCCAACATGGGTATAATCTATGGTCTCACCAAGGTCGGGGACAAGATAACCGTCCCGGATCTTTCAGGTGGCGGGCATATAAGCGCAGCAAAGTTCGGAGCTGTGGGCATGCGCGGGCTCGACTCCTCATCATATCCCTACGATGAGGACACCATGTCCGTGGACGTTGACGGTGCTAGGAAACTCCTGCTGGAAAAGAGGCCGAAGGTTGCGCTGTTTGGTCAGTCAGTATTCATGTTCCCCGCTCCACTGAAGGAACTGCGGGATACTTTCCAGGAAGTGGGCTGCAGGGTCTGGTACGACGGAGCACATGTTATTGGGCTCATTGCAGGAGGCAGGTTCCAGGATCCATTGAGGGAAGGTGCCGAAATATTGAGTGGAAGCACACACAAGACGTTCCCCGGCCCGCAGCATGGAATGGTCATGGGCGAATGCGAAGAACCGGTCTGGAAATCCATACAGAAGGGGCTTTTCCCAGGCGTGTTGAGCAATCATCATCTTAACACCATGGCTTCCCTCGCGGTAACCGCAGCAGAGATGCTTGAATTCGGGGAAAAATATGCATCTGACACGATCTCCAACGCAAAAGCACTGGCTGAAGAACTCCACTCCCTTGGCTTCAGGGTCCTAGGGGAAAAGCGGGGATTCACCGAGTCTCATGTGCTGGCTGTCGACGTGAGCGGGCAGGGTGGAGGAAAACACGTTGCAGAGAGGCTGGAGAAGAGTGGGATAATACTGAATAAGAACCTCCTGCCCAGCGACAAGGGAAAGAAATCACAGGATCCCAGCGGGATTAGGATAGGGGTCCAGGAAGTCACAAGAATCGGGATGGGGAAGAGCGAGATGAAGGAGATCGCATCCCTCATTCACAGATCCGTGGTCAGGAACGAGAGTGAGGAGAAGATCACTGCAGGTGCAAGGGAACTGAAGTCCAGATTTGATGAGGTCAGGTACTGCTTTGGAAAGTTGAAGGCATACGAGTACATTGAGATCATGAAGTCCCAGTAGACTGAGGTCGCTTTGCCTGGAGAATCTATGCACTTGACTCTGAAGCAGGGAATCGGAATCGCCATGGCATCGGCTCTGGTGATTTCAATGGCACTCTACGCGTCCACCTTGAATATTTCCAGAACGTTGCCTGGTGACCCCCAGGACTACCTTCCTGCCGATTCTTCAGAACTATTTTCATTTTCAGACGCAGGACTGGTGGTCTACGGATTCCACAACAGTAATGGCACGGGCATAGTGGTGAACGCAAGCATCAGCACTGTAGAATACCTTCTCAACATTTCCACAAGTGCGTCCAGTTCCCAGAGCTATTCCATATCCCCACAAGGTAGATATCTCGGACAGCCTCTGGAAACACTGGAGATATCAGGAATAAATCTTTCAGCGAGCAGTGGAACGCCATCAGCGATTCTCAAGTACATTTTCGGAATGAACTCAACAACAGTGAACCTGACGATTTCCGCAATATCCGGCACAAACATCATTCTGCTGGGAGATCCGGGTGGTGTGAAGGACTCCATCGCTACGGCTAGTACTGGAACATGGCATCCGCATGAATTCACGGCAACCCCGTACTACGTATCGATTGTGATCTATCATGGCCCAAACTCTCTCGTTTCAACAACATGGATTAATATGAGTGCCTCCAGCACTTATCTCACTTTCATATGCAATTCCCCGGCAGCGGCCTCAATCTTGCTTATCACCACATATCTGTTCACAGGAAAAATGGGTCACCTTCATGGAGAGCTGGCAGTGGAGTATATCATAGGCTCCGGATTTGCTGATCTTGTTTATTACCTGACCGGGGGTCTGTAATTGTTTCAGCTGGAGAGATACCAGATTATTTTCAGGTATTTCTTCCTCAACTATTTCAGGTCAAGAGGTTTTTATTTCATGTTATTCTTTGTGCTGTTCATCTCAGGAATCATGGCGTATGCCTCATTCGCCTACGTGAACGACCTTGGGAATTTCATCTCTGTCTCCTCCGGAATCCCCTTGGATCTGAAGGAGAGATTTCTGGAATATTTCTGGGGGATGTTCGTGCCTTACATCGCCCTGTTTGCCTCTGCGTTCTTCGGGGCAGGGGCCATAGCGGGGGAGATTGAGGACGGCACGGCCAATTTCACATTCTCACTCCCAATGAACAGGCACTCGCTGTTGGTGGGTAAATTTGCTGCTGCCTATGTGAGTTCAATATTTATCTCCGGAATATACTACATAGCACAGTCCGCAGTCTACACTGCAATTTTCCACACACTGCCTTCCTATCCCATCCTGCTCTCTTTCCTAATTGCAATGCTGTTCACAGTATCCATACTCTCAATCGTCTTCCTGCTGTCTTCTCTTTTCAGGAGAACTCTATATGCCAGCCTCAGCGTGGTGATCCTGTATTTCATTGTGTTCCAGGCGATGACCCTCATATCGGAGATTTTCTATAACACTGTTCCACAATATCTGATAAACAATGCTTCAGGAGCTATCTTCAACGTCTATGTCGGGATAACTTTCTCTGCAACCGGAATCATTGGGACGCTTCAGCCGGCGGGAGCATCATTCATCATTTATTCTTCACTTGTGATGGCCTGTTATGCCATCGCCTGTATTGTTGCCTCCATCCTGATATTTGAAAGGAGGGAGTCCCTGTGAGGAAAGCAACACGGACTTCAACCAGTACTGAAATGAGCGGACAAGAGGGTCGCAGGCAAGTCATCTCGATCCACGAAGTTACCAAGAGATACAGTGGAAGGACTGCCCTCGATGGTATGGATCTGGAACTCCGGGGACCGGGGGTTATCTCCTTCCTGGGACCGAACGGTGCAGGGAAAACTACTCTTTTCAAGCTGATTAACAGGCTCTCATTTCCAGACGCAGGAGAAATAATAGTGAACGGGTACAACATCGTGTCCGAAGCGGAAAAGGCTCTTTTCTGCATGGGTTCACAGATCGATGAAACAAGGTTCCATCCATACCTGACCGGCAGGGAGATTCTCTCATTTGTTTACCTCATGAGAGGCACCCCTAACGACATGGTGGCAGAAAGGTTGAGAATAGTCGGAGAAGGGATGGGGATAACTTCGTTCCTCGACGACAGGTTCGGTACCTATTCTTCAGGTATGAAGCAGAGATTTGCAATAGCCAATGCTATAATGTCGGATGCCGAGATTATCTTCTTTGACGAACCAACCACGAACCTGGATCCCTCCGGCATAGCAGAGTTCAGGAACCTGATTCGGGACCTTCGTGAGATGGGAAAATTGATACTTATCAGCTCACACCTCCTGAGTGAGGTGAGTGGGATCAGCGACCGTATTCTCATAATGAACCGGGGAAAAATCGTCTTTGATTCTGATATCGAGGAGATCGAAAGATTCCTTTCCATCAGGCTTGAGGAGATCCCTGAAAACGTTCCTAAGAGTATTCCTGGCGTGTCTGAGATATCCCGCAGGGGCGACTCCATTGTAGTGAAGCCGGAAAAGGGGGTAAGCAACTCAGAGGTTATTGAGAGGTTCATTGAGAAGGGACTTAAAATCAGGGAGATAACCGAGGTTGAAGGGCTTGAAAGAATCTACGCTTCCAGAACCGCGTGAAGAAACAGACTCAATTTGAAAGAATAAAAAGTGTCCGGGTTCATTTCAAACCCGGAGAAAAAGAGTTGGAAAAAAAATTATCAGGCTACGCCCATCTCTGCACTGGCGACGTTCTTCAGCTCTTGTATTGTAAAGCTGCTGGTACCGGAGAACACTTCGAAGATTATGAAGTTCTTATACTGCACCGCAACAACCGACGTATGGATGGTAATGCCAGAAGAGTTTACCTGTTGCGAAGAGACGTTGAGGTACGAGTATCCACCCACAAAGCCACTACCAACGATTGGGCTACTGCTAATCGCTAATTGCAAGGCAAAAAACGTTTTGTTAGCAGCCGAATTGCCAGTGAAAGTTATGTATCCCACTGATCCAACCTCTGTTATCTTTCCAGAGGAGGGTGACGTGTATAATGATACACCTATGTTCGTTATGTTTCCAATGGTTTCATTGATTGTTGCGTGCTCTGTGGCAGTGATTGGGATTGATGAACTACTGGCAGACGCAGAGGCATTCAGCCACTCGTTAATGAGCGTGGTAGCATTGTGAATAGCGATTCCAGCAGTAATGTCCTGCGACCATGAACCTCCGAGGCTAGTTGCAAGAGTGGAAGACGAAACGAAGGTGGAGGCCTGGCTAATAGAGACGGAAGCAGCAACACTCATCTCCGAAGCAAATAGACTTTCGAAAACGGAGAGCGTCTGGTTCTGGTGGCTGACATAAGAAATGAATATTATGAACTGGTTGTCAAGCCCTATGAAAGCCGAAGTGTTAAAGGAATTCTTGTAACTGGCGGTAAAGTTTCCCGTTGTGCCGTTATACGTTGAAGTTGGCATGTAGGCTGATACGAATACATACTCATGCCCACTGGAAACGCCCTTATGCATGTAAGAATATCCGCCAGTGTAAGACGAATTGGTTACGTTGGTCACATTGACATAGATGTCGTTAAAAATGCCTCCGTTAATCGATGCGTTTGAGTACTCCAGGAAGCCGACACTTGAGAACGCCAGTTCTTTTCCGCTTGGTGCAAAGATACCCATCTCAAATGCAATGAGCCCATTTAACGGAGAAACGTTACCTGTGCTTGGCGTTGCAACTGCAGACGGATAACCATTTGCCGCAAGTTCACCGAGCAAGCCATTTGCTTGAAGAGGACCAGAATGAGGAGCTAAGGAAAGAGAACCTCCGCCACTGGTATTCATAAGATCCTGAAGTCCCTGTGGGCTTGATATCTGCCCTGAGGATCCGGAATTCTGCTGCCATGTGCCTCCATAGGCCTTGCTGACTGTTGAGGAACTCACGACATTAGGAGCACCAGGGGAACCAGACGTTGATGTTTTGGTGGGCGACGTTGGCAGGGATAAAATTCCTGCAGCAAACAGGGAACCCACGACTACCACTACTACAACCAAGACTACGATAACTGCCGTAACTTTATTAGTCATATAGGTGGTGTATCTAAAAAAGGGCTTTTAAATATATGCTTGAAGGTAATATTTACGAGTTCAAAAAAGCTGAAAGACGAATATCTGCCTAAAGTTCAACGATGAATGCAGATCAAATTTCTAAGATCTATTATGCCACCGACACAGAAAATACAAGTTTCACACTAAATAACTGGTGGAAAAGAAAAGAAAGCAATGGAGGAGATCGAGTTCATGCAGCCTACCTCAGATCAGAATATTCAGGAATATAAGGCAATATATATTGCGTTATATATAATTACATGATCCGTCCGCAGGAAACCCAGCGATTTCCATGGACATCAGGAACTGAGAAACCTACCGCCTGAACACAAGAGAATGTGGACAGTCTCAAAGGGGACAAAACAATATGGATGACGCAGGAAGTTTAATCGGAAGGAGCGATTGAGGAAGGGTAAGGTACCTGGATGATTGTGATAGCGTTAATTTCGCTTGAAGGAGGAATTAACTATTCCAGAGATCGACTTGGCCAGTTCGGCAGGAAAGAGGTGAAGATTGACAGAGTCAACTTTTTATGAGATTCCGATAGAAATAAGGGCCCTGAAAACAGCCAGCGTCTACGTTGTAAGAACTGACAGCAAAACGTTTCTCATAGACTCCGGAATGCGCCCATCCACTGAAAAAGAACTCAATGAACAGGGACTTGATACTGGTGAAATAGACGGGATAATACTGACTCATCTTCATGTGGATCACATAGGCGGAGCCATGTCTATCAAGAAACATCATGGTTCTTCAATAGTCATGGGCAGGAAGGACGCTGAACTGTGTCTAAGGATAGGAGAAGACCCCACGGGATATCTGGGTTTCCTGGAGTCATATTACCGTTCAAACGGAGTGAGCAAGGAGGTTCTCGATCAACTCGTGACTGATCATCCTATGCGTATGGAGTATGCAAGATACAATGAACTTGAAGTGGATCAGATGGTAGATGACGCCGCAAGACCGCTGAACGACCCACAAATGAACCTGCTTATGACGCCCGGACACTCGCCCGGATCCATCTCGCCATATCTCGGCAATGGCGAGATTTTTGTCGGTGATCTAGTGCTGAGAACGATCACTCCAAACATAAGTTTTTACGATGAATCTACAGACATGCTTTCGATCTACCTGGAAAGTCTTGCAAAGTTGAAAATGCTCAACTTCAGCAGGGTGAATCCCGGGCACGGCGCCCCTTTCAGTGATCTGAACACGCGCATCGGGGAAATTGAGGCACACCACAGGCACAGGCTTGACGAAGTTCTGGGTATAATAGGGCACCAGTCTGCGACGGCTTTTCAGGTAACCTTGCAAATGAAGTGGAGCAGGGGAAGGACGTTCGAAAGCATGAACGAATTCGAGCGTAATTTCGCGTTTGGCGAAGCAGTTTCCCACATAAGGAAGTTAACCCACGACGGGCTCGCAGAACCACATGAAAAGGATGGAATCACCTATTTCAGGGCTTAATGACTCCTTCTCTGATCCTCGCGCAGTTATACAAGGAAGACCGCGGGCGCTTCCGTTTCGTCCAGGAAACTTCGAGACACGGGACTGCAAGCATGGAGAACACAGGAAGTTTGAAACTCCGTTCCGGAATAAACCTCGGAAGATCGTTTGCAGTCATTACGGCCAGGATCATGGACTCCTGAGAGGACTTATTCTGACCCTTGTGTCTTTGTAGGCAGGAGTTTTCATTATCGGGTCAAGGGTTGCCGGTGTCAGGATGTTGACAGGCATGGAAGCGAAATGGAATGTCGTGAATGTTACACCGGGCGGAAGATCGCCGCCAGATTTCACCCTGCACGTTATCTTTCCGGACGTAGACTCCAGTTCGACCGTGTCTCCTTCCTTCAGGTTCTCCCTCTGCATGTCATGGACGTTCATTTCCAGGTAGGGACCTTCCGTTATCCTTGAAATCACGGGCGATCTTGACGTCATAGTGCCAGTATGATACTGTTCCCTCTTTCTTCCCGTGATCAGAACGTACGGGAATCCAGTCTCGTCGGACACGTGCCATTCCACTGGCCTGAACCTGGCCTTTCCCCTCATCGCACCTCCAACGTGCAGTATGGTAGTCCCCTCCGAGTCCTCCGATGGAACAGGCCACTGCAATCCTCCGGACTGGAGTCTTGAATGTTTGACTCCTTTCCACTTCGGCACAAGTCTTGCAATCTCATCCATAATTTCAGAAGCGTCATTGAAACTTGACTTTCGCAACTGATTCTTGATTTCGTGTTGTATTGCAGCGGATAAATCGTTGATCTGGAATAGTGCATATGGGTGCACTATTCTTTTATACCAGTTCGTGATTACAGATGGTGTTTCTG
>JAJZLK010000063.1 GCA_021803655.1 Thermoplasmata archaeon
GTTCGAGAAGTCCCTTGCCCTGATGGCAGCAAGCCTCTGATCACCTCAGGCGATATCCTCCGTCCACTGGTATCACCGCCCCGTTGACCCATTCCGATTCCGGTGAGAGGAGCCACTTTATCACCGAGGCAACATCCTCCGGCGGAGTCTGTAGGTCCCCGATCTTTCTCAATCTGGAATAATCCCGGTCCGGTACGAATTCATCCATCATGGAACTTGGTGCAACCGCGTTGACCCTTATCTCTGACGGGATCAGAGATGATGCCATGACCTCCGTTGCCTTGTTCAGTGCCGTCTTAGCGATGGAATATGAAAGACCTGAGGACGATGAAGTCTTCATGGTCTGGGTGCTGCTCACCAGCACAATGTTTGAACCTGGATGCATCTTCTTCACGCATTTCTCCACGAATCTCAGCGTTGTCCGTACGTGACTCTCCAACATCTCATCAAGCCCCTTCATGTCGAGGATGGAATCCTGGACATATCCTCCGATTAATACAACAAGGTTATCGATCTCCCCTATCTCCCGGGAAAAATGTTCCAGCAGCAGATCAGATTCCCGGTTCAGGTCACATGGAAAATACTTGGTCTTCGCAGATTCGGCAATCTTCTTCAGCTTTTCACCGTTTCTTGCCGTAATGAGAACAGTGGAACCGCTCCAGCTCAGGTCATAGGCAAGTGCATGCCCAAGACCGGTGCTGACACCGGCAAGAAGTGAATTGGAACCGTTCAGTTTTTTCATGTTTAAATATTCCTTCTTCTCTAAAGTATATTGGCATAAATTCCCACATCAAGAATTGACTCTCAACTGATAACCATTCAAGAAATTGAGATTAGCACAAACCGGGCGAACATGTTTATGAAGGCATGATCGATTAACCGTGGATTTCCATGCCTGAGGATCAAGAAGTACACCGCGGACTTGAGGGAGTAATTGTTGCAGAAACGAAGATAGGTTTCGTAGACGGGCAGAACGGAAGACTCGTTTACAGGGGCTATGACATAGAGACCCTGGTGAATAACAGCACCTATGAGGAGACCTCATACCTGCTCATCAACGGGAACCTTCCGGATCGTGCAAAGCTTTCCGGGTATCTCGCAGAATTGAAGACCAGGAGGAAAGTACCTGGAAAGGTTCTCGACTTCATCGACGATTATGCCGGAACCAGCCACCCGATGTCTGATCTAAGATCAGCGCTTTCTGTCCTTGGCTCCATGGATAAGGATACCGTGATGCCCAACCTGGAAAAGCAGAAATCCATGGGCATCGATGTAATAGCAAGAACACCGGTACTGGTTGCAGCTATCAAGAGGAAGTGGGAAGGAAAGAAGATCGTTGAGCCTTCGGAAGACCTTGGATTCTCGGCAAATTTCCTCTACATGTCAAACGGGAGCAAGCCGACGAAGGAACAGGAGAAGGTCATGGACACATGTCTGATACTCCACGCAGACCATGGATCAAACGCATCCACGTTCTCATCACTGGTCACCATATCAACCCTCTCTGACATTTATTCCGCCGTCACCAGCGGAATAGCGACACTAAAAGGCCCTCTCCACGGCGGAGCAAATGAACTGGCCCTGGAAACAATCAAGAAGGTCGGATCACCGGATAACGCAGAGAAGGTCATAGGAGACATGCTCGCAAGGAAGGAGAAGGTCATGGGGTTCGGGCACAGGGTCTACAAGGTCTATGACCCCAGGGCAAGAATCCTGAAGGAATTTGCCAGATCCATCACGAAGAAATCCGGGAAGGACAACCTCTTTGCAACCGCAGAGGCAATGGAGAAGGCGATGATAAACAAGGTCGGCGGAAAGGGGGTATTTCCAAACGTGGACTTCTACTCCGGAATGGTCTACGAGAGCCTTGGATTCCAGGACAACATATTCACCCCTATCTTTGCAGTTAGCAGGGCATCCGGCTGGATCGCCAGGTCGCTTGAATACCTCGCTGACAACAGGCTGTTCAGGCCAAAGGCAAAGTACACCGGCGAAACGGGACCGAGGGAATACATTCCGCTAGACAAGAGATAAGTTTGTATACATACGACCTGATGATAAACCGGTCGCCACATCGTTTTCTTTCGGGAGAAAGAATACTACTGGGAAGCACCATAAGGGAGAAGGTACTCGGCATACCTCTTTCGGACATATCCGGCCACATGCTCATCCTGGGTAAGAGCGGTACCGGCAAATCCAACCTCATGTCCCTTATCGCAAAGGACTTACTAAAGCGGGAGGGAAACCTCGTGGTGATCGATCCGCATGGAAATCTCTCCTCCACGATCATAGGGGAGAACCGGACGAAGGACTTTGTCTACATTTCCGGACGGAAGGTGAATTCCGGTTCCGGCGATATTGCAGTGCAGCTCAACCCCCTGAGATCCGACAGTGACTCGATCGAGAGAACCAGCGGATGGCTAAGGGAGATCATGTCATCTGACCAGTCCGTTTCACAGGGGACATGGGGACCGAGGCTGGAAGTTGTCTTCAGGGCACTTCTTCCTCAGTACCTGTCCACGACTAAGGACTCGAGCGTTCCGGACTTCCTCGACATGCTGATGAACCGGGACAGGATGAAGCGATTCGTTTCAGATTCCAGAGGTGCGATAAGATCCATGGTCTCCATGCTGACCGGTGACTGGAGAAAGTGGAGCGAATATGTATCAAGTTCCATGAACAAGGTGATACCGCTCCTTGCCAACGAGAGCGTGAAGAACCTCCTTTCAAGAGGTGACGAAAGTTTCGATACAGGTAACATGTTGCGGTCAGGCAACTCCCTCATCACAGTGGATATAGGGAAGGGAAACGTTTCCGCGGAAACTGTCAGGATCATGTCGCTCCTAGTGCTCCTGATAATCTGGAACAGGATATCCAGGGGTTCACAGTCAACCGGGATAAAGACCTACCTGATAGTTGACGAGGCACAGAACATTCCTCCGGGAATTATGAACACCCTCCTCAGCGAAGGAAGGAAATTCGGAGTTGTAGTAATACTGGCAACACAGACGCTTTACCAGATGGATCGTGGTCTTGTTGATTCCGTTCTAGGAAACGTTCGCAACTTTGCTTCCTTCTCCGTTTCTGGCGGAGACGCATACACCCTGTCAAGAGCTGTGCCTGAAAAGACCGTTGCACAGCAGATGGAGTCGTGCCTCAGGGGCCAGAGGCTTCACAGGTGCATCATCTGGAACCAGAATGAGGATGGATTCTCCGGACCGGTGAGCCTGATCCCGGAACTCTTCCCAAAATCTTCTGATCCCGTCGAAGTTGAGAAGAGAATCGTGGAATCCATCCAACGTTTCGGATCACAGATTCTTGAGGAAAAGACTGTACAGCAAGCGACTCCGCATTCCATAATGGTTGACCAGCTTAAGGAAAGGCTTGTGAAGATGGGCTTGAGAATCAGAAACCCGGAAGTCATCGGAAAGTGCATGCCGGATGCAATGGCGGAGATCGGCAGTACCATTGTCGTACTGGAGGTTGAACTCTCAGACATGCAGCAGAGATCAAGGATAATCAGGAAAATCCAGTGCTACTCCGGAAGAAGGATTGCCTTTGTAACTGACCAGGACAACGGATCGGTACTGTATTCGATGCTCCTGGATTTCTGCACTGTCGATACCTCGTCAGGACTGCCGGCTGAGAAGAGAGTTATCCTTGACGGCGAGGAAATAGTGCCTCGCGATCTTGGAGACTTTCTCCTCAGGACTTCCATAATAGAGCGCAGGTCCGGAAGGTTCTACCACATGAATGGAACGAAATTCAGTCCCCTAAATGTCCAGGACATAACAGGGATGTCCACATTCGAGAAGGGCATAGTCAAGAAAGTCGATCGGAACCTAAGGGTTGCGATCTACAGGTATATGTGCGGAAGAAGGGTTGCCTTCATATCCATTGATGAAGCTGAGAAGGTTGCGATCTCATCGGGTTTTCCGGGAGCGATGGTCGGGGGAATTACAAGCACTGCATACATAGACGGGAATGCGATATTCAGGTAGTGGTTCCTGCGCCATCCAATATCTGCGTTAATTGCAGTGACCCCTGATCAGTATCAGGTCAACCTCTCCTCTAGCCTTCTGGACCGGCAGCTTATCTTTGATTTTTCGTAAATTAAACATGCTGCAATGATACCCCTAATAATCTCCTGAGAAAAAAAGGCTGACTGTTCAGCACATTATCGTGCTGATTCCTAAATCCATTGATACAGAAGCCTGTCTCACGTCCGAAGTCACAAGAGCGCAACCTTCCACAAGAGCAGCTGCTATGAACATTGAATCGAAAATTGTGATTTTGTGATCCACTGCTATTTCAAAAGCTGTCTTCAGATATTTCTCCTGTTCCAGGAACTTTCCTATTCGGTAAAATTCGGTCAGAACTTCCATGGCACCCGCAATTTCAAATTCCCCTCTGTTCACCTTTTTCCATAAGGCATTTCCAAGTTCCATCAACGAGAGTCCTATGGTAATGGGCTCATCCAGGTACTCCCGCAGGGTTCTCCAGCCAGGTTCCTGTGAAAAGAACTTGACTATGGTTGAAGAATCAGTGACCCGCATCCCTGTCCTCGCGAATCGACTTAGTTGCAAACCCTGCTCCTGAGGGCTTCGACTGTTTCTCTACTATCAACTCCAGCCTGTCCATTGTATTACTGACATCCTTCCTCCAGGCTAGTTCCTCCAGAATTCTTCTGACTTCTCTCGATGGATCTATCCCCAGATTCTTTAATTTCTCCCTAGTCCCCTTCTTGAGTCGCACACTAATCACTTCATTTTCCGTTAAGATCACATTTCTCAATCACTTACAAGTGAATAAACATTGTTGTAATCATATTCGTAATCATGAAGGAGATCACCTCACAGAGCCAACGAGTCCTGGTTCCTCCTTTCACCCCTTCCTTGTCCAGTGCCACTGAGAATAACGTGAACTATTCGACCGAGTTTAACTAAACTGATTCTTACCGGCTTCCCGAACACAATTGTGCCCTGAGTCCTCGTGGTGGCAAACTTCATGAATAACTTTTAATAGTTATTAAATGATATAATCATGATATTACATGCAACAGTCAGAAGAGAAGGATTTCTATAAGGAAGCTTACAATTTTGTGAAGGCACATTCGGCGACAAAGAACGATTTCATAGACAGGTTCGGCAGAGGGGAGTTTACGGAAAGCGAATTCTTACGCTTCTCTGAGGAATTTTACCACTTTACAAGAGAGTGGCCCTCTATATTGTCTACCCTGCTCGTAAATACTCCTGATGAAGATGACGCAGCAAACCTGACCACGATTCTCGTTTCTGAACTTGGCGACATGGATCCGAAGAAGAGGCACGAACTCCTCTACAGGAAGTACCTGAGGAGCATCGGTCTCCACCCTGAAGAGCTTGTAAAGAAGAAGCAGCTTAAGACAACAAAGGCGTGGCTGGACGGAATGAGAAACTATTTCGCAGGCAACCATTTTGAGGCCCTCGGAGCAGAATTCGGTCTTGAGAACATGGCTATTCCAATGTGGGACAAGATCCTTTCAGGATTTGAGAAGTGGCTCAAGAATCATCCAAAATATTCTGGTGCTGACATTGATTACTTCACATTCCACCGTGAGCTTGAAATCCACCACGAGGAGGCAATGGAAAATGTCCTTGGCGGACATAAGGATGACCCGTCTGTTCAGAAGAGTTTCCTGAAGGGTATCGACGGAATCCTGAACCTCGAAAGGGATTTCTGGATCGGACTCTCTGACAATAGAAACTGAATCTGCTGATCCTGGGAGATACTTTTCCCAGGAATCTGTTATATCGAGAAATGAGTCTGAAGTTCAGGAATGCCACTGTATTTCTCTTTAAACTGGATTGTGATAGCCTGTGATCTGAATTCTATTGTACTTTACTCATGCGCAATCTTTAAACACAACGTGTTTATACGATCATATGTCCTTTTTAGACAAATTTAGGAAGAAATCGGAGCCGGAGAAGAAGGAGAAACCAGTAGCAAGCGGAGAGCCATCACCAGCATCCAAGACTGAAACAACCGGTAAACCGGCTGCTCCTGCAAAGAAGCCGAAGACAACTTCATCAGCCGGAAAGAGCGGAGCCAAATCAGGTTCAAAGGGCAAATCCTGAACCTTTTTTTTCTTTTTTCATCTTCACAAATCAGCATATTTTCTTGAACAGAGAATAGAAATTTCAGATAAGGATGGTTATATGCGCCATGAAGAGAGTTCCTTAACGCTATGAAGAGCAAGTATTCTCAGTTCTTCTCCCCTGTCAATAAGACCTTGTTGATACGTAAGTATACTTTATTCTCAACGTATTTACGGTGAATTCTGTCTTTTCCGGGTTGTTTGAATGATAAGGGTGGACACTATTACTTATGAACTCTCATTAGACATACAAAGCCTCAGAGTCTGATGCGTCTCTTTTTTCCCGATTTCATTTCAGAGTCAGTTTTATAAATTGATTTATATAAGGTGAACCGTGGAAGAACCAGTAGTAGCACCTGAATTTGACCCCATAGGAAAGAGTGCTATCTTCCAGTATCTTGGCTCAACTTCAATAGTTGTTGGTGGAGCCCTGTTCTACATATTCCTCATTGAGCACCTGACCAAGAACAATGTAGGAGCTGTCAATCTAATGACTGCGATTCTTGGGCTTTTCTCCATAATGATGTCCCTGGGGTTTGGACCCGGCCTGCAACATTTTATCTCATATTATAAAGCGAAAGGAGATTATGGAATCGTCAGGGCGATACTGCGTAAATTTCTCCTGATAACGGTGATCCTTGGAATTCTATCATCGCTGCTGATGTACACGATTTCACCGTTTATCGTGGATTTCTTCTTCACCTCATCTACCTCGAGCTATGCATCAAACGTTGAACTTGTAAGACTGCTCTCTGTAGTAGCTTTCGCGTTTGTAATGAATTCCATCCTTGTCAATTTTCTATACGGCCTGCAGAAATTTACAGTTGCAGGGCTTATTACAACTTCAGGTGCAATACTCAATTTCGGTGTTCCCTCAATCCTGGTATTGCTGTATGGCGGCGTTACCATCATAATTGTCTCATGGATATTCACCTATTCGATAACCTCCGCAGTTTATCTAGTTCTGATCTCAGGATACATGAGAGAGATGGGAAATTCAGAGAAGAAGAACTTTGACCTCCACGCCATGTTCAGTTATTCCACTCCGATTCTCCTCTCTAACATGATGTCTTTTGGCGCAGTTTACGCTGATCGTCTCACCGTTGCGCACCTCATAAGCCAGTCGGTTTTTGCTGTCTACAGTCTGGCGCTGCTCATAACGTCCACCGTGGGTTTCTTCATTGGGCCGATTAACAGTCTAGCGCTTCCAAAGTTCTCCCAGTATCTTTCCACTACCGGGAAGGAAGCCATCAGGAGAGGCGTTGGCATAGC
>JAJZLK010000072.1 GCA_021803655.1 Thermoplasmata archaeon
AGTGGGCCGCTTGGGGAGTATGGTCGCAAGGCTGAAACTTAAAGGAATTGGCGGGGGAGCACCGCAACAGGAGGAGCGTGCGGTTTAATTGGATTCAACGCCGGAAAACTCACCGGAGGCGACCTTTAGATGAGAGTCAACCTGACGAGTTTACTCGATAGAAGGAGAGGTGGTGCATGGCCGTCGTCAGCTCGTACCGTAGGGCGTTCACTTAAGTGTGATAACGAGCGAGACCCCCATCTTCAATTGCTAGCATACGGGAGACTGTATGTGCACTTTGAAGGGACCGCCAGCGCTAAGCTGGAGGAAGGAGGGGTCGACGGCAGGTCAGTATGCCCCGAATCTTCCGGGCAACACGCGCGCTACAAAGGACAGGACAATGAGTTGCGACCTCGAAAGGGGGAGCTAATCTCGAAACCTGTTCGTAGTTAGGATTGAGGGCTGTAACTCGCCCTCATGAATGTGGATTCTGTAGTAATCGCGGGTCAACAGCCCGCGGTGAATATGCCCCTGCTCCTTGCACACACCGCCCGTCAAACCATCCGAGCTGGCGTTGGATGAGGGTATGTCCGAGAGGACAAACTCGAATCTGGCATTGGTGAGGAGGGTTAAGTCGTAACAAGGTATCCGTAGGGGAACCTGCGGATGGATCACCTCCTATGATAGGCGAGCCACAGGCACAATCATTTCACACTTCCATATTATGCCCAGAATGTCTCGTATTTTTTGCTTCGCTGGGAATGCTGTCTTATCGAAGGTAGCCAGCACTCAGGATAAGCTGTTCGTACGTTATTTCCGCATAGAGACCAAGTGTTTCAGTTCCTGACGATTCACTATTCCAAATGTTTTTATGCAGACTGTTGCTTGACCCCTTCGGGTTGAACGTTTGACTACAAGATCACAGGCGCCTGGAGCAAAAGTTGTCGCATTGTTTGCGCTAATTCTGCAGATAGTATTTCTCGTCCTTATTATTGTTGATGAATTTGAAAGCGGTTTCAATCAGTCCGTTGGATACTTCAGTGCCACTATTCACTATCCAGGGCTCTATTTCCTGGTAGCAGTCATTCTCATGATCGTTTTCATAGCGATCAACTACATCCTCATCTATCAGCCTCTTGAGAAGAACAAGTACAAAGGAACAGATTTCCTCGCAATAGTGCTCGGGGTTGTGGAAATAGTCATTACTGTCGTGGTTCCGGCGTTGCTTATACCGGGAGTCCTCCTGATCATCGTTGGCATCCTTTTGCTTATCTGATTTACAGGTTAAGGTGCTCAGGGATTCATAAGTATACGCACTTTTTCTTTAGTAATATTTATTAATTCCTCTTTTCTATTCACCCTTATTGGGTGGTATGATTGACCAGATTTGTGCTAATATCAGATTCTACTCTGAGCTACGATTACAGGAACTTTCCACTGCTCGATTTTCTGCCATGCTCTCCTAGCAGGGCTATCCCAGAGTCTATTTACAGATTCCTGAAGGGACCACCTCCCCTGGCGGGACCAAACGGGGAGTTAATTAATGCACCCTATTCGCTGAGAAAATTGGAAGCGGCCCTTCTGAAGAAATACCAGAGGCATGAAGTGGTTGTTGCTCATGACGATTATCTTTCAAATTTTATTAAGGATGATACCGAGGTGATCGGTGTCACAACCATGGACCCTCTCGGGATCGGCCCTACAACCATGTCCTATTATGCCCTAATGGGCGGGGAAATGGATGCATGGGTGAGAAGAGACTGGGATGCCCTGATTGATAAAGTAAACCGGGCTAGAAGAGGCACAAAGGCAAAACTTATGGTTGGAGGTCCCGGAGTATGGGAGTTTACCATCCTCAGAGATGAGATAGAAAAGTACAATTTTGATTTTATTTTCCAGGGAGAAGCCGACGACATAGCTGTTGAACTTTTCTCTGAGATTTCCTCCGGGAACATAGATCCGTCAATATTCTTCAGGGGATACATGTCCTATGATGACCACTTCAGGAAGATACTGAAGAAGGACGACCTGTTCATTGCAAGGGGCACCAGCCTGTCAGCATATCCAAAACTTGATGAGATACCACAGATAGTTGGCCCTTCTACAAAGGGGATGGTTGAGGTAATGAGGGGCTGTGGCGTAGGATGCGATTTCTGTGAGGTGACCCTGAGGCCCCTGAGATATTATTCTCCGGAGAGGGTTGCCGCGGAAGTTGCGATAAATGCCAGTGCTGGGAACCGCAATGCGTGGTTGCACTCTGACGAGATATTCGGTTATATGCATGGAAACATGTTTGAGCCAAATGAGGATGCGATTACTGACCTGTTCCGGACGGTGATGTCCGTTGACGGAGTTGAGTCGTCCAACCCGACTCATGGCAGGATATCGATTCCAGCAGGATATCCGGAGCTTATAGAGAAACTGTCCGTGATACTCAGGGCTGGTCCGAGAAACTGGATCGGAGTACAGACCGGTGTAGAAACAGGAAGCGATTCGCTGGCAAAGAGGCACATGCCAAACAAGACCCTGCCGCTCAAGATTGGACCTGATGGATCATGGCAGGAAATTGTATGGCAGGGAGTATACAACGAAACAAGATACTACTGGAGACCCGCATTCACCATACAGGTAGGCCAGGAAGGGGAGACAGAAGATGATTACTGGGATACTATATCCATGATAAACAAGCTCAGCAATTCATACGTTGACGGGAGACCGTTTGAATTCACCATCACCCCGCTTGTGAACGTACCGCTGGGACGCATAAAGTCGAAGAACCTGAACAGGGGCATGCTGACAAAAGAACAGCTTGCCGTATACTACGCATCTTATCTCCACCTTGCAAAAATGGCCATAAGAGACGGGCTGATGGATACCCGGGGGAAGTTCTTTTCAAGACTTGGGACCGGAGCTCTCGTTTCAGCAGGGGGATTCATGATGCTGAAATATGTTGAGCGGCTGGCGTCCAAGGCCGGGGTCGACATAGAAAAGGTGAAGAGATATTCAGTACCAGCTACTGGCGAGATACATACGCTTGCTGCAATGGCCAGGGCCTGATGGGGATCATAATACGCCCGGAACCGCTTGACTCTTCCTACATTCCGGCGAAACTCCTCCACCGGGAGAAGGAGATCGGGATTATCCGGGATCTCATCATAACACCCCTTTCTATGGGAAATACCACTTCCGCCATACTGTTTGGATCACCGGGTGTCGGAAAAACAGTTACCTGCAAGCGCGTTGCGAGGGAGATACAGGATCATGTCGCTGTGTATGAGAATTTTCTCGCATTCAGCAGTATCAAACTTCTCCTGCAGGATGTTCTCCTCAAGATAGGAAGGGTTACACTTCCTTCAGGCACAAGCATGGAGTATGTGTTCAGGGCCCTGAGGCAGAGTCAGGTGAGAACAGGAAAGAAAATCCTCCTGATCATCGATGAGGGAATGAATGCCTTCAGGGACCAAGATGGCATATATAACCTCCTCCGGGCCAGAGAACTCCATGCCCTGGAAATGTCCATTATTTTCGTATCCGTTGATAACCCTCTCCTCTTCATGATCTCTGGAATACGGAGGATGCAGTTCAACCCGGTCATAATAAAGTTCGATCGATATTCTGCAGATGAACTGGAAAATATAATCAGCGACCGCGCGAATCTTTCGCTTGAGCATGGTTCATGCCCACCTGAAACCGTCAGGTTCCTTGCTGAAACCGCCTCAGGATCCGGCAGTGCGAGGGTGGCCATAGAGCTTCTACAGAAGGCGGCGTACCTTGCAGATCACAGGGCATCACGGACTGTGGATCCAGATGACGTGAGGGCTGCCATGGCGTTCGTGAACCCGTACGTTACTGAGAGCAAACTGTCAGAGCTTGATTTCCATGATCTTCTCCTGTTGCTCTCCGTCTGCATAAGTCTTGGAGACGGAACTGAAACGGGAATTCAGTCTATAAAGGAGTCTTTTGAGATGGTCTGTGAAGAATATTCAACGGAGAAGCTTGGCATGCAGTCCATATATTCCAGGCTCAGGGAACTTGAGAGGATGGGCCTCATTGAGAGCCGCATAGAGAGCCAGGGACAGGGGATGGGGACCTCCAAAACCGTGAAGCTTAACGACCTCCCGGTGTCAGTTCTCAGAGAAAAAATAGAGTCCCTTATACGCAGACTTTCCTGAACCCTGTGCCCTGGCAGCACACTCAACAAGGTAATCAAACGCCTCGAACGCCCTGAGAACGTATTTCCTGTAGAATGCATAGTCTATGCTTCCCTTCCCGCTGGCGGGCTCAACTACCCTCATCTTCCAGTTAACCACCTTCACGGAAACATTCTCGCCCGGGCTGATTTCATGTCCCATGGACTTCCACTTCTTCATCACGATCCTGGAGATATTGTTGACACCGTATTCCTCCATGCGCCGTGAAGGAGATACGTTGATGTAGAAATCCTCCTCGGGAAAAGTGTGCATGGAATTGGTGTACCTGTCTTTCAATACCTTATATTTTCCGCGTTTCGAAACGATGGCTTCCGGAGTGAAACAGTTTTCAAAGAGTTTCATCGCCTCCATCTGGAATTTCCTGCAGATATCCGGAACATCGCTCCTCCTGACCTCTATCCCCCTTGCCTTGTAGGTTCCATCTGTCCTGAGTCCAAGATACCTGTTCAGGGCACCTATTCCGGACCTTGAAGGCAGGAAGAGTATCCATGCATAATGACCATCCATCACTATGTCTATTCTGGTCTCCTCCCTGATCTTCTCAAGAAGCGTGTCTACGTCTCCGTCGCCTTCGATCCAGAGGGAATCGACTATGCCATGAATTACTTTAAAGCCCATGGATTCGGCTATCCTCATTGATCTGGTCATCGCCCATCTGCCTGTAGAGGTAATGGATTCGTGTACCTCGATCCTTCCGAACTTGGCATTCTTGTAGCCGGTATACCCGAATGATGTGAGAAGCATCCATTTCAGTGCAGTGTCTCTCTGCGCGTATATGTGCTCCCTGTCCCGAATCGACTTGTAATAAAGCCTTCTGGAGAGAAGGTGTGACAATGCTTCTGACAGGAACCCGGTTCGATCGGTCCTGACCCGATATGGAGTACCGGGTATCTCCTGTCCAACACCCCTTGTTATTGTTTCCGGTGAGAGATTATGCCTCACGATTATGCTGGGATACATGGACGAAAAATCTATCTCGTACACGTTCCTGTAAAGTCCGGGATCAGGCTGCAGCACTAGACCGCCCCTGTCGGTGGCAATTAGTTCCCTCACCGTCTTCTCAGCCTCGTGATCGTTCTTGTACAGCGGAACAAGAACTCCCTTTTTCAGCGCAAATGAGACCTCCATGGATGATACCGCAGTCCCAGGTGTTATTACAGAAGCAGTTTCCAGAGGCACTGAAGAAATCCTTGACACCTCAATCAGTCCCGGCAATCCTGCCTCAGAAAACGTGAATGATGACGATTCTATGCACAACCTTCCACTCATGGAGATTCTGTTGCAGTTGTAATGCACCTGCCCGTACGACTCGTAGGAATTTCCCCGAATTATCCTGTATCCGGGAATATCGATACCCATGCGGCCAATCCTTTCGAGGATCATCTCTGTCTGCTTTCCATAATTGCCATAAATCACTATTCCTGACTCCTGGATCCTGTGTGCGATTCCAGCGTAGCTTTCCCTTCTGGATGGATCAATGTGTTTCCCGTCAAGAACTATTGACTTCAGTTCCTTCCCGTATGTGGTGGCTTCAATCTGCGTGATTTCCGGCACAATGTCAAGGAAATCCGGAGATTCCAGGGGGAACAGGGTGAGATTGTTTTCTGACAGATACCTGAGACTTGGGTTTATGTCTGCGTTATAGACCATCAGTTTCCTGCCCAGACCTATGACGTCTATGGCCTCCACCATTCGCCTGATACATGATGGGTTGAGGTCGATCCTTATTCCCTTAAGCAGTCCATAAATATCACGCCTCTCATCCCACGAATACCTGATCCATTCCACCTCATCCAGCTGGCCGGATAGAAATTCCAGATCGTGCACCGCACCGGTCACAAATATCCATGTTCTGTTTGGAACTGATTTCTTTCGTATGCTACGGTTGTCCAGATACCAGAGTGTAATCCTGTCCCTTCCGCTTGCATTGAACAGATAGTTCAATCATGATCACGTTCAGATACTGACCTGATTAGTTTGAGAATCTCCAGAAGCGCCGACAGGGTGAATCCGGTTTCAGCGTCAAGACCAGCCTCCGACACTTCTGGGGAGTGCTTCCTGCCCATCCTGATGAGTTCTTCAAAAATCTCGATATCCGTCGACCTCATACATGTCTTCATGCGGGCATATTTTTCCACGATAGAGTTCGTGGACTGCCTCACGGTAGGGGTGCTTCTGCCCATGAACCTTCATCGTCCACTATTCTGACATCAACGGGATTATAGAATTTCTTTCCAAGGTATTTCTGGTAAACTCCAGGTTTTCCCACTATGCACATGTCTATCATGCAACCGTAGAATCCTGATTTTATGGAAAGTATATCCTGTATGCTCTGCAATGCGGAACTGGACCATGATTCAACAACTTCTGACTTCAGTATCAATATATGTGGATAGTTGTCAGAACCGATGAGGATCTTTTCCAGCTGGTATGGGGTGAGTATTCTCTGTACATACACCCTGTCCATGCAATCCCCGTCCATAAGATCGGCGTGATCCCATACTATGCCGTCCGTAAGAAGAAGATGTACTTTGTCTTCGCTGGACAGTGATGAAAAGAACTTCATGAGATAGTCCGATCTTAATGTATCTTCTCTCCTTATCCTGAGTGACCCTCTCATAAAGTAATATCTGCATTAAGAGGAAAATGTTTATTGATCGGAAAAAAAGTGTGGAAGTGAGTCTATATACAGGCTCGCTAGTGAACATACCCCGGTCTGGAGGATGTTATGAAAGCATGTCCAGGAGATCGCGAGACTATGGTTTCAGGACACCGGCATACGAAGATTCTAATAAACCAGGCACATGTATTCTTGATCTCCAATGAAGGTACGCGGATCAGTATTGCCTAACAGGTTAGAAGAGAGAGAGAGAGTAAGAGA
>JAJZLK010000048.1 GCA_021803655.1 Thermoplasmata archaeon
CAGGATCGTCTGAGGACGAATGCGGACCCATTCTGTAACACCTCACTTCAAGAAGCACCGGACCCTTTCCTTCTTTTATGTGGGTGACTGCTTCCCGCGCGGCCTTGAATGTTTCAATGACGTTATTTCCGTCAGCCTTAATCCCGAGCATTCCGTAAGCATCGGCTTTTTTCCATATCTCCACCTTTGTCTGTTTCTCAACAGGCAATGAAATGGCAAGACCGTTGTTTTCACAGAAGAAGAGCACCGGAAGATTGAAAACCGCTGCCATGTTCAAGGCAGCATGAAAATCAGGCGTGGACGAAGATCCTTCACCAAAGCTGGCCACGAAAATTTTATTCTCATTCCTGTATTTTGACGCGTATGCCGCACCCACTGCCAGCGGGAGGTTTGTTGCGACAGGGCTCTGGACTGACATGAAATTATAGTCGCGAGCCAGGAGGTGGCTGGGCATCTGTCTTCCCTTTGCCTCGTCCTGCGCATTGCCGAGTATCTGGTTTATTATCAGTTCAATTGGAACTCCCCTGTGTATCATCAGGGCAAGATCCCTGTAATACTGGAAGAACACGTCATCTTTATCCATGGCCATGGACATGCCAACCTGGGCAGCCTCCTGCCCTATTGAAGGGGTATAGAACCCGACACGCCCCTGCCTCTGTGCAGTCATTGACAGCATCATGGCTCCGTAGGCCCTAATGTACCTCTCTTTCTCAGTCTGTTCACTCATAACTTCCGTCATTTTCAATCCTCCCTTTTGTCCAGGCCTCAGCAGCCCTGTATGATGTCCTTACCAGTGGCCCTGAGGATACAAAGGAATATCCAAGCGCATACGCCAAACCTTCAAGCTTTTTAAACCTATCTATCTCGGTATATTCAACAACAGGCAACTGTAATTTCGAAGGTCTAAGGTACTGCCCTATTGTCAGTATGTCTACGCCGCTGTTCCTCAGGTCATTCATGGTTCTGACAACCTCGTCCTCACTTTCTCCGAGGCCAAGCATTATTGAAGATTTAGTAAGCTGCTTCGGGCTGACCTCCTTGATATGTTTCAATACCCTGAGTGACTGGTGGTAACCCGCCCTGTGATCCCTCACGACGGGGGTCAGTCTCTCAACCGTTTCGATATTGTGCGCTATTACCGCTGGTTTCTCGGCAATAATCTTCTCTATTAATTCAGGTTCTCCCCTGAAATCCGGTATGAGCACCTCAACCATTACCCCGGATTCCTTTACGGCCTTTATTACGCCGGCAAAATGTCCGGATCCCTGATCAGGAAGGTCATCCCTGTCCACGGAAGTTATAACAACGTAGTTGAGTCCCATCACTTTAACCGACTGGACAATCTTTTCAGGCTCGTCCGGATCAAGAGGGAGCATTTTCCCATGAGTTACGGCACAGAATCTGCATCCCCTGGAACAGTTGCTGCCCATTATCATGAATGTCGCAGTGCCGCTTTCCCAGCACTCAGAGACATTCGGGCACCTCGCCTCTTCACACACTGTGTAGAGGGTCCGATCTCTGAGAGTCTGCCGCAGCTTAAGATAAGTATCGCCAGAGGGTATCCTCACCTTAACGTATTCCGGCCTCACCACTCAACATGGCAAAAAGCTATTCTAATGTATCGCTGTTTAATCCGACATCTGCTGTGCATTGCCTTTTCCGGAGCCTGATATTATCTTTTTCCTCATGTTTTCCAGTGCATTGTCGTCTGCCTCCGGACCCAGGAGGGTGGTCAGGTATCCGGGATATCTGTCGAAGAAAACTCTCTCCCTGGTTTCAATTCTCTGGAATTTCTCGCTTATTCCATGAAGAGGGTAGAGTTTTGCATGGAGATGATTGATAAGCATGCCCTCGAAGACGAGGTTTACTCTCATAACATTGAGGCTTTTCTCAAGAATCCTGGAGGTTTCCCTGGTAAATTCCATTAGCTCACTGATGTATTCCGGAGAAAGGTCAAAAAGATAGCTGCCATGGTGTTTCTTCGGTATTACGAGACTCTGGCCAACAGTATTAGGATATTTATCGAGAATCGCCATGAACTCCGAATCCTCAAAGAACTTGAAAGAAGGCAGTGAACCATCCACTATTTCACAGAAGACACATTCATGCATGTAAACTATGATGCATTTTTTCCCTTATCATTTTTACGCACCTCTTCCTTGAGGTTTATCTCCGGGCAGAAATATCCAAAAAACACACATATGTAAGTGAGGATATCACCGAGCATCTCGTCCGACCACTTCGTTACTACGTGAGATAGACTTCGCATTTTATCTGGGTGCAAAAAATCTGATATCCTTGACGATAGATCTTTCCCCTCAGCTGTAAGGTTTACAGTCTTTCTGGTATCAACATCCGGGCCGGAGTGCTTTGTCTTCTGGGAAGTTCTGAGCGTGAACAGTTCCTTGTTGCTTTTCACAAAATTTTCCACATATCTGGATTTGGGCCCGAATCCTGTCTTCTCAAAGGTTATTTCTGACCGGATGCCGCCATCACCTTCTGCAAGAAAGATCAGGAAATTGAGCCTGGCAAGATCAAGTTTTTTTGTGGACATGGTGGTGAATATCTTTGAAACCAGGATTACCAGTTCACCAGCACTGAGATCAAGGTTCCTATTGCTCATCTCCTGTTCCCCGGACTGTTCTTCCACCTTGGACACCACCATTTCTATAGCACCTTGATACGACAAAAGTTCAGTATATTAATGTATCTGCACGATAAATTACAGATATAATATTATCCGGAAGAAAGAATAGAGAAATATACACTAAAATCTGCGAAAAGAAGAGGAGGAATTACAGAAATTCCAGTCGTCATTCTATTCTGCCCGCAACGAGCTCCGAGATATCCTTTATGTTCATTTTTTCTTCCCTGTTTGTAGTCTTTCTCGCATCATCGAGCATGGTCATGCAGTAAGGGCATGCAGTGACAACAGTAGTGGCCCCGATGCTATCTGCCATCTCTATTCTCCTGTGGGAGATCATGGTACCTTCAGTCTCCTGCATCCACAGTCTCCCGCCTCCGGCGCCGCAGCAGAGTGCTTTGCTCTTGTTCATCTCCATCTCTTCGAAGTTAGTGGCAAAATTCCTGACAATGTCTCTCGGTTCCTCGTAGATTTTGTTGTATCTTCCTATATAACACGAGTCGTGATATGTGTACTTCTCGAGCACGTCCGAATCCAGCGACCGGACATTCAGTTTCTTCTCTGTTATGAGCCTGTTTATGAATTCAGTATGGTGGTAAACCTCCAGTTCTATACCGAAATCCCTGTACTCGTTCTTCAGGGAGTTGAAACAGTGGGGGCAGCTCGCTATGACCTTCTTCACCTTATGTTTCTGCAGGGTTTCCACATTCTGCTTTATAAGCATATCTGCCAGATATTCATTGCCCGTTCTTCTGGCAGGATCTCCGGTGCATTTCTCTTCAGAACCTAGAATGGCAAATTTCACGCCTGCATGCTTGAGTATCTTTGTTACGGATTTGGCGATCTCCTGATTCCTCCTGTCAAAGCTGGCTACGCATCCTACCCAGTAAAGAACATCGTAATCGGCTGTGGGCACCATGGAAAGATCAATAACATCGAGTCCCTCAGACCAGGCGGCCCGCGTGGACGGATCCACAGTATAGGGACTGGCGTAAGATTCAAGGTTCCTGTACAGTTCAATAACTTCCTTTGGAGCTTTCCCCTGGTTGAGGACAAGCGATCTCCTCATACTGACAATCTTCGGGACATGATCAATCATAACCGGGCACTGCTCAACACATGCCATGCACGTAGTGCATGACCACAGATCATCTTCCTTTATCGGGGAACCAATCACTGTCTTGAACACGTCATCCGGATTCCCCTTTTTATCCCTGTATTCCCTGCCCTGGATCATCACTGCTTCCCTCAGGTCCCATATTATGTCTCTCGGGGAGAGGGTCTTGCCCGTCAGGTTGGCAGGGCAGTTATATGTGCAGCGTCCGCACTCTGTGCATGAGTAAAAGTCAAAGTAATCCTTCCAGTCAAAATCCCTGACGTCAGTGGCGCCAAATCTGGTCTCCTTTTCAAAGTCTATGGGTTCGAGTTTTGCCTGTTCTCTCTTTGAAAACAGGACGTTCAGGGGCGCAGCAAAGAGGTGAAGATGTTTTGACCTCGGAATGTAGGCCAGGAACATCATGAAGTCCAGGGCGTGCACCCAGAACGTGATCCAGTAAATGTAATACGCAGTGCCTGCGGAAACCTTTGGAAGAACAGATGCCAGCGCGTAGCTGACCGGCGTCTGTACCGGTGCCAGGTTCTCAGCGAGGCTTCCCGGTATGCCTGCGGTCAGCCCGTCGACTCTCAGGACGGAGAGGATGAAGTAAGTGATCATCAGGATGGCAATCAGCGAAAGGATGAACCAGGCCTCGAATCCGTTATACCCCTGGTATCTGGGGATTTTTATAATCCATCTCCTTACTACGGCATGCAGGACGTCAGCAAGCACTATCAGGGCGAACAGGTCAACAGTGAAAAATATGACAGTTTCGAGAAGCCCCCCGGTGAACAGGTGAAAGGACGGATCTATTCCGCTGACAAAGAAATCAAGAGAATACGATCCAAATGCTATGAAGCCCCAGAACATGAGGGAATGCATTATCCCCCCTCCAAGGTCCTTGAACAGCTTCCCCTGAAGAAAAACATTCCTAATTACCAGATACAGCCTGCGGCCAATATCAGGCTTGAGATCGGGCTTCTTCAGCGGTATCTTGATGGCATTCCACAGAATTTCGTAAATGGAATGAAGGAACAGCGTGGCCGCAATCAGCAAACCGGCAAGAAGCACTCCGGAAAATATATACATCTGCAAACACCCGCCTGATGGATTTTTCCAATCAGGTAAGGCAACAACACGCTACTACTAAAAAAGATTCGCCATGCTACGGGACCACATCACATTTAATTTCCGGAAAGGGAAAAAATTGTGATGGAAGAGTATGTGCTCAGGAGCTTAATGCCTTAACAAGTTTAGGTATGATCTGGTAAAGGTCCCCAACCAGCCCATAATCAGCTTCCTCGAATATCGGTGCAGACTTGTCCTTGTTGATTGCTATTACAGTCCTTGATCCTCTCATACCGGCTATGTGCTGTATCTGCCCCGAAACGCCAAGTGCGATGTACAGGTTCGGTTTTACCTTCTTCCCTGATATCCCTACCTGCCTGTCCTCGGTCAGCCACTGATAATCCAGGCATACCGGCCTTGATCCGGCAAGCTCTCCACCAACAGCTTTTATCAAGGGCTCAACAGAGGCTATGCCCTCTTTCTTTCCAAGTCCTCTTCCCACACAGACTATAACTTTGGCTTTTTCCAGGTTTACTCCGGTGGTGCTTTTTTCCTCAGTGCTGATAGTCTTTAGCGCAGACTGGGGCAACTCCACCTCAGTGATTGCAGATTTACCCGCTGTTTTTTGCGGTTCGCTGATTCCGGGAGTGACAGTAAAAACCCCGGCATCTGATTCCTCATCCAGAACAGTCTTTCCCCCGAGGAAAAACCTTTTCGTGACAGCCTTCCCGTTTTTGAGTTCGAAACTGTTTATTTCAGGAACGATCTCTTTTCCGAGTCTTTCGCTTACGTTTCCGGCAACTTCCCTGCCGAGAATTGTGGAGGAAACAAACAGATAATCATAGCCTCCGTTGAAGATCTCCTGAAGCTTCAGCGAAATGGAATCGGACTGTGCATCCCCTTTCAAATGGTAAATAGTTCCTGCCCCGAAATCTGCAAGACCAGAATATTTCGCAGAAGTGGTGGCCGAATCGACTGGCATGACTTTGCTGAAATATGTAACCATCTGTGAAGCGATGTCTGCATCTTCAGAAAAAACAAGCGCTTTCATCTCATCTCCTCCTTTATCACCTTGACGATCTCGTCCAGTCTCTTATCCACGTCATCAATCACTATTTTCTTGCGTTCGCTTTTTGGAGCCTTGTTCGATAATATTTTGACTGCACCTGTTGGTGACAGGGAGGTTTTTTCCGAGTTTATGGGCTTCCTGCCGGCTGCCATGATCTGCATTACAGGAGGCAACCGCGGCTCGTTGATTTCCTGAGTTACCGAAACTATGGCAGGAAGTTTGGCTTCAACAATTAAATTATGGTCTTCCAGAACCCTCTTCACTCTGGCCGACCCGTTCTCTATTTCTACTGATATGGCGTTTCCGACAAGAGGCTCTTCCAGCAATGCCGAAAGTTTTCCAGCCAGGAGCCCTGAAATGGAATCCGCAGACTGATTCCCCAGTATGGTGATATCATGCGGCGTGTTCTTTATTTTCTGGGCGAGTACCCTGGCAGTGTAGGAAACATCATTACCCTGATACCCAGTTATTATGTAGCCGTTGTCAGCTC
>JAJZLK010000035.1 GCA_021803655.1 Thermoplasmata archaeon
AGACGTTGTCACAATGCCCTTCGACGTACTCAAGAAACTCCCCTCACACCCCAAGACCGACGAGGGGCTTTCGAGATTTCTCGAGGACTGGAAGAAGATATTCCCGTCTGGTGAATTTCCGCTTTAAGTTTTCCGAAGTTGCCTTCACTTAGTGGTGGAGGCTATGACTCTTTTGTTCAACAATGAATAAAATGATGCCGGACCGACCTATATTAAGGATTGAGGCTCACCGAAGCTAAGCAAGACTCAGACAATTTAGTGAACTCAGTACAGCCGTATGGTTTCCAGGTTCTTCAGGGCCACAGCCTCGACTCCAAACTTTGAGTGCAGTAACTTTGAAAACTCATAGCTCTTTTCACCGTCCCCATGGTTAACAAGTATTCTGTGGGGTTTTGGCTGCATTGTCGCAATATATGCAATCAGCTGCTTCTTGTCAGAATGCCCGGAGAAACCTTCTGCAGTCTCTATTGCCATTTTCACCGGGTATCTGTTGATTCTTCCACCATCGCTGAGCGTTAATTCCTGCGATCCGCGTTGTATCCTTCTTCCCAGAGTACCCTCTGCCTGGTAGCCGACAAATACAAGAGAATGCTTCGGGTTATCGACCCACGACCTGAAATATTCCATTACAGGGCCCCCATTCATCATTCCAGATGTTGCAAGAACAATAGAGCTCTCCGCAGCGTCACAGATATCCTTTCTCTCATCCGAGGATTCTACACGTTTGAAGATCGGACTCATGAATGGATTTTCTCCCTTCACCATGATCTTTTCCCTGAGTTCCCTGTTCAGGAACTCTGGATACGCAGCATGGATGGCAGTCGCTTCCATTATCATACCGTCACAGTACACCCTGGCTTCAGGAATCTGTTTTTCCCTCATGGCCTGTTCCAGAGAAAGCATGACTTCCTGGCTCCGTCCGACCGCAAATACCGGAATAAGTACAGAACCGCCCCGATCAAAGGTCCTGTTGATAATGTCTGTCAGTGCACTGTACGCATCCGAGCGTGTGTGTGCATAATCATCCCTTCCCGCATAGGTGGATTCTGTCATGAATGTCTCCACTCTCGGGAACCTGTTATGGGCTGCGTTGAACAGCCATGACTTCTCGAACTTGACGTCCCCGCTGAGAACAATATTGTAAAGGCCTTCTCCAATGTGCATATGCACGGAAGCTGATCCGAGGATATGCCCGGCATTATAGAAAGTTATTCTCGTATCTCTTGTTATGTCAGTGGTCTCATTATATTTCAGGATTACGGATTTCTTGACCATTTCACGGATATGCTTCGAATCGTAAGGAGACTTCTTTCCCTCAGCATATGCCACCTTGATGTAGTCATTCTGCAGCAGCACAGCCAGATCACGGGTTGGAGCAGTCATGTATACCGGCCCTTCATATCCGTACTTGTAGAGAATTGGCAGCAGGCCGGAGTGATCCAGATGCGCATGGGTAAGCACCACGGCATCCAACGAACTGAGAGGCTGGGCCTCGGGCAGGTATAGATATGGTGCACCCTCCCACGGTTGCTCTCCTTCCGTGGTATTCAACATTCCACAATCAACCAGTATCCGGGAGTTGTTGGTCGATACTAGCGTGGCACTTCTTCCCACTTCCCTGTGACCGCCAAGTGCAGTAACACGAATCCAGCTCTCCCCTTCCATGACCGGGGCGTTCAGCTTGATACCAAGGTTGTGCAGGAATTCTCTTCTCTCCTGCTTGAATTCCCGGAGCAGTTCCCGCATCTCCTTTACCGTTCTTGAGTGCATCGGAGGTGCCCTGACAACCCTTGGTGACCATTTGGTGGACGACTTTATCTCCCGGATGATACTTGAATCCCTCCCAGTGATTATCGAGGGTTCGTCCGCCTCTATGACAACTTCTCCGGTATCACTCTCAAAATAGACGTCGTGGAGTCCAGCTTTCTCTGGGATGATCTTTTCAATCAGCTTCTTTGAATCGTCTTCAGGCAACATTATTTCCGGATCAGGTCTGATCACGATCCTTCTTCTGAGTTCCTGGGCTATCTGTCTGGCAAGATCGTCTCTTTTTGAAAACAGCGTTTCATCCTTTGTATATACTATTATGTTTGGTCCTTCGTATTCTACCGTTGTAATCCTGTTATCCGGGTAAAGCCTGTCGAAGATTGCGCGGGCTTCCCCAAGATAGTCCTTAAAACTCATTTAATGCACACCCGATAATAATTAAAAAAAATTAGAATTTAAGTTTCATTGTCTTTATCCTTTCCAGAACTTCCTGTTCTGGCAGCGGAACATACCCATTTTTCTGGGTAATGACCGCAACATCGATCATCCCACCAGACGCCGAGTCTCTCTGCTTGGCCGCGGATATTCCCCTTATCACTAGGTCTATTCCCTCATCGAGTTTTAGATCTCTTGTGTATGAGTTTTCAAGAACTCCATATACGAATGGGGACCCGGAACCCGTGCTTGCATAAACATCTTCAACTGCGCCACCTGCTGCATCAACAGAAAATATGTGGGGAGCGGTATCATAACCGCCTATGAGTATCTGAACCATATATGGGTAGTATTTGGACTGATTCAGGATATTTGAAAGAAGGGTCGCCGCTGCTTCTGTAGGCATGCTCACTTTCTTCTGGAGCCTGAACAGTTGAAGTTCTGCAGTCATGTACCTGACGAGCACCTGTGCATCACCGACAAGGCCGGCAATGGTCATTGCAGCGTACGCATCAATCCTGTGCAGTTTCTTTCCATCCTTGTGCGCTATGAAATGATCCATGGTCACTCTTCTTTCCGTGGCCATTATGACTGAGTCTTTCAGCGTTATACCGACAGTTGTTGTTCCAGTTCTAAGATTGCCTTCCATGAAGTATCACATCCAGAAAATTCTGTTGCTTATTTAGAGCGTTTATTAAAACCTTTTCTAAATATTCTGGGAAAATTCGATTTCCAGCGATTGGGTTCTGTCTCATCAATCTTGATGTAAACGTCCAGGATGAGGATCAGAAATCACGATAGGACGCGTAATATGGCAACCATGGCGTTAAGTTCGAACGAGAAAAATAGCAATCATCGAAAAAAATGTACGATGGTTTCCCATCAATACATTGCTGAAATGACCGCGTTGGATGTTGCATCGATGGAAATCGAAGAAGTACCGGAGTATGAGAATATCATAAATACGAATGCCCCGTCATATCCAAAAGAGATCTGTTCTCCAAGAAACTGGTAGGAGAAGTAGGTGAACCCGCGATATGTGATATTCGCAGAAATGGAAGTACTGCTGCTTAAGACTCCACCAAGGGTCGATGCGCTCTTAATCTCTGCGTAGGTCTTCGTATATTCAGATTGCGCCCCGCTTGAGCTACTGAACTTCAATTCTATGACCAGGATAAACGCTCCTCCCTGGCTGGTATAATTTAGCTCCTGAGCAGAAGAGACTCCGGAGTAACTGCTCTGGCCTCCGCTCGCCTGATGCGGGGACCCCGACTGATTGTAGGTCTTGCCATTTCCGGCTGCCTGGGTCATCTGGGAAGAGCTTGGAAAGCCGAAATTGGGGTTATTGAAAAATGGGAGATACCCGAAGTATCCCAGAACAACAACCGCCACAACGGCAATCACTATTACCGGGACCAGAATTTTTGTTGTCTTCTTTCTGTTCATTGAACGAAGAAATCATTATTGCATATGTACCTTCCTATATTTGGATCCAAGTAGCCGAGGCTGAGGGGAAGGGTATATAAATTACCTCCAAATTATAGGGAGAAGGGGAGCTCGAAAGGGCTGAGAGGATCACATAGATCGACCCTTTGAACCTGATCCAGGTAATACTGGCGGAGGGAGCAATATGCTGGCAGCAAACGAAAATAAGACAAAATCAAAACTGGGGTTAGCTCTTACAGTATCTTCCATAGGTGCATTTTTCCTGTGGGGGTTTGTGTCATCAATTGGGCCGGTGTCAACCGCTCAGAGTTTTGTGGGCTCGTACCCGAATCTTGTTTTACTGGCACTGATAATCGGTCCGCTTTCACTATTTCTTGGGGACGTGGTTGTAGGCATATTCTCTGATCTTGCAGGAAGAAAGACTATGTTCCTCATTTCTCTCGTTTTATTTCTTGCCGGAATCTGGGTGGTCTCCTACGGTCTGGTCAACCAGAACATTCAGCTTCTTCTGGGAGGCATTGTGATCGCAAACTTCTTTGTAGGGGGAATGGAACCTCCAATACTCAGCCTGATAGCAGAGGAGTCGGCAGTAAAGTCAAGGGGATTCTACCTTTCAGTCATTCCTAATTTTTCTAATATAGGTGGGGCTCTCTATGCATTCTATTACCTGTTTTACTCCTACTACTCCCTGACCACCTCTGAATTCAACATACTTCTGATTGGTACTGGAACAATTGTTTCTCTCCTCTCGGTTGTGGCGCTTGTTAAATCACAGGATTCACGGTTGTGGAAAGAGATCAGACAGGGGAGGAACGGTTCATCGCAGAATGACAGGCATGGGAAGTATGGACTCGGTTTCATTATTCTAAGCGTCTTCTCGATTTCCCAGTACCTCACCTTTGGACTGATGGCATATATCCTGGCACCAATCTATTTCCCGGAGACAATTTATGGGGGAACATTTACGGTGCTGATGATATTTATAGCTCTTGCAGGGGCTTCCATTGCAGGAGGATTTTCATTCCTGCTGGTGAACATAGGAAGAAAGATATTTTCAGTATTCGCGTTCCTAGGAGGAGTAGTCAGCACTCTTGCTATTTTTGTCATGCTGTCCTATCTTCAGAACCTCATCCTGTTTCTGTTTCTGCTTCTGGTCAACATGATGTTCTCAGAATTTGCATGGGTAAGCAGAACGACAATGGAACCAGAACTTGCGCCAAACAGCCATCGGGGAGGATTCATCGGAGTAATTCGCGTATTCCCAATGATTTCTTATCCGATCCTGGCATATTATTCAACTACGGGCATAACGGTGGCGGAGTTTGTTGTAATAAACCTGATTCTGTGGGGAGCGGGACTTGCAGCCTCAATTGTCTGGTTTATTCATGGGAATGAGACAAAGGACCTTGACTTTCGCAATTCGCAAACTGTAAGTACGGAGGTATTGCCATGAGCAACGAACTAGGAAAGATTTCCAGGGAATTTTTCACGGAACACGTTCTCAGAAGGACTGGTTCAGACAGAAAGGAAGTCATCGTAGCGCCAAGGAATGGGGTAGATACGGGAATAGTGGACATTGGCGGTGGAAAGGTTATGGTCCTCACCACTGACCCGATATTCATAGATATCAACCTTGGAATGAAGAAGGCTGCATGGTTTGCCTTCCACATTATCGCATCTGATCTCTGCACCTCAGGCATTCCTCCCCAGTACCTGACAGTGGATTATAACCTCCCTCCGGAGATCACGGACGATCAGATCGATGAGATGCTGTCTACAATCGACAGCGAATGCAGGACTTACGGAATCAGTGTGGTGACTGGCCACACGGCGCGATATGCGGGTGTCAGCTTCCCGATGGTGGGAGGAGCCACAATGATCGGCATTGGAGACCGTGACAGGTACATAACGTCGGAGATGTCAAGACCGGGAGACAGGATCATTGTCACCAAGAGCATTGCCCTCGAAGCTGCTGTTCTTCTTGCACACGCCTTTCCGGACTATACTGATCGGGCCATCGGACAGGAGACCGCCTCAGCAATCAGGAATAGGTTTTATGAAATGTCCACGGTCCGCGAAGCAATGATCTCGATGGATTTCGGCCTGAGAGACAGTGGCGTAACTTCAATGCACGATGTCACGGAAGGTGGACTTGCAGGAGCTCTTTATGAAATAGCTGAAGCCTCTGGAAACGGCCTGGTTGCATACGAGAACCGGTTTCCAATTTACAGGGAGATTGCCGATCTTTGTGCCGCGTATGGCATAGATCCGACTAAATCGATAAGCGAAGGCACTCTTCTTCTCACGGTGAGGCCTGAACGTTCTGAGGCGTTCATCGCTAAACTGAAGGAAAACGGCATTCAGGCTGCGGATGTGGGAGAAATCCTTCCAGGATCATCCGGCACATTTATTGTGGACGCAGAGGGAAAAAAGAAACGCCCAGAACAGGTGAAGGATGAATTCTGGAAAGCGATCGCCTCCGGTATAGAAAGGGGACTCAAGTGAAGCTTGAGGGGCTGTATCTCGTTACACCGGATCCCCGTCCGAAAATGTTCTGGGAAATAACAGAGGATGCCCTGAATGCGGGCTTGGACCTCCTGCAATTAAGGGATAAACACTCTACACCTGATTCCCTTGTGGAGACTGCAACCCGTCTTCGCAACCTTTGCAGGAAATATGATGTTCCCCTGATTATCAACGACTTCCC
>JAJZLK010000017.1 GCA_021803655.1 Thermoplasmata archaeon
CACTTCCAGATCCTCAACATGATCAGCGGGAAGCACAGCGTAAGGGACGTTCTCCTGATCCTGTCCAGGATCAAGATCTATGATCTGGGAAAGCAGGAGATGCTTGGAGAGATACCGAAAAAGGCAAGAGATCTGGTACCGGAATTGGGGGTAAACCTTGACGTATTACGTAAGAATTGAGGAGTTAAGGATTAATACAATAGGGAGTCCATCGCCAACTTTCGTGTAATGTATCGAACCTCCCTTAACCTGCAGAATTTCTCCGGTCATCCTATGGCCGACGCCAAGATTGTATAAAGCCTTGATCAACTATGCTGTTGGAAAGTCTCCTTTCACGGAAATATGAACGAGATGCTCAATAATCCAGTCGAATGGATCACTTGGCCTTCATCTTTACAGGAATGCCAGGCATTCCAGAAGCGTGTGGATTCTCCTCATCAAGAGGTGGAAATAGCTGTCTATCCTCAGGCATTCTAAACAATTATTATCCTCCTCATTTATCCCTTCTCCAGAATGGAAAACAGGAAGGAAAACTTCAGTCAGTGGTATAATGAGATCATAGAGACAGCAGGTATGATAGACAAGAGATATCCCGTAAAGGGAATGAATATCTGGATGCCGTACGGACTGAAGATCTCACAGCAGCTTGACACGTTTATCCGTAAGTACTGTGATTCCAGTGGAATCAATGAGGTTTCGTTTCCCCTGTTGATCACCAGGGGCCAGCTGGCAGTAGAGTTTGAGCACCTCAAAGGATTCGAGGGCCAGGTTTTCTGGGTAACAAAGGGTGGTACCGACCAGCTCGAAGAGGATATGTCGCTGCGCCCAACGAGCGAATCCGCCATGTATCCTATGTTTTCCCTCTGGATAAGGACGCACGGCGATCTGCCTCTGAAGATATACCAGATCGTTAATGTGTATAGATACGAAACGAAACATACCCGGGCATTTCTCAGGGACAGAGAGATTCACTTCTTCGAGGCTCACACGGCTCACGAAAGCTTTGAGGACGCAGAAAAGGAGATTGAGGAATATCTCTCAATATGGAAGGAAGTCGCCAGGGTCATGTGCGTTCCATACATTATCCACAGGAGACCGGAGTGGGACAAGTTTCCCGGAGCAAGGTACAGCAACGCAGTGGACACAGTAATGCCTTCAGGCAGAACACTCCAGCTTGCCACTCTTCACCAGTATGCGGAGAACTTCTCTAAACCCTATGAAATTACCTATTCAGACGAGAACGGGGAGAAAAAGTTCGTGCACCAGACCACCTACGGAATGAGTTCAAGGCTCATCGGGGCTATGGTGGGAATACACGGTGACGACAAGGGACTCATACTCCCCCCTGATCTCGCTCCTGTTCAGGTCGTCATAGTACCGATTCCATCAGGGACTGACACCTTCTCTTACGCGAAGAAGATATACGAAATGATCCTCGCCTCCGGGATACGTGTAAGGCTTGACGACAGGGATTCATACACCCCTGGATATAAGTACAATGACTGGGAAATGCGTGGTGTGCCAATCAGGATCGAGATAGGGGAGAGAGAAGTCGGCAGCAGTTCTGTCACACTGGTCCTGAGGACAGAAAAGGGCAGGAAGAAGGTGGAATCATCGAAACTGCTTGACGCTATAAACGAGTCACTCAACCTGATCAGGGAACATATGACCTCAAAAGCCATCGAACAGCTTGGATCAATGCTTAAGGACTCACTCTCACTGGATGATATGGTGAAGTGGAACGGCGCGAGCCAGGCTGCATGGTGCGGGAAAAAGGACTGTGCTGATGAGATAGAGGCAAAAACAGAAAAGATTTGCCTTGGTTACAGACTGGACATCGAGAAGAGTGGGGAATGTATTGTTTGCGGCAATCACGGAAAACTGGCCACCTTCTCAAGGACATACTGATCTCATGGATCGAAAGAGAAGAATCAGACTGGCTGCATTTGATATGGATGGTGTTCTCACCACGGTCCAGAGCAGCTGGAAATACGTGCATGACAGGTTCGGAGTTGATAACTCCAGAAATCTTTCAAGGTATCTCAGGGGCGAGATCAACTACGAGCAGTTCATGATCAGCGATGTTGATCTCTGGCTGGAAAAGATGGGAAAGGTGCATTCCGACAGTGTCAAGAACATTCTCGGAGAGATACCGATCAGGTCAAACCTGGCTCACGCCGTCAGGGCGATGAAGGAGAACGGCATCATCGTTGCCATAGTGTCCGGCGGCATCTCATGGCTTTCGGACAAGATTGACAGTATAGCCGGTTTTGACGCAGTGTATTCTAATGAACTTCTGACGGATACGAACGGATACCTTACCAGGAAGTGCGTTCCCAGGGTGGCCCCGGAAAAGAAGGGGCTAATACTCAAGGAAATTATGGGAAAACTGGGACTGGAAAAGGAGGAATGCGTGGCTATAGGGGACTCGGTAATGGACAGATCAATGTTTGAGGTATGCGGAACGTCCATTGCGTTTAATCCTGAGAACAGTGAGGTTTCAAAGTACACCACCGGAACGCTTGTGTCAGATAACCTTGATGACCTGCTCCCGTACATTGTGGTTTAAATAGGGACTAGGACTGATCATAGGAATGGAACGGGTTCAGATTGAGAAGGGGGCCAAACTTGCTGCCGGAGTCTCATGCGTCGACGATCTGATGGAAGGAGGTCTTGAACCGGGAATTATCACAGAGATATACGGTGAAGGCGGTGCGGGGAAAACAAACCTCTGCATGATTTTCTCACTTGCGGCGCTGATGGCCGGACAGCACGTGATATTCCTGGACAGTGAAGGGTTCTCCTCGGAGAGGTTCCTGCAGGTGACAAGGAATTCACCGGAACTTATAGAGAATTTTGCACTTTACCGGGTGGTTTCCCTGGATGATCAGGAAGTCTCCCTCATGCGGGCGTCCAGGCTCATGGAAAAGAGGAGACCAGGACTCATAGTAATAGACTCATTCACTGAACATTTCAGGCTGGAGAAGAGCGGCGACAGTTCCCGAGTTCCACTGATACAGAAGCAGCTTTCCCTCCTGCAGGGAATGGCCATCAAGTTCAACGTTCCGGTCCTGATGACAAACCAGATTTACATGGATATAGAGACCGGAAACCTGACCCCCTTTGGCGGCTTCATCATCGATCACATCATGAAGGCGATATATCGTATCGAAAAGGCTCCGGGAGGAAAGAGGGTCATTACGGTCGAGAAGCACCGATCCATCAGGGAAGGAAAAAAGACTGAATTATTCATAACAGGCGAGGGAATAGCATGTGCCCGTCAGCAATCCCCGTGATCACGGCTCTGATGATGCAAGAAGTGTCAGGCAGTTCCTGCAAATGCAATCGTGATATTTCCTGGAGATCTGTTTCAGTCTTTCCGACGTGATTGCAACTCCAAGGCACCAGCATGCAGGAAACGGCGTTCCGCATTTGAACGCAGAGCCACAGACTTCACACTTGACCTCCCGGCTCATCTTCTCTTGATTACCCGCAGGTAAAATAATCATGCCATGTAGAGAAAGTTATATCTTAACGCCGATTCATGGAAGTCATGGGAGTAGACCTCTCGGCCATCGTTCAGAGGAGTCCGACTACTCTCAAGGATCATTCAGGATGGTACGTCGCTGTTGATGGATACAATGTTCTTTACCAGTTTCTCAGCAGTATCCGGCAGCCGGACGGCACACCTCTCATGGATTCCGGCGGCAGGATAACATCACATGTATCAGGCGTTTTCTACCGGTCAATAACCCTCCTGGAGAACGGTATTGTACCGATTTACGTGTTTGACGGCAAACCTTCTCCGCTTAAGGCCAGGACTCTTGACGAGCGGAGGCTGATAAAGGAGAAGAACAGGCTTGAACTGCAGGAGGCCATAGAGAAGGGAGACACAGAAAGGGTCAGGTCCCTCACCTCGAGGATCAACGTGATCACCGGTGAGATGATCATGGAAGTCAAGGAAGTTCTGGGTTACATGGGATTGCAGTGGGTCCAGGCGCCTTCCGAAGGCGAGGCACAGGCGTCATGGATGAGCAAAACCGGCCTAGTGCACGGGGTGATATCCCAGGATTATGACTGCCTTCTCTTCGGGGCTAGGAAAGTTCTCAGGAATTTCACCGTAAGCGGGAGAAGGAAACTGCCGGGAAAGAACATTTATGTCAACGTAAGCCCGGAGGTCGCGGACCTGGAGAAGACTCTTACGGTGAATGGAATCACACACGAACAGCTTGTAGACATTGGCATACTTACCGGAACAGATTTCAACAAGGGGCTGGAAAGAGTAGGCGCGAAGACTGCACTGAATCTCATCAGGAAACATGGCGACATATTCCATGTACTGAGGGAAAAGGGTACTGAGATTCCGAACCTGGATGCGATCCGGGACCTTTTCATGAATCCTCCAACGGTTGAGACTCAGTTACCGGGCTTGAAGAGACCGGATATCTCATCGCTCATGAAGTTTCTCTGCGATGAGAGGGGATTCACACAACAGAGAGTTGATCCTTACGTATCGAAACTTGATGAGATAGGAAAGAAGAGCAGGCAGTCGAACCTTGATCTGTTTTGAGATACGTCCGGGGCTTAGGGGTGTCAGGCTTTCCCAATTTCCCGTTTTCTGTCCATGTGCGCCACGGGCAAGCCGGAACCTGTCAGGAGGTCTTGAAGTAATTCCGGGTGTAAGTTGGTTTGCCCAAAGCTGAAACTTACGAAATGTAACGTTGCGTTATGAATATATATGTTGCACAAATTCATTCTACAGAGATATTCATAGATTACAACTAAACGAGCAAGAAAGCCACTGAGCCTGCGATGTGGATGAATTGCGATAGGTGTATTAATTATAATGGGATTGTGTAAATAGTGATTAAGGCCCTAAAAGTGCGACTGTACCCGAACGAAGCACAAACCGTGCTTCTTGAGAAGCACTTTGGATCCTGCCGTTTTGTCTGGAACTATTTTCTTGAGATCAGGAACAGGTATCATGCAGATCACAGGAATGAAGAGAAGAAGGGCCTGACCGCTTTCGATACCATGAAAATGCTCACGGTATTTGTTTAGCTTCGATCGTGCAACGTTTGTTTTCTGACTCTTAAGCCCACCAGTTTTTAATCAGAATTTTCTTGTTCTGGGGAATAGATTATTATACTGAACTGTGTTTCAGTATTAATGGATAATCGACTTGGTATCATTATTGGATACAGGCTTGAGGGAAAAACTCCAGTTGAACGTACCCGTTTCAACAGGAAGTTTCTTGGCTATACAGACAGATCACAATACGGCAGGTTTTCGTATTCCAGGGGTGGTCTCATGTCCGGGATACCAAATGTTCATGCGTTTAACTCATGCTTCATAATCCGAATGGAGGATCTGGAAAAGGTGAAGGGTTTCTGTGATCAGCACAACGTGGAACTGTTTGTAAGGAGAGTCGTGCTTATTGAATCAGACATTGAGGCACTGGACAGATGAACGAGGATTACATTCACCAGCTGGAGATTGCAGTTGAACGGCTCACGGATGAAAACGTGAAGCTCAGGGAGGAGAATGATGCACTGAAGAAGCGTCTCATAATGTATGAGAATCCCCACACGCCGCCATCGCTGCAGCACTTCCAGCCAAAACCGGGCAAAACGCCGGGTAAGAGGGGTGCACCTTCAGGCCATAAGGGAGCAACCCGTATACACGACAAGCCGGATGAGATCATCCATGTATCGACGGAGAAATGCCCGGAATGCAATCACGATCTCGGATCACCCATAAGGACGGAGAAGAAGACCATATTTGACATCCCGCCGCCGCAGAGGATAAAGATCACGGAATTTGATCTTGACGTGTATAAGTGCAGCAGCTGTGGCATCGAGGTGAAGGCGAAGCACATTGACTGTCCGCAGACCGGAGACATGGGCATCTACCTCCTGAACTACATCACCATGCTGAAGTACAATCTCAGGGGAGTGATAAGGAAGGTGCAGGAATTCCTCAAGACGAACAATGATCTCAACCTGAGCGTGAAGGGGATCAACGATGCTCTTCTCCGCGTGGGAGATGCCTGCAGATCGGAATATGCTACCATTCAGGAACGGATCAGGAGATCGAAATGGGTCCATATCGACGAGACGGGCTTTCATGTCAACGGAGATAAATACTGGCTCTGGGCTTTCCGGTCTGCAGAGAATGACGTTCTCGTCGTGATAACGGATTCAAGGG
>JAJZLK010000014.1 GCA_021803655.1 Thermoplasmata archaeon
ACGAAGACTGTTACATAGAGTACAACTTCTACAGGCAGGAGGAGAAGGGTTTCAGGGCAGTGGTGTACGACGGTGCAGGATTCTCGATACGTTACCTGAGATCGGGTTTCCTGGACGATGTCCAGCGCTTCTCCCTCAAGAGGAGGATACCAAAGGCTGCCATTCTCGCACGCACAATGGATGGCAGATACAGGTCGTCCACGTTCGTGCCCTTATCCATGATGGACGACCAGCTCTCGGTACTATACGGTGCATCGGAAAGGCATCCTGACGCAAAGTTCAGGCTGGTTGCCGTCAGATCATATGACAGGAGCGTGTGGGATTGGGTGTGATAAAGATCTTGAAAGGATGAGATGATGATTCAAGAAGAAAATCTGCTGAAGTATCTTGAGATGCTTATGGATTCAAGAATAAGGCAAACAGGTAAAGTTGTCAATCCTCCTATCAAACTTCTGAAGAGCATTGCCAACACAATTTCTGATGTTCGCAGAGAATTGTGCTCCTTAAAGCTACAGCCTGAACTCACGAGATATTGCAAAGACCTGAAGAGGGTTGAAACTAGAGCAAAGGAGCTTATCGATGAGTTCAACGGAACAATAGAAAATCTTGATCTGGGAAATATAACCGCGGAGGAAGCTCCGGGCATTATTGCTTCGAAAATCAGCACTTTCCTGGACGAAAGATCAACTGAGAATGTTTTGTTTAGGTTGAAGAATATTAAGGAAAGCATGAGGAATATGAGATAAAGGGAGATAAGATGAGGAGTAAAGTTGACTTGAATGAGCAAGGCAAGAAAGAAAACGCATTTCTCAAGTATGAAATATCCCCGGTAATGTGGAGTAATCGGAGCGATGCGTTGCCTGAATTAATCGATTGAAATACCAGTTTGATTTCTGACATCATTTCACCTCAAAGCTCTTCCTTTCATTGACGGTCCTCCTGATGAATTCCGGGCTTGGTTTTGAATAGTATTTCAATACCGCAACAGCTGCGTCTCCCGTGTTCTGCATCACTGTCTCCATGGTTATGCCGAGCTCCCTGGACAGCGAAATGTACGTGTGCCGGATGGCATGCCAGCTCTTCTTTTTTCCCAGAGCCTTCTCAGTCCAGACCTGTATCTTCCTCTCTATGGTCTTGTGGGAACACGGGAACAGCCTTGGATCCTTTTCCCTGTTCATGGCATTCATGTGTCTCTTCAGCACCGATATGACTCCCCCAGGAACGTAGACGTCCCGATACCGGTCCTTCTTCTCATCCCAGATGTGGTCCCTCAGGTTCGTTTATGGATATCTCCTCGAGGGATGATATCTCCGATATGCGCATTCCCATATTGATGCCCGTGATAATAAGAGTGTAATCCGGGATGTTGTCTATGCTCTTGAAGAGCACATGGGCCTCCTCCGATGTCAGCGGATCACTGCCGGTGTAGTATTCCTTGGTGAATGGGTTTCTCCTAGCCACAGAATCACTGCTCGAGCATATCCATTTTCCCCTTAGAACAGTAATGAACTCCCCGAAATTGCTGGATCCCCTTATGGCATCCTCTATAATGCCTTCATCTTAGCCCAGGGTTGTGTTTCTCCCTTTCCCGCCTCTTGAGGTCCCCTCTTTTGGCGCCTTCTCGAAGACCTCCGGCCTGGACGGCATTTCTGCCTTCTTGCCATCCATCAGTTCGCGGATGGTGAGGATCTGGATCCTCTGCATGTTTTCGCCCCATACAGTTCTCAGAAACCCTGCTGTAAGTGCCTCTCTCCGCATTTCATCCGTAGGCTCCTCGAGCGTTATGAAAATTCCATAGTCAGCCTTCTCCCTCTCAATGGTCCCCCTGAAGTCCCTCACGTCTCCAGACTTGATATTGTGACCTCCCTTTACCTGGACGATGCCATAGTACGATTCAGTTTTCCCCTTGGGGTTGTATATCACCCCGTCAATACCCCGGTCAGAGCCCTTTTTCTTTTCACCGCCAACTGGTCTTGCCCCCACCAGAGAGAGGGCCCACCACTGGAACTGGAATGGATCCATCTCCATCAGCGCTCTTGCTCCTTCCAAGTCCTCGGGTTCGCCTTCAACTTCAACCTTTATCTTGAAGGCGTCCTGCAATCTGTTCTTTACCAGGTTGATGGCGAGGTGCGTTATGTCTATGCCTATCCACTGTCTCCCAAGCTTCTGTGCCGCATGAATGGCCGTTCCGCATCCACAGAACGGGTCAAGAACTAGATCGTCCTTATTTGATGATGCCACTATGATTCTCTCCAGCAGAGCAAGAGGTTTCTGCGTAGGGTAACCCAGACGCTCGTTAGACTGGCTCGACACGGGAGGGATATCGGTCCAGATGTTCTGTAATGGAACACCGGGCATGTCTGCAAGATATTCCTTCCAACGTGGGACTCCGTTCTTTGACCAGACTATCCTGCCAGCCTTCTCCATTAATTCAAGGGCTTCTATTATTCCCACTTCATCCGGTATCTTAAGTTCTCTCCTTAACAGCGAAGGTATGCCCCAGTGCCTGCCCCTATCTGAGGGGTTGTAATTCTTCCACGCTTTGCCGGACTCTCCCTCTGTTTTTCCTGGTCCGGTAAGATGTTGTAGTTGGTATTTGCCTCTCTCATCCTCATACGTGAAGGAATTTTCTATGTATTTCTCGCTGTATGAAGTATACTGAACGTTCCATGTGTAATCGTCCGATTTGGTGTAAAAGAGCAATATATCAGCAACGTTGCCATATTTCTTAGGGTCATTGTGTGCGGACGTTCTCTGCCAGGTGATTTCATTCCTGAAATTTTCCACTCCGAATATCTGGTCCAGCACCACCTTGAGGTAATGCGAAGCTGTAGGGTCACAGTGCAGATATATTGATCCGGTTACTTTCAGCACCCTCTTCATCTCAAGAAGCCTTATGGACATCATTACGATATACGCAGACATATCATTCTGCCCAAGGATCTTCACAATCGCCTCTATCGCTGTGCTTACATTTGCTGGCGTGTGATTGCCATGAACTAATTCGTGATAGGCTGTTGATGCTGACAGGTCCCAGTGCCAGAAGTCCGTGAAGGCCTTAATCTGAGAAACTGACTGCTCTCCGGACCTCTCCCTGAACAGCACGTTGTAGTCTGCCTTTGAATTGAACGGGGGATCGAGGTAGATCAGATCGACCGATCCATCAGGTATGTGTTTTCTCATGACCTCCAGGTTATCCCCGTAGTACAGTCTGTTCATCAGGAGAGTATCAGATTGCGGGTTTATAACAATGCCGGATGCTTCCACCAGCGGTGACAATAGTGCCGCATCTGGAGGATTTTCACCTGCGGTTTACACTGGCGAAGAGGCCGCCGAAGAAATGCCTTCAGAGCGTGAGCGCTGGTTGAACATTGTGCATTTTGCCAGTATGCAAGCGATACGGATCACCGGCTTGATTCTGATCAATTCTTTCGGGGCAATGATTGATAGCAAAGAGTTAGTATCCCGTGGACTTTCATATGGATGGCTTTCTATGAAGGAGAGAATTTCAGACAGCGAGTACGTCGAGAATGTCAGGAACCATACCTATAGCCTTGCGGGAAATGAGGTCAAGATCAGCGTCTTCACCCACGACAGCAGGAGGATTATATCCTATGAGGGAAAGATCATACAGGTCGGGGAGAACGATCTGTTGATCGAGATTACCAGGGATGATCTCGACACCCGTGTAAGGGCAGGAGAAAGCAGGCAGATACACCTTGTAGACATCCATTCCATTGCAGCCGGGGATCAGGTGATTCTGTTCGTCAGGGACCGGGGTAAGCTGGACTGACATTAGGGTTCAGGTGCCGTTTGTCAGGATTGGACCGGTATGTGTAAACTACGGATCCCTTCTCCTTGAATATGAGCGAGAGAATTACGAGATTGTTCTGCTAGAAATATCGTAACTTTACACAGAATTTGAGACACTGCCAATATGGACGGCAAAACCTGTTAGTTTAGAAGAATAATTCCCCCAAACTTTGAATCATAGGTTATGAAGAAATTAGAAGTCAACTTTTTCTTCGTCTCTTCATAGAACAATGAAACTGTAACTGTATATCGCTTATCAGCTTTGAGCGGTGCCGTAATATCCTTTGATATGGAACTTGCGGTCCAAAATACCGGCGGCAATGAGCTGAATCCCATAAGATACGGTGGAGCATTAAGCCCCATTAAGCCTGTCGCCAAAGGAGGAGTGTATATTAGTTCAACACCCCTTAGAGTGAGAGTTTGGCCAGGGTAAATAGTCACTCCGACGTAAGTTGCCTCCACCAAACCGTTGCTCACTCCTGGAAATCCTCCTGAAAATAGCTTCCATGGAGGAGTCCATACTCCAAGGATAGAGCCAGAATCATCCTTAAAACTAATCGTAGCGACAGTATAGTGTGATGGTGATCGGCCAGAATTAGTTACATTAAACTGCAATCCGTCTCTGCCATTTTTCAGTAAAACTGGCGTTAGTTTAAGACGGGGCCTTAGCCAGTATAATAGAATTCTTGGATAGAATATCCCTACAAATGCAGCTATAGCTAAAAGAATCGTTCCCAGGCCGGTTAAAAGCGATACAGTTTCTACGGAGAGCACTTTTTATACCCACCCCTCCACCCACTTTCTCATTTCCTTCCTATCATTATCTTCAAAAGGAATGTTCAGGTAATGCTCATACTGGGTTGTAGTGGTGTGCCCCTGGCTCAAGGCAATCTGCAATGCCTTGTCGGGATAGTAGAACACAAGCCATGACTCCCAGGTCTTCCTGAAGGCCTTGTTGTTGACTGGATTGCCCTCCAGGGTTCGCATCGATAGCCTCCTGATCTTCATGTCCAGGGCGGGCAGGTCCGGCAAGGGATGGGAAACCTGGAACAAATCGGGCAGCAGGGTTTTTCCCATATCCGATAATCTGATTGCCCGTTCTCTCTGCTTTGCCTTGACCTTCAGCATGGACCCGCGGGGAAGGTGGATGAACTTGCCATCAAACCAGTCCGGATTCTCCCTAAGTCTCTGGAGCTCGGCGTACCTCATCCCCGTGAGGAGAAGGGAGGTGCATATCTTCCTGGTGCACGGATCCATGGCCTCCCTTATGGTCTCGAACTCGGAAGGCCTGAGTATTCTCACCTGGAACTTTTCAGAAGATCTTACTATGGCTCTCAACGTGCTGTTAAGTCCATGATAAAACTTAACGTTTTTCATATCTCTTCTCCATAGTGGCCACGTGGATCCGGATAATGGGTATTTAAACCCCGTTAAGTTTTACTCTAAAACTTAACTGTAAATTTGCTCGGATGGAAAGAGTCGCATAAATTGGTGGAGCAATTGCCATGGGTCATGTTTATTAGCTTCAAGATATTGTTTACATGTGGCAGACTACGAGGCTGCGTACAGCTACCTAAGGGGAAAATTTCAGTTATGGAACCAGATTCAGGGTCCGCATCTGGAGAATTATGTGGATCCACGTGGGCGATCTGGAATTGCCAGTGAATTTCAACATGACATTGCACAAATAAGCCGTTCTATCTGTCCCTTCATAAAGGAAGTGGGTTATGCACAATCCAAGTCTCTTATTGTTAAGGCAGCTGAAGGCTTAGCGGGATCGTTCTTTGGATTTCCTATTCGGAGCACTGCTGACATAATTCTTGGTGCTTTGATGGATGTCTGCGGCTATACGAAACAGGGCAATCGCCTGATTGAGAGAGTTTCTTAGGATATGCAACGAAGAACAGTAACCAGAAACCCGGATAGAACGGACCCCATATAAAGAAGTATTATTCTCCATCAATTTAGAATTCGTAGGACGAGCTTTCCGACCGGTGGACATACAATAAACCCCCTTTATTGGACCATGTTTTTCATCTCGCCATCAGTTGTTCAACAATGAGGAAATACGGAAGCCATCATGCCGCGTGATTTGTCAATTTTCCAGTTCGTTCAGAAATGGATGAACTAATTCAGCTGATACCTGGATAAAAAATTTCGGTGATTGATGAATACGCTACAGGAAGCCTATAAAGTACAGAAGACCAAGGGCACCAGCCACGACCATTGTATACCCTACCATAAGCTGTAAGTTTATTC
>JAJZLK010000033.1 GCA_021803655.1 Thermoplasmata archaeon
GAAGTTTTCGGTTGAAACCTACAGGAAATCTTTCCACTTTTCCAACTATTACCTGATGTTGCTGCTGATTGGCATATGCCTGGTGATTGTTTGAATGAAGCAACAAAAAAAATCCTCTATTTCCTTGTTCTGGAAGCATCTCTAATAACATCTTTCTTCACACTTGTCAGAAGCGGGTTCTTCATTGAGCATTCGGTTGAAACTGAATTCATCATACTGCTGGTATCGGTGAACATGCTTTCTATCCACCCTCTGTTTCCGGAAGGAAGCGGCAGTAAAGTCTATGTCTCTTCCATAGCGTTTTCAATTACACTTCTATTGGCCATACTATCATCGGGTAACCTACCGGCTCTATCCATGCTTTCAGTGACCACAGTTCTTCAGGCTGCATGGATTGTCGGGAGACCCAGGATACTAATCTATCGCTGGATAACTTCAGTATCGTTCTTCATTTTCATGGTCCTTGCCTCAACCCTTCTCAGAATTCTTCCAGGGAACCTTTCCGGGACCGGACTCACGCTTATTGTCGGGTCTGTACTAGACAGCGAGAACCCCGCGGGGGTCCCGTTGCTGTTCAAATCAGCTCTGGTATTGTACGGTTCATCCGTTGTCTTTACCTTAAGCTTCCAGTATCTGATTCTCATATCAGTGCTTTCATGGCTCATTCCGGAGAACTTTTACCTGATCTGGAAGCTCTTCCTTACTGACAGGGGAGTTCGCGCAGCCGGGGGAACCGTGAGGGGAGTGCCATCCCTGATGAACTCCGCTGCAGTTGTGTTGAGTTGTCAATGTGAAGGTGTCGTAGCGTCTGTGCCTGCCATCTCGTCCCTTCTAGTCGGTATTCTTATCCTTCCGCTGATAGCCGAATCCACCCTGATGCTGGTCGCTTCCAACCTGATATTTACCATGATGTTGAGAAGGGGAGAAACAGGCTTCAGGAGATTGAGGAGGGTATTGAACAGAATAATGCCGGTTCCAGCAGTGATCCTGCTGATCTTGCTTCCGCCGATCTCCATTTATGGTGCAATGACCGGAGCTGAAACCTCAATCTATTATTTCTACGGGCTGGCTGCAATCATGTTCCTTGCAGGAATCATTGCCGGATACTCCCTCTTTGACAGGTTCCTGAAGGCCGAGGCGAGACCATTCATCAGTATGCTGTCATTCTTCGCAAGCGCGACTGCAATGTTCATCTGGTTCTTACCGGTATTTTCCACCTATGCCTTTCTGAATTACGGCCTTTATGCATTGATGGATCTCAGCTCAATAGTGGCCGGGATAGTTGCCGCTCTTGGTGTTAAAACGTCAGGCAGAAATGGATCAGTACTCTTTACAGAATCGATATCGATGATGTTCCCGCTGGTAAGCCTGGTGATTTTTTATTATTCAATTTCCTCTCCCGATCCGATATGGTGGCAGTTCCCGGTAAGCAGCCAGATCCCATTTGCAATCATTATGCTTTTAATTTCTCTTCCCCTTCTCTGGCTGACTACTATTTTATCAGTCAGTACCGCAGGCACAGGAGATGGTGATCATGCTAGAGGTCAGGAAACATAAGCCAGTGGTTATCCTTATCGCTGGAGAGGCACTTATCTTCATCCTCTTCTTCTCCTTCCTCTGGCAGGTAAACCTTCTTCACTTTGCTGCTGGAGACTTATTTTACTATCTTTACGTGGCTTTCACAATCTGCTTCATGATATATGTCTCTCTGACAGACAAGGACCTGCGGAGTTCTTTGGGGCAGCTTATCGGTTCAAAGGACATGATAGCCCTGATGATCATCATGGTTGCATGGATCTTCGTGTTTGCAATTGCCGGCCAGGATACATATCAGCTGTTCCTGTTTTACCCTGTATATCTGGATGAAATCAACTTCAGGTTTGTCATACAGAGGAAGGTCGCCTCCTATCTGGGGCCGGGTCGCGCTGTGGTGGTCCAGGCTGTACTTTTCACTCTGTTCTATTCCTCATACTTTATATTCGAGGTGCATGGGTATCCGTACCCTTACAATTTCCTGGCAGTAATTGACACTTTTTCAATGGGAATCATTTACGGTCTGCTCTATTATTTCCGGAAGAACATTTACTGGGACCTTGCCCTCCACTTTTCGGCTATCGGCATCAGCTATGTGGCTCAGTTCTTGCCGGGATACCTGATATGGCTGCCGTACGTCCTGTCTCCGGACTAATCTCCAAGAAATTTCAAAATAGCGTCGAATACCTGCTCCATTCTTCCGGAAATTTCTGAACTTCTGCACTTAATCCTCGCATGCTTCGATCCAGACGTGAGATCGTGATAGTTCGTCGCTGAGATGCACTCGGGGCTCGCATCGTCATTCCCGCTGATAAACAGAACAGGAACAGATATTCCGGACATCTTTTTCTTCAACCCTGAATCGAATACAGGGTTGATGCAGACGGCGGCAGTGAAAGACTTGCTGCCGTACGAGGCGGCTTCAAGAACACCGTTGCAATGGATTCCAGTGGATATTATGACATATTTCCCGGTGGAATCCAGCATAGTATTGTCTGCACCAGGAATTATGGAGTCGACCTTCATAGAAAGGATCCCCTTCGACCTGAAGAAGTCGGCAAGAAGTCCGGCGAGGGAATCCTCGTCCTGTGAAATCATGACCATTATCATTTCTCTGCTCAGTGTGGATGATGTAGATTATTTATAATTCTATTTTGCAATAGGCCATGGATGAAAGGAAAACAGTCCTCCATAGATTTCTATTCATTTATCAGCCTTTACCGTGACCAGATCAGGGACTGTTTTATCAAGAAGATATACCAGGTGAGCCAGAAGGAATTCTATGTGCAGATTTATCGATCCGATCTGAAGAGAAGGGGGCTACTGATCTCGCTCGAAAGAGGGATCGCGTTTCACGAACCGCTGCTGCCGGAACAGGCAAGTCCGCTTGCAACGACTCTCCGCCGGATGCTCTCAGAGCGAAAGATCATGAACATAGAACAGATAAATTTCGACAGGGTCGTGAGAATCCAGCTTGCAACGGGGCAGGAACTGATTCTTGAACTGTTCAGGGAAGGGAACCTGATAATCACGAATGGCGGAAAGATAGAATGGGCTATGGCGCAGAGGGAATGGAAGAACAGGAAGATAATCAAGGGCGAGCCATATGTTCCGCCGGTTGCTAATAATCCGCTGACAATGGGTTCCGATGAAGTACAGGATATGCTGGCAAACAGCAAGGCATCCATCGTGCAGACACTCGCAACCAGGATGAACCTCGGAGGGGAGACAAGCGAGGAGATTGTCCGGCGCGCCGGCCTGAACAAGGACTCACCATCATCCGAAAACAGTGAGAACTCTTCGCTGATTCTTGACCGGTTCAGGGCTCTCCTTACTGAGAGCAGTGCGGGAAAAGCCTATTATTATGAGGAGGAAAAGATAGTTTCCCCCATTGAACTGACCCATCTGAACCACCCTCCTTCAAAGGTCTTTGATGATCTGAACGACGGGTTCTCATTCTACTTCGGGCAGTTCCCCTATTCACTTGAGCCTGAGGACCCCATGGAACGAAGGATCAGGTCACAGGAGAAGAGCATCGAGGAATTCCAGCGGATTTCCGCGGAGTACAGGGAAAAAGGAACAATGGTGCTTTCAAACTTGAAAGAAGTCAGTAATTTTATCAGGAAGATATCGTCAACCAGAAGAGTAGACCCGTCAACAAACTATTCGCCTTTTTCTGAGATCTCGATCAACCAGGACAGGAAGACCGTTTCCGCCATGTTCCAGGGGATGGTGCTTGACCTGAGATACGACATGACCGCAGGTGCCAACGCAGACAACTTCTTCGCCACATCAAAGCAGTACAGGGATAAAATTGCTCATGCGAAGGTCGCACTGGATAATTCCAGGAATTCAATATCCACTGATACAAAGAAGGTCGTGAAGAAGAGAAGAAGACACTGGTTTGAGACATACAGGTGGTTCTACACATCCGAAGGTCTGCTGGTAATCGCAGGAAAGGACAGGAAGACAAATGAATCGGTGGTGAAGAAGCACATGTCATCCGGGGACCTTTACATTCACGCGGATCTTTACGGAGCGCCAAGCACAGTCCTTAAGGCCGAACCCGATCTGAAACCGGGTGAAGCCAGTATAAAGGAAGCCTGTAATTTCTCGGTGGCGATGTCCAGGGCGTGGCCGGCAGAGACTGCATCCGGAAGTGCATACTGGGTACATCCGGAACAGGTGAGCAAGACTGCCGAGTCAGGAGAATACGTTTCCCACGGATCATGGATCGTCAGGGGAAAGAGGAATTACCTGTTTGACCTGCCGATGAAACTGGAAATTTCCCCTGTCGAGATAAACGGAGACAGGATTCCCATGATAGCACCAGTCAGTGAGTCTGTAAAGAATGGTCCTGTAATAACAATCTCTCCCGGAGGAGAGAAGAGAACCGTAATTTCGAAGAAGATTGCGAAGACTCTTGGGGTTGACCAGGAAGAAATTGATCCTATCCTTCCTCCGGGAAATTCGAGCATAACAGGGATCAGGGGGCAGGCTCAAGAGACTGTTTCAGCCTCGTAATCACAGAAACGTCCTCAGGATCTATGCCCCTTTCCATTGCCAGATAGTATGAAAGATAATCTCCGCAATGCACAAGGTAAAGGGTTCTGCTGACAACGTTCTTTCCCTTCTCCTCAATTGTCACATATCTGGTTCCCGTGAGTTCCATGGTGTTTCGAATGCGATCCGCGAGTCTCTTTTCTGAAGGTTTGCCTGCAAGAAGGAAAAAGAAACGGTCTTTTCCGTAGGTTTTCCATAACCCTGTGATCTCATTATGATCGAGTTCGGGGAAGTAGTGCGAGAAAGCAATTACCTTTGAATTCTCGTTGAACTGGGTTCTCCACCTGTAGGCAACGCTCTGATACGGGCGGAATGAATAGATTACCGGTATCTTCTCGCCTTTTGATATCTGCAAGGCAATGTCTTTCAGGAAGGAATTGTCATTGTCCAGCTCATCGAGAACCTCATATGTCCCTTCCATCTCCTCTTCTCTCATGAAAGTCCTGACGAGTACTGACATGAAGTACCCCAGGGAACTGCGAGGCTGCTTACCTGATGGGATCCGGATCCACTGATCGCAGAGCCCTTCAAGCCTGCCGCCAGTGCCCATGCCGAGAACAACCATTCCTCTCCGCTTCGCCTCTGTGGCAGACGAAACAGTTTCTTCAGTATTTCCAGAGTAACTGGCAGCAATAACGATCGATTCTTTGCCTGCGTATTCCGGGAGCCCATAATCGTTCCAGACAAGAATCTCCCGGTCGCGAAATATCTGTGAAAAGATGGAACCGGCAATGCCGGAACCGCCCATTCCTGCATATATTATTCTATCAAAGCTAAGCCCTTCAAGGTTGAATTTAAAATTGAATCCCGTCTGGTCTTTGAGCGACCTGATCTCCTCAAGGAGTGACATTCCCCTGCATGTCGTTGTCCGGATTTAATCTTTGATTTTTGTAGTTGCGACCATCATCCCGAAATAGAGCGCAACGTAATAGTCTATGAACCTCATCCTTTTCCCTGAAGCCCTCAGGAGCCCGTCCATGATCATCAGGTTCCAGTAGCTGTCTGGCTTTGCCTCCCCCAGGAATGAATCCGGCAGGGATTGCAGATCCTGAGGATCGCCGCTTTCAATATACTTCCTCACAATTTCATCATATTCTGCAGCGTGGGGAGAATAGCCGTAAGGTCCTTCGGCAGAATGAGTATGGGCCTGATCGCAGCTGAATATCACGGAAACACTCTTTTCATAGTCGTTTATGGCCCTGAACAATATCTCTCCCATTCTTCTCAATGCTGGTCTGTCATTGATCCTTGGCTGTCCGATCGCGCATATGTTTTTCACCTGGAAGAATGACAACGGAATGAGAGATCCGAAATCCAGGGGAAACACAGATTTCGTTCCTGACGAAGTTATGAAGTGGAATTTCTGGAATAGCCCTGAAGATTTCTCAGCAATTTCTTTCGCCAGGCCACGCTCATTATGGTATCTTCTGCGTATAATCCTACCGGAAAGGTTCGTGTACCCAGAAAGGTACTGGGTCATGGCGACGGAGGCCGAAGCTTCCAGTGTCAGTCCGTGCGGTGAAAGTATCACAATAACCTCTGCTGTCTCTGAAGCGGCAGTCTTGGTTATTACCGAGTTCAACCTCATGCTCTCCCTGTCAGGAAGATCAATCAGCTCATCTCCATGCGGAATCATGTGGACATTGAGAAGCATCAGTTCTCCCCCGCGATGTTCCTGAACAGCCCAAGCAGGTGTTCCTCATCGTCAGAAAAGTCGATCCACTCCACTTTGTCCTCATAATTCCTGACTCCGGACGTAGCAAATCCGGCCTGTGTGACCCTGGAGGATGCTGACGCAATATCCGTTGTTCCAAAACGTACTCGTGTGTAAGGAACCTTAGCCTTCGATATGATGATCCAGCTATTCGGAGAGACCTCCCACTCTGCCTTTTCTTCACCCGAAATGAAGTCCGGCCCCCTTCCGAGAATGGTTTCAACCATCGCAAGAGTGCGGGCAAAGAATCTGGTGCCGAGACTTACTGATACTCCTTCATATTTTGTCATATTCAACCCCCCTGTCCTTCAACATGGTTCGGGCCTCAAACTCATCTTTACGACCGAGACCTCACTGTCGCAAGACAGAGAATAAGAATGAGTGCAATAATTATACCTCTCGGCAAACCTATCTCCTGTCTGTTGAAAGGCAGAAGTGAAAACTATGAACAATGCATTGATTCAGGCAATCCCGCATCTGTCAAGACAGATTACCCGGTAAAGAGGACAGAAAGCTCTCAGGGAAGTGGAGAAGAGGACATCTAAAACTCAGTCTGCAACCTTCGATGTGAAATGTCCTTGCGAAAGCCAGTAGCGGAGGAAGTCGTCTCAAACCAAACAGTAATCCAGTGTTTTTCCCGTTATATCCTATGTTCGGGAAAGTAATATATATTCACGCTCATTGAAGGTTAGCCCCTTGGAAATACCACATGCAGGGAAAATCCATATACGGGCTAAGAATGTCGAAAAAACGGTGAAGGTAATGGCAACAAATAAACCACACATAAACCTGATAACGATCGGTCACGTTGATCACGGAAAGTCCACCCTTGTAGGAAGACTCATGTTTGAGCACGGAGAAGTCCCTGCTCACATTATAGAGGAATTCAAGAAGCAAGCTACTGAGAAGGGAAAGGCAACGTTTGAGTTCGCTTGGGTTATGGACAAACTCAAGGAAGAGAGGGAGAGAGGAGTTACCATCGATCTCAACCACAAGAAGTTTGAGACAGACAAGTATTATTTCACGATCATCGACGCTCCCGGACACAGGGACTTCGTCAAGAATATGATCACTGGAACGAGCCAGGCTGATGCAGCTATTCTTGTGATCTCTTTCAAGGAAGGAGAGGGAATAATGGCCCAGACCAGGGAACACGGTTTCCTGGCAAGAACGCTTGGAGTAAGACAGCTCATAGTGGCTGCAAACAAGCTCGATGCAACCCAGCCTCCGTACAGCGAGGAGAGATTCAAGACAGTGAAGGCTGAGGTCGAGAAATTCCTTGCATCAATTGGATTTAAGGACGTTCCTATTATCCCAATCAGCGGTTACAAGGGAGACAATATTACGAAGTCAAGCGCAAACCTTGGATGGTACAAGGGTCCGACCCTCCTCCAGGCCATTGACTCACTCAAGGTGCCGGAGAAACCAACAGACAAGCCTCTAAGGCTTCCAATCCAGGATGTTTATTCAATCACTGGAATTGGCACTGTGCCTGTAGGAAGAATAGAAACCGGAATCATGAAGCTTGGAGACAAGATCATATTCCTTCCGGCGGACAAGCAGGGCGAGGTCAAGACCATTGAAATGCATCACGAAAACATGCCTCAGGCTGGCCCAGGAGACAACGTAGGGTTCAACGTCAGGGGAATTGCAAAGAATGATGTCAGAAGGGGAGATGTCTGCGGGAACGTATCAAATCCTCCTACCGTTGCAAAATCGTTTACTGCACAGATCGTGGTTCTCAACCACCCGAGTGTAATAGCAAACGGATACAAACCGGTATTCCACATACACACATCACAGGTCGCATGCAGATTTGAGGAAATCATCAAGACCCTCAATCCAGCCGACGGTACTACCAAGAAGGATAAACCAGACTACATCAAGACCGGGGACGTTGCAATAGTGAAAGTCATACCCGATAAGCCTCTGGTCATAGAGAAGGTCTCCGAGATTCCGCAGCTAGGAAGGTTTGCCATCAGGGACTCCGGGCAGACTGTGGCAGCGGGTCAGTGTATTGACGTAGAGAAAAAGTAAGGTGAATGGATGGCCTCCTACAGAGCAAGAATTTCATTGAGTGGCACCGAACATAGAATCGTGGAGAACGTCTGCGAGGAGATCAAGGGAATCGCAAAGAGAACGGGCGTGGAGGTGCACGGACCCGTTCCACTTCCTACGAGGAGGTTAGTTGTCCCTGTGCGCAAGAGCCCGGATGGAGAGGGCTCCGCGACATGGGATCGCTGGGAGATGAGAGTCCACAAGCGCCTGATAGACGTGGACGCAGATGAGAGGACTCTGAGACAGCTTATGAGAATCCCGATACCGGATGGCGTGCAGATAGAGATACAGATTAAAGGCTGAAGGCAGCCCTTCTAATTTGCTGAGTGATAATAAATGGGACGAAAAGAGGACAACATCGCCAGAGCAATGGCGGTGATGGAAGATTTCCCTAGAATCAGGAATATAGGAATAGCGGCTCACATTGACCATGGTAAGACAACCCTGAGTGACAACCTCATTGCAGGGGCAGGAATGATGAGCGAGGAACTTGCCGGCAAGCAGCTTATGCTTGACTTTGATGAACAGGAGCAGGCAAGAGGAATCACGATAAACGCGGCTGTAGCCTCAATGGTTCACGTGTTTGATGGCAGGGACTTTCTGATAAATCTTATCGACACCCCGGGACACGTTGACTTTGGTGGAGACGTAACTAGGGCAATGAGGGCAGTGGATGGAGTTGTCATAGTAGTCGATTCCGTCGAAGGCGTAATGCCACAGACCGAAACCGTCATAAAACAGGCTCTCAGGGAGAGAGTTCAGCCTGTGCTTTTCATCAACAAGGTTGACAGGCTCATCAACGAACTCAAGCTGAATGCAGACGAAATGCAGAAGCGTTTCATTAAGGTCATAACCGATGTAAACCGTCTCATTATCAAGCATGCCCCTCTGGAATTAAGACAGAAGTGGCAGGTAAATGTCCAGGAAGGAAAGGTTGCATTCGGATCCGCCTTCAACAACTGGGCCATTTCCGCTCATGCGATGGCCACGACCAAGGTGACTTTCAAGGACATCGTTGAAGATGTAAGAAACGGGAAGCAGAAGGAACTTGCGAAGAAGACTCCTCTCCACAAGGTTATCCTTGATATGGTGATCAACCATCTGCCAAACCCCCAGACTGCTCAGGCATACAGAATTGAGCAGATATGGAAGGGAGACCTGGAATCCCAAATAGGCAAGGACATGCGCGCATGCAACAGGAAAGGTTCTGTCAGCATGATGATCACCAAGATGATTATCGATCCCCATGCGGGAGAAATAGCCGTTGGTAGAATTTTCAGCGGATCCCTCAGGAAGGGTACTGAAGTCTACATATCCGGCACAGGAGGCTCCAAGTTCAAGATTCAGGTTCTCGCATTCATGGTAGGCCCGGACAGGGTTCAGACGGAACAGGTAACTGCGGGAAACATCGCTGCTATAATCGGGCTAAAGTCTGCAATTGCAGGTTCAACAATATCTGGAACAGCGGACATGGAGCCGTTTGAGCCGATGACACACTACACAGATCCGGTGGTTACACTTGCCATTGAGGCGAAGCATACCGCCGATCTTCCAAAGCTCATCGAGGTCCTGAGGAACGTATCAAAGGCAGACCCGTCCATCCAGGTGGATATCAACACTGAGACAGGTGAACACCTCATCTCAGGAATGGGCGAACTGCATCTTGAAATCACGCTTTACAGGGTGAAGAATGACTACAAGGTGGAAGTCCAGACTTCAGACCCGATAGTTGTTTACAGGGAGACTGTAGATCACCTGGGCGGACCGTTTGAAGGAAAATCTCCAAACAAGCATAACAAGTTCTACATCAAGGCGCAGCCACTGGAGGAATCAGTTATTACAATGATCAAGGAGAATCAGATTCCGCAGGGTTCAAAATTCAAGGACAAGAAAGCATTAATTGACATGCTCCAGAAAGCCGGATTCACAAGAGAGGAGGCCAGAGGTCTTGAGTGCGTAGACGGGACCAATGTGTTTCTTGACACAACGAAAGGAATCCAGTATCTCGATGAAACCATGGAATTGCTTATAGAGGCTTTCCACGAGGTTTGCGCAAGAGGGCCGCTTGCCAATGAGAGAGTTTACGGTCTGAAATTCAGCCTTGACGACGCAAAGCTCCACGAAGACAGCATCCACAGGGGACCAGCACAGGTTATTCCTGCTGGAAGGAACTCCATGTATGGGGCAATGTGCCAGGCGATGCGCGTTCTCATGGAGCCTGTTCAGAAGGTCTACGTCAGCGTACCAGTTGAGCTTATGGGATCAGTCACGAATGAAATCCAGCAGAGAAGAGGAATAGTCGAGGAAATGAACCAGGATGGGGACGACATGATGATAATCGCAAGAGTCCCTGTTTCCGGAATGTTCGGGTTTGCTTCTGCAATAAGGGGGGCAACAGGCGGGAAGGTCCTTTGGAGTTCAGAGAATTATGGGTATCAGAGATCACCAGGGGAACTCCAGAAGGAAATAGTAGGAAAGATAAGGGAAAGAAAAGGTCTCAAGCCAGAGCCATACGACGAAGCCTACTACGCTGGTCTTTAGATTCTGCAGCAGGGTTCCAGGACCCTGCAGTCATCATTTTATTTGGTCAGGATCAATATTTCATTTCTGTGGACTCTTCATGGGCTCTATGTAATTCATCATGAACTCCAGCATTTGCCCCCTCAAGACATCAGTGTTATCAGTTCTGAACTTTCCGAGGACTGCAATTATGTAAGTTGTCATGGTAGTTTCGTCTATGGATACGGACGGCATTCCAACAGATCCTTTTATTTTTGAAATCCCAGTAGTAATTCCCTCCTGGATCGAGGAGAATGGAATTGTTTTGGGGACCTCGTATCTGGTCTTCACCCACAAGATTTTCCCGGGGATTGTGATTGAAGCTCCCAACATTACGCTGTTCGGAATCCTAACGAGGTTCCCGGAATTCTCTTCTATGGTGGTGTAGTTAATTGTAATAGTGACCACCGTTCCATTGTAAGATGGCCGTATCTCATCTTTTGAGAAGAATTTCGGAGGATAAGAGGGAAGAGCTATTCCATACTGCCATGCAAGAACGGCAACCCTGTCTCCAACCTTGAACGGCTTTGCAGAAATCAGGAGGAATCCCGCGAACATGTTTGCAAGAACGCTCTGGGCTGCAAGACCAAGGATAAGGGAGATGAATGTGCTTCCAAGGACAATTGAGGATACGTTAAGCCCCAGGGTCGAGAAGACGGCCAGTGCCAGCACAAAGTACCCCAGAATCGATACCACAAACTTGATTGGATGAACCCTGGAGATATCCATGAACCGAAGCAGGAATTTCTCGAGGTAACGCGTTACTATCTTGATAATGATGTAAACGAAGAAGGCAACAATTGCCGCATAGATGAATTTGCTGAAACCGGCAGGCACGAAGTGTATGTAATATGTATTGATCATATCAACCAATATTATTGCCGCTCCGAGTGCAAGAAGGATTCCAGCTATCATCGCTGCCATCCTGGCCGGACGACTGTTAACCATAGTTTCTTTATGATGTATTGATATTAAACCATGGCTGATCCATGCACCCTGTCCATTCTGTAATCTTAGACAAGAGATCGCTTCCTGATTTTCCTTAGCACATGTATTTAGGCAACACTGGAATTACGATCTGCATGCAGAAACAGTCTCGCGCCACAATTAATGAAAAGTATTATGTAATGAAATCCGGATTAACTGAAATAACACCGTTTCTGGAGTATGAGAACATATGAGAATTAGTTTACCGGTAAGGAATCTTAAGGAAATCACAGACCTGCTTAATACGGTAGTGACGGAAGTGAAGTTGCAGGCTTCCCCGAATGGGATTTCTGTTAAGGCCGTAGACCCGGCACATGTAGCAATGATCAGCCTGGAACTTCCGAGGCAGTCATTCTCTGAATACGATATGGACGGGGATGACGAGATATCTATCGATGTTGAAAGACTAAAAAGCGTGCTGAAGATCGCCAGGGATTCTGACGATATATCCATAAGAAAGGAGAATGGGAAACTGGCATTCGAGATCGGGACAATTAACAAGAAGATCAATCTTCTGGACAATTCCTCTGTTACCACCCCGAAGATCCCGCAGATAAGTTCGGAGTCGTTTGTGGTTTTGTCAAAACACGACATCGAGAGGGGATTGAGAGCCGCTGAGGACGTTTCTGACGCTATTAGGTTCACTCTTTCACAGGACAATTTCGCAGCCAAGTCCTACTCTGACACAGAGGAGTCTGAACTGGTACTTCCACGGGATATGCTTAAGGAAGTTTCCTGTAAAGGAACTGTGAAGAGCCTGTATCCGCTTGAGTATCTGCTCAGATTCATGAAATCTCTCTCCTCGTCTGAAGAGATTAAGATCAGTTTCAAGGACGACTACCCCATGGTTATAGAATTCAAGTTCGGTAAACAGGGAGATATGTCAGGTTCTTTCCTCCTTGCTCCACGGATGGAGCAGTAGAGGCTGGAAAGACGGTCTGCATAACCAGAACCGTCATTGTTTCAATTTTATTATTTGGCCTGGAAACATTCAGAAAAAACAAAGCGGGCGCGGGGGGATTCGAACCCCCGATCTACAGCTTAGGAGGCTGTTGCCATATCCAGACTGGGCCACGCGCCCCGGAGTTCTGGAAGATACCCAGACAATATTTAAAACATTCAATGAATCAGATTATCCCCAACCGGGTGACTACGATGCACCCCGTTAAAGCCTAACCTCTTTTTTCGGTCAACTCCGAAACACTTTCAAAAGGTAATCATGATTCACGTTGTATGCTTACTTGAACCTTAATGAGGCCTGGGACCTGTGCGCTTGCTGGTCTTCAGTTATCGAACATGGATTCTCAAAACAGAGAAAATCTCCTGATGTAGAAGTGCCGGATTGTATCGAGGCTGATGATCTATCGCAGAATGCTGGAAAGAAAAGGTAAGTCCGTTTCAGGATCGATCGAAGTCGTGAGCCGGGCCAAGACGCAACGGGCATCACTGGTCATATGGTCCTGCAATGTCTCGCCGGTTCCTGGAAACGGAGTTGCTATTATGTTTGAGGTCCGTTGGATGCCGGAGAATGGTTAAGGGTTTCCCCCGGCCCTTTTTCTCCTGCGGGACAGATATACGACTGAACCAATTGCCGCTGCCACTGCTGCTACTCCACCTGCATAATATATGGTGGTAGAGGCGGAAGAAGGATTGCCCCCGCTGGATAGCTCCATATGGTAGACATTTCCATTCCCGAAACCGCTGCCGGAGCTGTGGTTCTGGTAGTACGCTGAAATGCCGACTGATTCTACGAGAAGCCCGGAACTGCTGTCAAACCAAAACGTTGACGAACCAATCACAGTATTGTATACCTCACCATATACCCAGGTGGTTCCGTTCCAGTAACTACCAGTGTAATTATTGTAGTGAGCAGAGTGCTCCGATAACATATCTGTGGTGTACTTGGCCGTTCCGATATTAACGGAGACGCCTGTGGCTACTGTCGCATTCATTCCATTGAACGCCATGTCATTTGTTGGGATCGTTCTGTTATTAAAGTCTTTCAGCAGTGTTACGTTAATTCCCAAAGAAAAACCCAAGGAAAAATAGGAATTATTGAATGCAACCTCCTCATAAGACGAGAAATTATAATTACCGAAAATGGTAGACTTTGAAGCGCTCATCCTGACAAAGTAATTCTGTTGACTTATGTTCACATTGGATATGTCAAATTTAATGGCGTAATTGGTGGTTTGATTGGCGTAACTGTAATTCTGTCCATTGTAATTTGCACTGAAGTAAGTGCCGCTCGTGGCATACTCCCCAGAAGAACCGTTATAGACAAAACCAGGTCTCCATGAGGCCTTTCCAGCAGGCTGTGTTGCGTAACTGCTGCTTGAGGCAGATGTTGCAACAAGGAGAAAAACACATGTCACCGACAGGGCTATTGCTAAGAACAATTTTCTATTCCGCATAGGGAAAACATCGCGTGAGTTTCTATAAAAGTTACCCGGAATTGTATCTGAACTTTATTTCTCAGGCACCCGTCAGGCGGTGTCACAGTGTATTTTTCCACGCATTCCCGAAGTTGTCAGGAAGAAAGTCCCTGTTAGCGTGTATACGAATGGAAACTATGGAAGTGGTCTGTAGGACAGCAAATAACATTATCATTGAAGTTCCAATCGTCTTCTCATGTTCATCGAACTTGACGGTTGGAAGATTGATCTGCGGTTCTCAGCTGCGCACTTCATACCATCGCATGATAAGTGCTCCAGGCTGCATGGACACGATTATGGAATCAGGGTGAGGGTATATGGCGAGGTAGCCGAATCGTTCATCATAGACTTCCTTGAACTGAAGAGATACATCGAGGAGATCATCGGCGGTCTTGATCACAGGGTCCTTGTGCCTGAGAAGGACGGGATTTCAAAGCACAGCATATCCGGAGACCAGGTTACAGTGGAATATCAGGGAAAGAGATTCTCTCTTTTCAAGCCGGACGTCTATTTCATTCCTGACAGTTCCACGTCCAGTGAAGCACTGGCAAAATTCATAGGAAACAAGCTTCGTGACAGGATCGTTTCGAACCAAAACGTAAGCAAGATAGAGCTCTGTGTCGACGAAGGCCCGGGAATGGGTGCGTGGGTTGAGATCAGGATTGAAAAGTGATTCAGTCCTCCTTCTTTCCGGGGGACTCGATTCCTGTACTGTTCTGGGCATAGCCAGATCCGAGGGTTTAAATCCAGTTGCACTCAGCTTTTCATACGGGCAGAGGCATTCAAGGGAGCTCGAAAGCGCACGGAAGGTTGCGTCTAATTTCGGGGTTGAACACGTAATCGTGGGTGTTGATCTCGGGAAGACAGGAGGCAGTTCGCTAACGGACGCGAACATCGAAGTTGAGCACAGAAACATTGCAGAGATCGGCACCAGAATGCCCTCAAGCTATGTTCCAGCAAGGAATTCCGTCTTTCTTTCCGTTGCCTTCGGGCTTGCGGAGTCTCTTGGAGTCTCCAGGGTGTTCATTGGCGCCAACTCACTTGATTACTCTGGTTATCCGGACTGCAGGCAGGAATATTTCAATGCCATGGAAAAGGCCCTGAATCTTGGAACCAGCGACGCGAAGCCTGCAGAGATAAGGATCTCTGCTCCGCTTATCAGGCTGTCAAAAAAGGAGATCATACAGAGAGGTATGAGCCTTGGCGTACCATACTCAAAGACATGGTCGTGTTATGAGGGAGGGGAGAAGGCGTGCGGAAGGTGTGATTCCTGCATATTGAGATTGAAGGGATTCGCAGAAGCTGGATATGAAGACCCGCTGGAATACAGAGAATATCCTGAGTTCTATACTGATTTCCTGAAAAAGAGGTGAGGATAAACCTCACTTTGATAGAAATTCGTCCACTTTTCTGCAGTTTTCCTGCACGGACGCGACAGTTTTCTTCCAGAGGGCAAGTTCTTCTTCACTGAAATCCATGTCGTAGACCTGCTCAATCCCGTTTGATCCGATCTTAACCGGAAGCCCGATAAATATCCCTTCTGCGCCGTAATGCTTCGCGTGACTTCCCGTCAGGAATGCCGCACTCGGGATCATCCTCTTCTTGTCCCTGACGATGGATTCCACCATTGCTGTGATTGATATTCCAGGCGCATAGTACGCGCTTCCTGTCTTAAGGTAATTCACTATCTCGCCGCCTCCTGTCCTGGTTCTCTTAACTATCTCTTCTATCTTCTCTTTTGGAAGCAGCTTTGTTATCGGGATTCCTCCAGCACTTGAATACCTGATGAAAGGAACCATGTCGTCCCCGTGTCCGCCAATCACGAACGCATTGATGTCTTCCACTGAAACGCCAAGTTCCATCGAGAGAAAAGTCCTGAACCTGGAACTGTCCAGCGAACCTCCAAGCCCCATGATTCTCTCAGGCTTGAAACCGGTGATCTTGTAAAGTGCGTATGCCATTGTGTCTGCAGGATTCGTAACCACGACTATTTTTGCTTCCGGGGCATACTTCTTTATGTTCCTGGCCACGCCTGAAATTACCTCTACGTTCTTGCTCAGCAGGTCATCCCTGCTCATTCCGGGCTTTCTCGCTAGACCGGCTGTAACGATTATAACGTCAGATCCGGCCATGTGCTTGTAGTTCTCCTCGTTCTGGGTGGAGAATCCAACGACCTTCGAGTCTGTACCCCAGTGCGGGTTTCCTTCGTATATATCAAGGGCCTTTCCTTCGGGGACTCCTTCAACTATATCAAAAAGATATATGTCGCCAAGCTCCCTGAGTGCAAGAAACTGTGCCAGGGAAGAACCCACATTTCCGGCGCCTACTATTGAAATCTTAGTTCTCGGCATGACAGGAAATCATGCCGAGTGATAAATATTATTGTCCGTGAAGCCTAATCGTTTCCAAAATTCCGGATTGTTCCGGCCGCGACGTAGATAACAGAACCAACAAGCAGAAGGAGTCCGCTTATGGCCATAAGGACGCCAGTGGAGATGGCCAGACCCTGGAATGCCTGGAAAATATAGCTGTATTTCATTGCTTTGAAGATACTGAAATTTCTCAGCGTTCCAGAATTCACAAGGAAATATCCGTTGATCAGTTCTCCTGCGGAAAAGAGGATCAGCCCGATCCCGATAAATGTGTTAATGACGTCCTTTGCCTTCTTCGGCATGTCAAAGGCATAGAAGATCGACACAACAAGCACAATGATCACGGATACAAACCCTATGTAGGAATAGGAATCGATGAAGCCGAAGAGATTGTAGATACCAGGCGGAAAGATGAAAAGTGAGGTTCCTGAAATAAGCCCTGCGGAAAACACGTTGGAGTAGGCAGGATTGGTGACAAATCCAAGAAACGTCATCACGACCCCTATGATTGCGACGATTGGTGCGGAAACCCTGGCTTCCCTAGTGTCCATAATCGAAATATGTACTGCGACTATAATGAGCATTCCTCCAAATATGAGGAGTACTCCGTCGACAGGCTGGGCAGAAACAATGCTTCCAATACCGGCCAGGACAAAGAAGAAGAATATCAGGTACCCAAGGTAGCCGAAATTCTCAGGAAGCTTCATTTCAAGACCGATGAAAACAACCCTGATGCCTATCAGTACAAGGACTATTGAGGAGAATATTCCTATGAGCGATGCCAGGAATAGATAGTTCGACGGTGAAACATTGAAAAGGATACCAATGAAGAACATCACGGTTGAAACGGCAGCAGCAATCAGGGCCACTCCCGCCAGTATTCCTCCGATCCTCAGCAGTACGCCGGGATCAAATCTACCTGAAGATTTCGCTTTTTGTTTCTCATCCTTCGTGGAAGTCTTTTTCTGGACTTCATCCAGTTTTGTTCCGCAGTCCTTGCAGAAAGTAGCATTATCTTTATTATCGGTGCCACAGTTCGGACATTTCTTTACCATCGCTATTTATGTCGTCCATAATATTGAATTATTCCTTTTGTTGGGGGACAGGAACATTCCAACGTATTATCTTCTAAAGCGTTGATATACTTAAATAGATTAGTAGCATACTAAACAGATGAGTGGAGACCATCAATTTACAAGGAGAGAGAGGGACTGCATCCTGCTGTTAGGATCAGAACTGAGGAACGGTTTTCCCGATAGGATCTCAGATATTGCCAGGAGAATGGGGATCAAGGCTCCCACTGTAATACAGATACTGAAGAGACTTGACGTTAAGGGAATCACCAGAAGCGAGAAAGGGATGGTAATTCTGACAGACAGTGGAAGGGAGGCTCACCGCAGGATACTTGAGAATCACAGGATACTTGAATGCATATTCTACAGGAACGGAATAACGGCCAACGAATCGTGTGTGGTCGCAGGATCAATTGACTACGTAATAGATGGTGACATAATAGGCAAACTGTCGCAGAGCCTTGGTATGCCGGAAAAATGCCCCCACGGAAGACCGGTAAGGGAGGCGTGACAGAGTGTACATCGATATCTGGAACCCGCAATATGCCGGATTGTACGCGGCTCTTTTCATATCATTCCTTCTCGGGATAGTCCATGGTATAACTCCGGACGAGCACACATGGCCAATCACCTTCTCGTATGCCGTTGGAAGCTATTCGGTGAAGGGAGGTGCCAAGGCAGGGCTTATCTTTTCCTCCGGATTCACACTTGAAAGGGCCGTACTTTCCGAGTTATCGGCACTGCTTCTTGCCGGGTTCATGCTCTCTACGCTGTTCGATGGCATAGTATATGTCGCAGTCGGGACCGTAATGGCTCTTTCCGGGTTATACATAGCAAAGAAACTGAGATACCCGCACGTGCACCAGCTGGAGAGATTCCTCAACAGGCTGCTGCATATCCACCATGATCACGGAGACGTGGAGAAGGAGGAACTAGAACACGAAGCCAACCCGATAATCGAGAAATCGGAAGGAACATACAGGGCCGTTCCGCTGAGACTTGCTTTCTTTCATGGAATCATTGCCGGGTTCGGGTTCGGTGCCTTCGCACTGATAATTTACTTTGTCATGGCACCACAGATGCCCTGGTATCTTGGGTTCATGCCCGGGCTTCTCTTTGGACTAGGAACAATGGTAATGCAGGTGCTTGCGGGATCATTGTTTGGAAAGTGGCTGTCAAGCACAAAGAAACTCACCATGGAAGGCATAACGATGGTAGGAAGAGGCATGAGTTCTTACGTACTCTCGTACGGGGGGCTGGCATTCGTAATAGGCGGGTTTATCGCCATACTTTATCCTCCAATCTGGAGCTACAACCTCATAACTCCTGTCAACGTGCATAACCTTCACGCACTCGGCCTGCCATTCTTCATGGTTGTATTCAGTGTCGTGATAATCGGCTTCCTCGGATATAGAATAAACGTGAAAAAGGCCATGAAAATGGGATACACGAGGAAACCAGAGACTTGAGCCGGATGATCGTGCAGCATGGCAAACTCTCATGATATACATTAGCCGTATAACTATGTAGAACTATAAATAGTATAAGCAGTTATACGGCATTATCCATGCTCCCATCTGGTTCATCCAACCCGGAGAGAAATTTCAGACTGGTCGTTCTTCAACTCGGAATATCCACCTTCGCATCCTCGATTTTCGTTATTTCCATACTGTGGATATCCATTTCTGCGACAGGATCAGCGGTGATTACCGGGATCACAAGCAGCCTGATGGTTGCGCCGCTGATTATCGGGTTCGTGATTGGGGCTTTTGTTGACCGGGTAGTGAGGAAGAGACTCCTCGTGATAATGATCTCTATCGGAAGAGGAATAGCCTCTCTCCTTCTTCTTCCTGCTGCGGTGCTTGGGAACTCATTGCCTGCAATCCTCTTTCTCTTTGCCAGCGCAATTATCTATGGCCTGACCATGGCAATGATCGCGCCAGCCAGGATGATACTGAGCAGGAACTTCCTCAGGCAGAATGTGTTCATCAAGGGGATGTCCTTCATGAACGTTGTGAGTTATTCCTCCAGGATAATGGGATACGCCGCATCAGCCATTCTAATGACATGGAAATTGGACATCGGAATAATTCTCATGTCCGCCATCTTCTTCCTGTCAGCGATTCCGGTGGTTTTCCTGCCGGCGATGAATGGCGAGCTGTCCCACAGAGAGGGATTCTCGGCAAGCCTGAGGAAAGGATTCAGGCTTGTGAAGAACTCGGCGATGGTTTCACAGATCATTTTCATTTTTGTCGCTTCAGGGTTCTTCCTCGGTATGTCAGATACTGTCCTTACAGTTACTGTCAGGAAAACGCTGAACCTCGATGCCATGTTTCTCAGCACGATATTCATAGCCACGTCACTAGGAGGAATAGCCGGATCGATACTGATCTCCAAGCTGAAAGGAGCTGCCGGAAAGAGGCTTGTGATAGGCTACCTTGTTTCCGGATTTTCCCTGCTCGTGGCAGGGCTATTCATGAAGATTGTCATAGTCGTTCCCATGATGTTTCTGGTTGGGATATCATCCGGTCTCGCGTCCCCGACCATAACCACGCTGCTCTTTTCCAGTGTGGATAAGGAGAATATCGGGAGAATACAGGGTTTAATGGATACTTTCGGGTTTTCATTTAATTCCATGTCTGCAGCACTGGCCGGTTTCATTATATTTCTCCTCACTCCATTCTACGTGTTTCTGTGCATGTCAGCGGGCCTCATCATCCTTGCAATGAGCATCTCACGCCTGAGAACCGTGAGTGCCGCGATGTTGACATGAGGAAGTAAGCATTGGAATTGAAAATCGGCCGCTTTTTCCGGACACTTTAAATGTGGACTTCCAGAACCCTATCATTATCGGAATTATTTAGACGGAATAGCAGATACTCCACCATGCGGACGATAAACCTCAAGGATCAGGACGTTGAGATCTTTGCACCTATTACCGAAGAATGGGCAGAAACGATTTCACGACTGGCCAATGACAAATACGTCCGGGATAATATCGGCAGTCATTCCTTCCCATTCCCGTACGGGACAGAGGATGCCATGGGCTTCATCACAAAGAATCGGATGGACGGGTCAAAGCCGTTCGCCGTTGACTTCAGGATCATGGTGAACTCGAGCATGGCTGGCGTAATCGGGCTGAGCGAGATAGATTACACAGACAGGAAAGCACACATAGGATACTGGATCGCAAAAGAATTCAGGGGGAGAGGCATAGCAACCAAGGCAACGAAGCTCGTCATGGGATATGCACAACAGGAACTGGGGATCAGGAGGCTGTTCACGAAGGTCCTTGCGACCAATCCCGCATCTGCAAGGGTTCTGCTGAAGTGCGGATTCGTGCTTGAAGGTGTTCTCAGGGAAGATTATCTTCAGGATGGAAGATTCCTGGATTTCATGATCTTTGGGTATCTGTTTCGTCCATGAATCTATTATATTTCGGAATTGATGGACGATGGAGAAATTAGGAAACGTCATGGATGAAAGAGAATTAACAGGGTTTCTGGAAAAACCCCCCAGGAAAAGAAGGCAAATGAGCAAGTATACAAACTCGATAGACTCCTGGAATGGAGTAATGGACTGGAGGGGATTTGAACCCCTGGCCTCTTCCATGCCAAGGAAGCGATCTACCTCTGATCTACCAGCCCGTCCAGAGTTGTTATTTAACCGTGAGAGGTTCTATTTCTATAAACTTTCTGACAGCTTGGCACAGAGAGGGTTTACGTTTCCTTGATAATCATCAGACGATTCCTAGTAACCCCCTCGCATGATCCCATTTCGGCGATTCCGTAGAATACACATTGAATCCCGTAATTCTGTCAACAGCCGTTGACATCAATGTACGGCAGCGTGGATGAGACCATGAAGAGGGAGATGTACGACCGTATTGATTTCATGAACTTTCTTGATTATCCCGACAGGATTCCGGATCCCAGGACCTTATGACTGTTCCGTGAGAGGCTCTCCGGCTCCGGCATGAACAAAAAGTTATGGGACATCATATGGGATCAATTTGAGGCGGAGGGAATACGCATAGAGAAGGGCTCGGTCCAAGATGCCATGTTAGTCCATTCCGTTCCCGGATGGAAGGAAAATGACCGGGGAAGAGAAGAGACTGGCAAAGGTGATGGCGCCAGAAAGGAAGAGACAGGCAGCGGAGGAGAGGAAGTGTTCGAGGACGAGAAGATCCAGGGATGGCACATGGACGAAGAAGGGTTCAGCCTCCCACTTCGGCTTCAAGATCCATACGGCACAGGGTACCGATCTGCCACTCATAAGGCAGTTTGTAGTGGGCACTGTGTCCTTGCATGATTCCCTGGTTGATCTGAGCATTCCCGGTATCGTTGACTAAATGGATAAGGGGTATCATGGAGCACCATGCAGGGGTATTGACGGCACGATGGATAGTGCATCAGGGAATACTCCACTAAACGTCGATCAGGTGAGACGGAACCTGCGAATATCAAGGAAGAGATCACCGGGCGAAAGAACATATTCCGTCATCAGGATGGTCATGCATGGCGGCCATGTGTTTGTGACCATGGTGAGGAGGGCCAAGGCCATGTTCCTCTGTCTCTGTTACAACATTATCACGCTTCTCGCCATAAAAAATAGGCGTGAAGCAGCGTAAGCTAAGGGAAAACAGCGGAAAATGGATTGAAAAGGGGGATCAAATAGAGGCTATTTTACCACAATCCGACCTCTTCCTGCAGGAAAATCGTTCAAAATGAAGCAAACGCCGTATGAAGGGAGAAATTTACCAGGAGGAATAGTCGTATGTTAACAACTAACAGTTACTTCCCGCCGCCTTGAGATGCCATCCGATCAAACATCTCCGTTATTTCCTCAACCGATTTTCCCTTTGTGACTGGCATTATCATGTAGAAGACGACAGCTGCAGCAACGGAGAGTACACCGAATACTACAAGGGAACCAGCGATGTGTATTGTGCTGTCCATGAAGGGAAAAATCTCAACAATGGCAAAGTTGGATAACCAGTCTATGAAAGCTATCAACGACGCCATGGTGCCACGGTATTCTGTCGGAAAGTACTCGCCCTGTATTATCCAACCGGTTCCACCAACACCAAAGGCGAAGAACACTATGAAGAGAGACAAGGCCACAAGCATTCCAATGTCACTGTTAGCATACTTCAGGGCAGCGCCAAGGAAACCGAACACTGCCATTCCCGTGTATCCAGTTATGGCTAAAGTCCTTCGACCAGCCCTGTCAATGAGCTTAAATCCAATATATGTGGCCGCAACGTTTATCACGGCAAATATTGAAGCCGCCTCAACCGCAAATTCCTCAGTCATTACGCTGCCGCCTCCAGTGGAACCCACAAGATGCAGGCTGCTTATTATGAACGGGCCGTAGTAGAATGGTATGTTTATTCCAGTAATCTGCTGGAACATCATGAACAGGCCCACAATGATGAATGCCCTCTTCACCCCTGGTGTCATCCGCTTTTTCCGTGCAGATGAGAGAGGATACTCCATCTTCAGTTCCGCCTCGTTTGTATCCACGCCAAGCCTTTTCAGGGATTCAACTGCCTTCTCATATTTACCTTTGAGGACAAGCCACCTTGGGGATTCCGGCATTACAAACCTGAGTCCCAGGCCGATAAGTGAGGGAACTGCTGCTATTCCAAGCATTATCCTCCAGTCAAGGTTGAATGCCTGTGAGGGTAAGCCATAAAGAACTGCAAGCCCGATGAGGTATGAACCAAGGATGCCGACGGTAATCATCCACTGCTGCAATATGCTGAAACTGCCCCTTCTCCTCTTTGGTGCCCATTCAGAAATGTATGCAGTTGCAATGGCCGAATCAGCGCCGACAGCAATTCCTATGAGCGTCCTTGAGACCAGCAGCATGAAGAGGTCAACAGTTACCGCTGACAGGATTGCCCCAATGCTGTAAAGAAACGCATCGAATATGAGCATGTACTTCCTGCCGTATCTGTCAATCAGACCGGCGGCAAGCAGGGCACCAACTGCAGCCCCAAGCGACACTCCGGAGAACAGGTATCCCTTGATGAACGGATTAACCGTCACATAGCTTGAGGGGAGAAAGCCTTCCACAATACCGATATTTGATGTATCATAGCCAAACAGGAATCCCCCGATCGTTGACAGAATGGTTAGAAACCAGAAGAACCTTGAGGTCTTACCGTTATCAAGCCTTTCCAGAATCCTTTCACCGGTTCCAGCGCCTGCGGTTTCCATTGTCCCAGAGCCATTAGCTCGGAAATCAATTTATATTTTTCCCGAGCTTCGCCGTATTGTGTTTCGAACAATTGGGAAAGAAAGGTCTCTCCAACGGAAAACCAATCCTCTTTTCGACCACAAACTTGATCTTGTTGATGATTCCCAGATTGGAAGAGTTTGTTGCTTCAACGGCAGTTGAATAATGGCCACTACACTTCAACAACCTATATTTCTGATAATGACCCGAACCATCGAATTTCCTGAAGTATAACACGCAACAGACGTCTGTTGCCACGGACGGGGATCTCCCTCTGGCCGCCAGGATTACAATGCCGCATCGGGAGCTGGTGCAGAGATCAATGTCTTGGAAATCGAGACTACAGTATAGCCATGAACCCAAAGGAGATGGTCAAGATCAGGAAACTCCAGTATGCGATCTTGGACTTCCGTGATCCCGACCCCGAAGAGAATGCCCGAGTATTCTGCAACGTAGGTGATGAGGTCTGTCGCAGCCATAGGAAAGGAAGAACCGACGGAAACCTTTCTGGAGAACCTCATCACAGAACATTAACGATGAAACCCAGGAGGATACCCGCCAATATCCCTATATAGGTAATATTCTGCAGTTTCTTTCCATCACCGTTTCTCATCATGTGCATATTCACGCTGAACATCTCAAAGATAACGATCATTAGAACACCAGTGGCAAGGGAGTTGAAGAGTTCAAGATAGTACTTCCCTGCAAGCATGAGCCCCAGTATAGCACCGGGGACGGTAGGCATACCGCCAATCAGAAGTGCACCTCCCACGAATGCTATGCTCTTATTTCTTGCACCAGAGAAGGTAGTGGACAATATTGCGAACCCTTCGGTTGCATTCTGCAGGGTGAATCCGATGAAGAGTATCGCAAGAAGGTACCCGGATGTGCTCACCTGGGATTCGCCCAGCAGGAGACCCTCAGTCAGGTTCTGAAGCCCTATGCCTGCGGCGATAAGGATGGTTGTTATCCCGGTATCCGGCATGTCACGGGCGGTTCTCCAGTTCTTCATTGCCAGGATAAGAAGGAATGAGAGCGCAAGACCGGCAACATATATGATTTCGCTGGTGTCGATAGTGTATTCGGCGAAGTATACCGCAGATGATTCATACACGTCCATAATTATGTAAAAGATTATCCCGATTGCCAGGGCATTCATCAGCACAAGGCCCCTTATCTTCTTCCCCCGGTAGAAGACAAGTGGAAGGGCAACAAAAATCGAAGCGCCCATAATCACTGAGAGAAGTATGATAAAGAGGTCAGATGCCATGAAGATACCGCGTTCCTATTTTAGGTAAACCTAAATTCCTAATTAGTGGAGCCAATATAATACTTAGTTTCACTCAAAACAGACAACCGCAGAGTATCTGTAAACTTGATATACTGGTATTGAAAAATCCGGCTCTTTGAGTGTGCAATCAACAAATGTATATATTTTGATCACAATTAGCGTAATTGCATGCCTGAGATTGCACTGAGGAGAAGAACAAGAGCCAGAAGACCGGTTGTAAAGACGGTTGAGGCGGAGAACTTCGACCTCGTTGACAGGTATGATATTTTCAAGGGATTTGGTTCAGTTGAAGTCCTGTGGAACAGGAATACACTGGAAAATGTATACACGGTGGTGGAACCGAAACTTAACGAATATGAAAAAAAACTCGCACTGCTTCTTCCCAAGGAAATGGAAATGGTTATCCCAAACCTCAAGGGGTTCAAGGTGACCTCAAAGAAGCTGGACATAGGGAACCTCCTTGACGCCTACGTGGACGCCTTCAACGTTAAACTCACAAACGAATCTAAGGAGAAAATAAAGTACTACCTTAAGAGGGATTTCGAGGGACTTGGTCCCATAGAAGTCATTGTCAATGACCCCTATGTGGAAGACGTGTCATGCAATGGCTACCAGACTCCTATATTCGTGTATCACAGGAAGTACGGGTCTATCAAAACTAACGTCCAGTTTGCAACAAAGGAGCTCCTGAACTCCTATGTGATAAAACTGGCCCAGATATGCGGGAAAGAAATATCTGTCAGTGAGCCGATTCTTGACGGAGCAACACCACATGGCCACAGAATCCAGGCAATATACGGAGAAGAGATATCGACGAGGGGATCGACATTCACCTTCAGGCTCTTCAGGGAGAAGCCGTTCACACCGGTTGAACTGATAAAGTTCGGAACCGCAAGCGCTGAGATGGTTACATATTTCTGGTACATGATTGAGAACCTTAACTCTGCCCTTATTGCAGGGGTTCCCGCTGTTGGAAAAACCTCGACGATGAATGCAATGCTCATGCTTGTCCCTCCGCAGACAAAGGTGTTCAGTATAGAGGAGACAAGGGAAATCAACATCCTCCACCAGAACTGGGTGGCAACCTCCACGAGGGAAGGCGAATTCGACATTCAGGATACCGGCGAGGCGAGCAACATGAGGATTGACATGTTTGAGCTCGTAAAAATGGCAATGAGGCAGAGGCCAACATATATTGTGGTCGGGGAAGTGAGAGGCAGGGAAGCATCTTCACTATTCCAGGCGATGTCAACCGGTCACACCACCTATTCTACCATTCACGCAGATTCCATGGAAGCTACCGTGAACAGGCTTGAATCAAACCCCCTCAACATACCCAGAATAATGATAACCTATCTTAACACGGTTATTTTTAACAAGTTCGTGCGGAGCGGTGACTCAGTCAACAGGAGGATAACGGAGGTCGATGAGATGTCCGGCTTCAACACTGAGACCGGGGAAGTCGTTTATAACAAGGTATTCACATATGATGCTTACAAGGGAAAGCATTCATTCATGGGTTACAGCAACCTTTACAAGAAGGTACAGTTCCTCAAAGGATTGACTGCCTCCGAGTTCAAGCGCGAGTTTGATTTCAGGAAGAAACTGCTTGAGGAAATGACCAGGTCAGACATAACCAACTATGTTGAGATAAGCAAGATCATAAACACCTACTACAAGGAACCTGAGAAAGCCATGGCTATGGCTTCTGGAGCGGAAGAATGACAGAGGGGGAGCGAATAAGAGTAACGCAGCGCAGACGCCCGAAGAAGGGGCCATTACTTGACACGAATGAACCCGCTGTGCGTGATGAGACTCGGGCTGCAGTTGAACCTCCGCCCCCTGAGACAGAAAAGCAGCAGCCGGGTGAGGCTGCTACGCAACCGGCCGAGGAGACCTATGAACCAAAGGAGCACGTCACAGGGCCGATTATAGATACTTCGGAATCAATCATTGATGTTCAGCGTGATGAGGCACCGGCTGAGAAAGCCGGGAACGCCGCGAACACGGAAGCCGTAATTGAACCTTCCCAAACTGCTTCAGTTGAAGATACGGGATCCGGACAGGACCAGAACGTGACGGAATTCAGAACCGTGACCGGGATAGAGGAGTCCGGGATATCAGGAAAAGGAGAAGAGGTTGCGGAAGTAGAGCCGGGATTTCAGGAGAGAAGGTCCCGCAGCATTTCTGTAACAAAAAAAGGGAAGAAGAAGAAGGACGCCACTGCAGACACAATGGTGGTCCAGAAATCGACTGAAAAGCAGATCTCCGCGCGGGGAAAGTTTTCAAAAAGACGGACCGAGATGGAACAGATCTCGGCGCTGAATGCCTCCAACATTGGCGCTGTGAGCAGGGTCAAAATCAAGGCCCCTACCCAGAGAGTCCAGTCGTTTTTCAGGAAATCCAACAAGGAAGAACTGGACGAAATGCAGGTACTCCTGAAGACTTTCAAGCAATCGTCTGCTCTCGTAAGAGTTTCATTGAAGTTCTTCCGCGGGTTTCTTTCCGGAAGAGTAGATAAGTACGAGAAGCTCGAAGAGAATCTTAAGAAGTCAAAGATGCCGTATTCCAGCATCCAGTACCTGTCCACGGTATATTTCGTCTCAACCGTCGTATCCATTGCTATAGGTGTGTTCGTGATCGTTTTCGCAGCACTGCTTGGGCCTTTCTGGATTCTTCCAGTAATGTTTGGGGCAGTATCCATACTGGGGTTCGCCGGAGTATATATGAGCAGGCCCTCATCCCTTGCCAAGAAACGGAAGAAGGATATAGATGCCAAGATCCCGATGGCAATAGGTTACATTGCGACGATGGCCTCCGCAGATATGCCCATAGACAACATCCTGTTTGAGCTTGGTGAAAGCAAGGAATACGGAGAGATTGCCAAGGAGGCGAAGAGCATCTCCATGGGTTCAAGGTTCTTTGGAAGGGATATAATATCTGCCATGAGGGAAGGGGCGAAATATTCTCCTTCACCAAAGTTCTCCGAGTTCCTTCAGGGAATAGTCACCACCGTAACGTCAGGCGGAAACCTCAAGGTATATTTCAAGTCAAAGGCAGTGCAGTACCAGAACGAACTGAGCACAGTGATAAGGACGAATGCGGAATCGATCGGGATACTGGCAGAGTCATACGTCACAGTGGGAGTGGCTTTCCCGCTGATGCTGATCGTGATACTTGGAGTCGTTGCCTCGCTTTCCGCAGGATCAGGCGGAATGATAATCGTTCTATACCTGATCGATTTAATGATAATTCCATTGATAACGGTGGCGTTTGCGTTCCTGATATCCAGCACCATTAAAGAGGTAAATCTTTGAAGCAGAAGTTCGTTGCATTGCTCGGATCGTACTTTGCCGGTCTCATTTTTATGGTTATGTATATAATACTTACCATATCCTACGGCTGGACTTTCAACTATCTCCTGGTCTTTTCCATATTCTTTATCATTATCCTGATCCCGTACGGATTCTTCGACAACATAGAAATGAAGAGGTTCTATGAAGCCGAAAGGAGGGTGCCGGACTTCCTCAGGGACCTTGCAGAATATACCACTTTTGGAATGCCAATTTCACATGCAATTGTCAGGACGTCTTTTTCAGACTACGGACCGCTCTCTGACGAGATAAAGAGGGTTGCCTCGCTCATATCGTGGGGTCTTCCGGTTGAACAGGCTCTTTCAGATTTCGGAAAATCCATCGGTTCTGATAACGTGATAAGGGCCGGAAAGATCATCGTGAAATCCAGTGAGTCCGGAAGCAACATATCTGACGTGATGACAATGGTGTCAGAATTCACCTCCCAGATGCAGTTGCTGAGAAACCAGAGGTTCTCGGAAATGAAGAATTACACAATGGTCATGCTGATCTCATTCGGCGTATTCCTCTTCGTGATCCTTGCACTGGACCTCGATTTCCTTCCGCAGCTGACTCACGGCGGATTCTCAATCGGCGGTTCAGGCGGCGGAGCAAACATCGCTACCATTGAACAGATATTCAATATAGGAATGATCGTGCAGGGAGGCGGAACCGGTATCCTTTCCGGAGTTCTGAGGGATGGCAGGATCAGTTCCGGCCTTATGCTGTCGGGAATAATGATTGCGGTCAGCATAGTCATACTTCTGTTGATCGGGGTGGTCTAGAATGATGCGGAGGGCGAGGAAGAAGCAGGATCAGCTCCAGGAAATAAGGATGAATGAGAACTCCGAACCGGATGATATCTCATTTGATGAAATTGAACAGGGACTCGTCTACTCAAGGGTGTTCCTGGACAAGAATGACGGGGCGATAAAATACCACCTGATTGAACCGTACGTTGACGACCAGCTTATTGAAATTATCAATGACATTAAGACAATGATAATTGAAAAGGCCAGCTTCGACAGGCTGGCAACCGAGCACAGGGAGAAGGATTTCGAGATCGTGTATAAGTCCGTAATGGACAGCTACGGTCTCGAGTTTACGCCCTCGGAAGCCACCATAGTCAAGTATTACGTCAAGAGGGACGTCGTGAACTTCGGCAGGATACAGGGGCTGATGCTTGACCAGAGCATAGAGGATATTTCATGCGATGCTCCCAAAATCCCGGTATTCGCATTCCACAGGGTCCATGGCTTCATACCTACAAACATCACCTTCAACGATGAGGAGGAACTCAACCGGTACGTGAAGAGAATAGTGCAGGATTCCGGGAAGCACGTCTCCATCTCAGTTCCGATCATAGATGCGACCCTGCCAGACGGGTCAAGGCTTCAGGCTTCATACGGAAGGTACATCACAAACAACGGTCCCGCGTTCACCGTGAGGAAATTCAAGGCAAGCCCCCTGAGCCCGGTGAGCCTGATCATGGCACAGTCTATCTCAGCAAAGATCATGTCGTACCTCTGGCTGCTCACAGAGTATGGAGCAAACATGATGGTTGCCGGAGGAACCGGTTCCGGAAAGACCACCCTTCTCAACGCCATCCTCCTTTTCATACCGCCGCAGATGAAGGTTGTGAGCATCGAGGACACAAGGGAGATCAACATTCCACATGAGAACTGGATTGCAACCGTAACCAGGTCCGGGTTCGGTGCACTGAACAAGACCACAGGGAAGAGGGGAGGAGAGATCGACATGTTCGATCTCCTTGCTGCTTCTCTCAGGCAGAGGCCTAACTACATCATCATAGGGGAGGTCAGGGGAAAAGAAGCCTTCACCGTATTCCAGGCCATGTCTGCAGGGAGATACGGTTTCGGAACTTTCCACGCAGAGGACCCGAAGACGCTGATCCACAGGCTCGAATCCCCTCCGATAAACATTCCGAGAACGCTGATCACCGCGCTTGACGTGATAGTGATGCAGTCCCAGCTGAGCTACAAGAACAAGATAGTGAGGAGAGCCACGAGCATATCGGAAATAACCGGGCTGGAGCAGTCCACCAATGACATCATCGTCAACAACATATTCAAGTGGAATCCGGCAAATGACACCTTCACCTTCTCCGGCTTCAGTTATGTTCTCAACAGGATAGCGGAAAGGATTGGAAAGACCGAGAGCGATCTCGAACGGGAAGTGGAATTCAGGGAACGCATCCTGAACCGCATGATAGAGAGGAAATTCTATACCTACAAGGACGTGACCAAGATGATTACCAAGTTCTACAAGGACCGTGAGAGCCTCATCAAGGAACTTGAGTTAAACCCGGAAACCTAGATCGCCATAGGCGGAAGCAGTTTTCTAGCAAGGTACGGTGCATAGATCGTCTGGAGAACAATCGACAGTATCACGACATAGGAGACGGTCACATAGATCATCTGTCCCCACTGCATCAGGAGCTGGTTATGGTAGGCAAGACCTATGGTGTACGGAACAAGCGACATTACCACCGATACCGCCCCCCTTGGACCTACCAGTCCCATGAAGGCCATGGTCTTCCCGTCGATCCTGTATCTCGAGGGGAGGCGATGCACCAGCCCGAGTGAAGCAAATACTGCAGCCGGTCTTGCGAGAAACATCACTGCCACAGAGAGAAGTATCCCCGGCACAAGGTACATGTACATCTCATTGAGTGTCAGGATTCCGCCCAGGAGAATGAATATGATCGCCTTCGCAAGGAATGAGAGGCTCTGCTGGAAGTTAGCCTCCCGTTCCCAGAATATGCTCTTGTCGGAGAAGTTCCCCACGACCGCTCCCGTGGCTATGAGGGCAGGGAACGGGCTTATCCCGGCGCCTTCAAGGAGCGTGAACTCGAGGATGACTATTCCAAGGAGAAATCCCACAAGCAGGTTGTCAAAGTTGAATATCTTGTTGATGTAGATCACGAAGAAGCCGATTGCAACTCCCATCAGCGCAGGGACTGAGATCTGTATGAGCATGTACAGCACAGGACCGAGAATGAACCCCTCCTGCGAGGTGAGGAATGAGAAGAATGATACATAAGCAGATCCGGGCACTATTATCGCCACCCCGAGGGAAACAAGCAGTATTCCAAGGGGATCATTGAATAGACTTTCTCCCACAAGTATTCCCGAGATCTCCTCCTGGACCCGCACCTTCCTGAAAACCGGGATCAGGCTGGCCGGATCTGTGGGAGAGATTATTGCGCCGAAGAGGAATCCTATGATCAGCGGAGCTCCGGTCAGGAGTGAGAAGAGAAGCGCGGCCGTCACGGCAGTGATGAACAGTCCAAGTGTGTCCAGGGCAACGATTCGTACGACTTCCCTGCTGATGATCCTGAAATTGATTGTGTGGCTCTCCGCGTACAGGATGATTACGATCCCGAGGAGACCGAATCCCACTCCGGAGTAGTCGGAGAGCAGGTAGATGGAGAAAGAATTGCTGAGGATTCCAAGTACCGGGCCGAAGATGAAGCCTATTGCGATCAGGACCGGGAGATCAACGAGTGACATCCTTCTTGAAATAGGTATTGCAAAGGCTGCAAGAATCAGGATAAGGCTTATCTCAAGAAACCCGGGATAAGTCCCGAAGGTGTATGCCATTCAGGATATCCTCTCCAGCATGTTTCCGGGCGGCTTCCGCTTGTGCCAGGAATCCATGTAAAGATTCTCCACACGTTCATTCCGCGTACCTTTTCCTGATACGATTCGC
>JAJZLK010000050.1 GCA_021803655.1 Thermoplasmata archaeon
GCGTGAGCATAAACCCTGACTATGGGCTCTGTACCAGATTTCCTTATGAGGGCCCATCCTCCGTCAACGTAAATCTTCATGCCATCCATCCTGTCTATTTTTTCGGCATTTGAATGTTCTTCTATGTATCTGGCCAGAGATTCCCAGTCACCGGAAAAGTGTTCTGAACCCTTCCTTATGTGGTATTTCCTGATCCCGGAAAGAAGTTCAGAAATCGTGCTTCCGGATTTCGCCATTATGTCGAGCACTGAGGCAAGGGTCATCGCTCCATCCCTGCAGTACTGGTGGTTTCCAAAGATCACGCCTCCATTTTCCTCCCCTCCTATATGGGCCCTGTTGTCCATCATTGCCCTTGCGACTATCGGTGCTCCCACCATTGTGCGCAGCACTGTGGCGCCTATTTCTTCCGCCACATCATCTATGGAGTCGGACGTGCTTATTGGCGTTACAATAACATCTCCCTTCCTGGCGTGATGTTTGACAATAAGGGAAAGGATGCGGTCTCCCTCAATGAAATTCCCGTTTTCGTCCACGAAGGTGGCCCGGTCGGCATCCCCGTCATGCGCAACGCCCAGATCATGGTTTCCTTCCTTCATGATGGAGAGCAGAACGGAGAGGTTCTCCGGTCTTGGTTCAGGATTCCTTGCGGTGAAAAGACCATCCGGGAATCCGTTGATTGTGGTGATCCTGCACCCGAGCATGCCCAGCAGTGCCGGTGTTGAGTAATATGCCGCACCGCATGCGGGATCGGCTGCGACCCTGTAATTCTTTTCCGCAATGGATTGAGCGTCGATTCGAGAGATCACACCCCTGAGATACCGATCAACAGCCGTATTATCTCCGGTCACGGTGCCGATGGATTCCCATCCTGCCGGAGAAAAGGAGTTAGAGAAATGCGCCTTTTCAATTTCCAGTTCCTTTGACTGTGCCAGTTCGGTACCGTCACTGTCTATGCACTTTATTCCGTTGAACTCAGGAGGATTGTGCGAGGCTGTAATCACAACTCCCGGTATGCCGTTTGTCTTGCAGTAGAACTGCAGAGCCGGAGTGGGCAGAATACCGAGATCCACAACATCCGTGCCGGATGAAGTCAATCCCGCAGCCACAGACGAAAAGATCATGGGACCGCTCAGTCTGGTATCCCTTCCCATTGCGATCCTTCTGGCCTTGAACATTGATGCTATTGACTTTCCTATGGAAACTGAGAACTCAGGGGTTAGAAGTTCGTTCGGTCTTCCCCGTATTCCGTTGGTTCCGAATAGCTTCCTGGATATTCCTGTACGGTCTTGCATTACTGACGTGAATTAGAATTATATATAAAAATAGAACAATGGGTTCCAGAAGGCAAAATTATGTATGATTGGAAAATCTCCATCTGCATGGTATTTTCCATCGGAAAGGATTGTTATATTGCACCGACGGCCGTGATTCTTGGAAAGGTCACCATCGGAGACAGGGTTGCGATATTTGATCATGCGGTTATCAGGGCAGACTTGAACGAGATCATAATAGGGGACGACACAAACATCCAGGACAACGTTACTATTCATGTAGAAAAAAACCACCCGACAAGGATAGGCAAAGGAGTCTCCATCGGGCATAATGCCATTGTGCATGGATCGGAGGTGGAGAACACGGTTCTGATAGGAATGGGTGCAATATTATTGAACGGCTGTCACATCAGGAAGGGGACTGTGGTGGCTGCCGGAGCCCTCGTTCCGGAGAACTTCGAATCATCTGAAAATGCGCTGCTGGTCGGAGTCCCTGCCAAGGAAAAACGAAAAGGAGAGGAGATGTATGCGATGTCGGAAGCAAATTACAGATCCTATACATGGATCAGGGAACAGTATTTATCCGGGAACGTTGATCGATACCGCAACAACCTGGAAGATTGATTAAGGGTGTTTCAATTAATCACCAGACGGACCATGGCAAAAGTTAGAGGCGTCGGATGGCTGTAACTAAACCAAACAAAGTTTCGCGGAAGATAGTCACTTCCATAACCGGTTTCACGCTCGGTGAGCCGGAAAGACCCTCGCAGAGAAAATTTGATAAACTTATTGAATCGCTTAAGGAATTCGCCGAATCCGCGGAGGAAGAGCTTGACCAGTACCTTCTCGATTCTCTTTACGTACTGATGGAATCGCCATCCCTCAGCACTGCAAGGAAGAGAGAAGTCCTGAAGATAATGCGGTTGAGCGAGAAGATGAATTTCTTCGCGGCCATTCTGGACACTGAAATACTGATAGGCGAGGGGAGAAAAAAGGAGGCTTTCCAGAAAATACTTTCTGACAAGAGGTTCGCTGGATACGCAAGGGTAAATTCCATTATCGACCGTTCAATTACATCCGAATCGGATTTTCTCAAGGCTTCAGTATATCTGTCCTCCGTGGGCACGATATCACTGGATCTCTTCATGAAAGCCCTTGGACAGGCATCATCAAGGGATGAACTGGATGAGGTCATCAGGAATGTACTTGTGATCAAGCCGTCCGTCGATGGAGCCAGATTTATTGAGGCAGTCTACTCAAAGTGGAAGGAACAGGACACACTGGTAAACCTGCTGGAAATGCTTTCCGCCCTGAACCAGACCGAGCTCCTCAATAAATACGTAGCTGATCTTGAGATTGACTCGATAGGTTCTGTTCTCCTTAGAAAAGTGATAGAAACAGGGAGGAAAATGGGCAATCTTGAAATCTCGCTCAGGGCCGCAAGGCGTGAGGCCACACTCAACCCCCAGGGCGTTGAAGCCACGATGGACGTTGCTGATATCCTGTCTGAACTTGGAAGATACTCTGAAAGTGCCACGTTCTATGAGAAGGCACTGGCTGCAGGTGGAGACAGGGAAGTTGTCGTACCCCGGATAGTTTTCACAAAACTCAGAATGAAGGACTATTCGGCGGTCGTCGACCTGACCGGTTCGCTCAAGACAATGGATCGGGAAACGCTGCTTGGCAGGATAACTGCCCTGACTGCCCTGTCAGAATATGACGGCGCGAAGAAAGATTTGGGCGTTTACCTGCAGCAGTACGGTGAGGATTCAGGCTACCTGGAAGCTAAGCTTGATCTGGAAATCATACTGGGGAGCGAGAGTTCTGCGATGGAAACCGCAGAAAAGCTTCTCAAACCTGACAGAAACAATCAAAAGGCTCTTGATTTCATAATCTCAACGCTGTACAGCCTTGGGGAATACAATCGCCTGATTGAAAAATACGGGGCTTTCGAGAATCACAGCGATTCGCAGAAGATGCTGTTCATCTCTGCCTGCATCTCCCAGGGCAAGATCGACGAGGCTCTGAAGATAATTGCGACTGAGCCTGAATTCTGCCTCAGGGGTCAGGTACTTGATGCGATGTTCCGGACTTTCAGGAATGATGCGCTTATTGAGAAACTGGAATCGGTTAATATCTCAGGCAAACCAAGAATGGCCCTTTCCAGGATCATAAGGGAGATCAGGGGAGTCGACGAACCTCTCGATCCTGAATACAGGAAACTGGTCCAGGAAACGGATTCCGTGTCTCTAGCGTGGATTTTGGCAAAGCATGAAGCACTGGGAAACAGGGACGGCTTCGAATCTGTCAACGGCATACTTACCAGGAGACAGTTCGTGTCGGTTCTTGCAGTTGTGGAATTCATAAACGGACTTGACGGCGAAAGCGATCTTTCAGACGTCAGGGATTCCGAATTCCTCATGTACCCCATAGTGTCTGCCTTGATCTCCAGAAACAGGGTTGAGGAAGCAGAAACCCTTCTTCAGAATTCTGCCGACCCGAAGAGTGACGATCCGTTTTATTTATACATAAGGGCTTTGATTGCAAAACATCGCAATAATCGGTCCCAGACACGAAAGTTCATCGACAGGGCCATAGAGAAGATCACAAACGCAAAGTTCCATTCGCTCAGCATCCAGGAATCCATAGAAGAATCTGACAGCGAAACAATGATCCAGTCTCTCCGAAAACTGGTATCCATCCATGCATACTCAGAGATTCCTGCAGAGGAAATTTACCGGTTTCTCAAGAGCGAGGATGGAAAAGAGGTCTTCCTGGAGGCCTTTGAACTGCTGAAGGATTATGAAGGTATTTCCCCATGGATAAGCAGGATCCTGGCTGAGGGATACAGACTGAAGGGAGACTACCTTAACTCCGTACGGATCACGGAATCCATATGTGTCTCGGAACAGAGGACCCTGGAAGATCTTCTCCAGATGGCTGCGATTTGTGTGAAACTCGGACAGTTTGAACGGGGGATTCCAATTCTGCTTTCCAACGAGGAAAGATTCAGCGACAGCAGACTAGAACTGGCACTCGGAGACCTGCTGTACTTCGATGGAAAGCTGCGTGAAGCTGCAGATCATTACAGGAAGAGCGTTGAAATGGGGTCTCTGAAGTCTTCCATGCATAACTATGCTGATGCGCTGATTTCCCTGCGAAGATTGAAGGAAGCGGAGAAGGTTGTTGATGGCGTCGTCCCCAATCTGTACCTGAAGGCCAGGCTGATGACCGCTGAACTCAGGATAGATGACATAAGGAATTTCATTGGATCCGGTGATATAGATGACGAGGACTTTATCAGGGGATTCCAACATATTACCGAGAACCTGTGGGAAAACAGCGAGATAAGGGATTCAATACTGAAGAAATACAGAACGACCAGGGACTACACTGTTGGAGTCACTATTTCCAGGAGCCTCGAGAAATTCGGGGATATCAGGGGAGCAGTCGAAACAAGAAAACAGCTTATGAAGGAGTATCCTGAATCAATATCAAACTGTCTCGAACTTGCAAGACTCTATGAGTTATCCGGAATGCCGCAGGAAGCTTCAACAGTGCTCAAGAAGTCAATGAAGTTTTCGAAGTCTGACGAGGATGCCAGGAAGATCATTGAGTCGGCAATCAAGCTTTATTTCAACCACGGCCTTTTCGGCGAAATAATATCGCTTTACGAATCCCATAGAGAATATCTTAACGCTGAAAATGTTGGTTATGTGATAAGAAGTTATCTGGAAAAGAATGACTTTGACACCGCTGAACGCCTCATGGGGAAGTACCACGGAACGATCATAGACGGTGAGAAATTCAATGAGCTGAACGAGGAAATGGATGTCAGGAGGAATTTCTACAGGATCACGACCTATGCCGCCAGGCTCCTCGAAACGGAATATAAGATAGGAAAGGTTCTGGACCCGTCCGATGCGGTTGCGTACGCGAGCATCCCAGTTTCTGCCGTTGACCAGATATACAACTTCCTGGACGAGGAAGGGTATTATTCAGACATAAACGAGCAGAAATACGAACTGCTTTCAAGGGATGTTATCCAGCGTGCGGTAAAGAAGGGGAAAGTGATTGGGGTCCCGGACATGAAAATTAACGTGATCTACGCCAACCTCGAGAATCCAGATATAGTCGTTGCAAAGAATCTGTACATCTACATAAAGAAGAATGCTGCCCGGAAGAGGAAGCCGGACCCTTCCGGTGTGCACAGCAACAGGCTCCTTAAGGTTGCTGTCAAGAACAATCTCAAGGCTAATCCCATTGAGATAGCGAGCTTCCTCAAGCTTGGAATCTCAGACGCAATGGACATTATGGCGCTTATGGAATATCTTTACAGTCTTAACAGAATAGGTGGTGGAGCTTGAACTTCATAGATCCTCTCGACAACGAGGAGTTGCGGGATATAGCAATAGGTTTCATGATACTCACCTTTGCCCTGACGATACTGTTTTACGGTGGTGTTTTCGTTAATGGAATAGCGCTGATTTACGCGCTTCCACTGGCCGCGGTAGTAACGATGACGGCATTCCTGGGTCATGAACTCATGCACAGGCACTTCGCCAGGGAATTCGGGGGCTTTTCCCGTTTCAAGCTGTGGCCCATGGGGGCCCTGCTTGCACTCATTACCTCCTTGTTCGGTTTTCTCTTCGCAGCACCAGGTGCAGTCTATTTTACAGGGGTCTACGAGGAGGAAAAGGTCGGGAAAATAGCTCTTGCCGGGCCGGCATGGAATCTTGCAGTGGGTGTTTTTTTCTACGGGATCTTCGTGTTTTCGGGGAACAGCCCGATTGCGATATTTGCAGGTGCGGTGGGAAGACTGAACCTCTGGTTCGGCCTCTTCAACCTGATTCCCGTCTGGGTGCTTGACGGTGCCAAGGTCTGGAAGTGGAGCCGCGAAACCTTCGTGGTTGTATTCGCAATTGCGATCCTCGCAAACTTCCTTGTAGGGGCCTTTTAGGCATTCAGTACAGGGAAGGTGGGATCTTCCGGCTTCAGGAAGAAAATAGTGTTCTCCCCGACATCTATCCTGTACTCGATAATGAAAGGCGATTCTCTGCCGTCCGATGAAACAAGAACCTTCTTCATGGACTGGAGCGTCTGCCATGAGGGATCAGCAGGACTGCAAATTACTCCGAGATATGGCGGTTTGACGGACGCGATAAAGACGTTTTCAAGCTGCATGGTAACTTTTCCATCGGGATGTGGTACTATGAGCGAGATTTTCACTACTAAGGAATATCTCCAGGATATTTAGGAATGTTGTAATTGGATAGTTTGAGAGAGTTCTCAGATTGAATCCCGAATCCAGATTTCATGGTTAGGGGTGGGCGAAAGTTGTGTACTATTGCAGATGACAATCTGGCTGTTGCGACAAAGAATTATATCTGTCTCAATATAAGGGAGAATCCAGCATTACGATAAATAAACAAGGTGATATGAATTGGAATCGGGCAATGTTTGTACTTCGTGCGGAATAGGGTTAGTGGACAGAGGGTTCTCAATATTTGCATGCCCCGGGTGCGGGGAAAGCGAGATAGGCAGATGTGCGGAATGCAGGGATCACTCTACCAGTTATAAGTGCTCCAAGTGCGGATTTTCAGGACCATAGGTGAACGTTTTGGGAGACGTAGCAGTAGTTTTCAAGATACTTCCAGAAGATGCAGAAACTGATATGAATGTGCTGGAATCATCAGTCAGAGATGTTATTTCCGGCATTTGCGAAGTAAACAAGATGACGATTGAGGAGATAGCATTCGGACTGAAGGCAATCAGACTCGAAGCTATAATGAAGGACGAAGAAGGTCAGATAGGAAAGGTAGAAGACCTCATAAGAGAGATACCTGGAATTTCCCAGATAGATACAGAAGACGTTACCCTTGTATGAACATCGGTTCAGCGACACAACTGCTCCTTGAGATTTTCGAGATTTACCTGTTTCTTATTTTTATCTTTTTTACCATATCGGCACTTCCCAGATGGAAACCGGAAAAGTTTGAGGAACCACATTTTCCGGTCAGGGTTATAGTACCCTGCAAAGGAACCGATCTCACTCTCAGGGAGAATCTTGAATCTATTTCGGCACAGGATTACGGGAATTTCAGGATCACGGCCGTAGTTGACAGTGAAGATGATCCCAGTTATCCTGTTATCCGCGACTCCGGGATTGAGCACCTGATCTCCAGGAAATTCAGTACAAAGGGGAGCGGAAAGGTCAAGGCTATTGTCACAGCCCTTCAGGAAACTACGGAGGAGATCGTGGTAATTGTGGATTCTGACGTCACAGCAGGGAGAGACTGGCTGCGGAAGCTTGTTTCTCCCCTTACCGATAATAGATATGGTCTCTCGACAACTTTCCCGGTATTCAAACCTGCAGGTGGTTTCTGGTCCAAATTCAAGTCCCTCTGGGGACTCGTCGGGCAGGGAATGATGGAGAGTTCCATCACAAGATTTGGATGGGGAGGTTCGCTTGCCTTCAGGAGATCCATCGTAGCGGGAAGAGAGAACGAATTCCTGGAGCAGGTATCGGACGATATCTTCCTGACAAAGGCCTGTAAACACGCGGGCTTGAGGTTATATTATGAGCCCGGCGCCAGAGCAACAGTGTTGTCAGACGATAACTTCCCGGTGTTCTTTGAGTGGGCAAACAGACAGACCGCTCTTTCAATATCATCCGGAAGGAATATTCTGTACTCCGGGATCGCGCTTTATTTCAACCAGTCTCTGCTGTATTCCATGGGTGTTGTTTTCACAGTTCTCCTGTCTCCGTATTTTGCGTTTCTTCTAGTGCCGTTTATCATCAACACAGTAAAAGCCGCGGTCAGGCTTCCATTCAAGTCTGCCATGCTGATTCCAGGAACATTCATAATGCCGTTTTTCTATTTCTTGAACCTCGTCATAGCTGGAAGAATGAAATCCATAAAGTGGAGAGGGTCCAGTTACGATCTTCAATAAAAATGGGAAAGTATAATATCCGCTAAAAGAGTATATGTCTGACAAAAGTCTGCCACGTTTAGTTGTGGCAGAGGTGGCTATATTCAATGTCTGTGCCTTACAGGATTACAATAAGGGTGTCTCAGGAAACCATGAAGAAACTGGAAAAACTCGTCGAAAGCTATGATTACGAGAGTGTTTCTGACATTATCAGGAAAGCAATAGATGAGTTTGTGGAGAGGAACTACAAGGAGAAGCCAAAGAAGGTCGATCTAATGATACCCAGGAAAGTGCTTGACAGCCTCTCCGACGATCTTGGATCAAAGTCATCCATATCTCTGGACGACCTCATCAGGGCTGTACTGAGGGAATACACCTCAAGGCAACTGGAAGAACGCGCCCAGAAACTCACTTCATCCGATGAAGCTGATCTCCAGCAGGATGGAGAATAAATCCTTAATTCCATGTTCACCCTTTCCATATGAATGGTTGTTCTGAGGGGCACTATAAAGGACCAGCTTAAGGACTTCGGAGTTGACTCTATAGATATTATTTCTAAGTCAGCAGTCATCTTCGGATACACCGTGGAGAAATCCGGAGAGGAGATAAAGATAGAATTCAACCCGGACAGGATCGATCTGTGCTCCATGGACTCACTAATGGCTACACTGAGAACGTTCTGGAACCATGGCCGGGAAAAGGATAACCTCAAATTCTCCGAAAGGGGCATGATCACTGTGGACAGAGAGGCAGCTATGTTGAGGCCGTTCACAGGCATAATTGTCGCTGAAGGTAAGGAGATAGGAAGTGGGCTGGACAGGATTATATCATTTCAGGAGAAGATCCATGATACGGTGGGCAAGGACAGGGTACAGGTATCAATCGGCATTCATGACCTTGAAAAGATAACGCTGCCCCTCAGGATGGTGTCTAGAGAAACCCTGCAGACAACGATCACAACGTACGATGGTATGGAAAGCAGTCTTCACGACGTTTTTAAGAACCATGACAAGGGAAAACAGTATGCGCATCTCATACCTTCCAGAACCCTGGCCCCTGTCATACTCGATAATTCAGATGATATCATGTCAGCACCTCCTGTGATAAACGGAGTAAAGTCAAAGGTGGAGGCTACAACCAGGAAATTCATAGTAGACTTCACGGGGCCTAGCATAGTCCAGGTAAAAGGAGCCATTTTCCTGATGGCGAGGGCATTTCAGTCGATGGGTTACGCTGTTACGGTATATCCGATAAAAGGCCCGGAAGGGGCAGTCAGCGTGGAGCAGTACCATAACCGGAAGATAGTTGTCAGGGAAACCTCGGTAAAGAAGGGAATAGGTATTGCGATTAATCTGAAGGAAATCAGGATGTGTCTGGAGAAAATGGGATACTCAGTCAGGGAGGTACCTGATGGAATGGAGGTGCTTGTACCTGGATACAGGATAGACGTAATGGGAGAAATCGACGTTATAGAAGATATCATGAAAGCATACGGCATTGATAATGTCCCGGAAGTCCCCCTGCACATTCCGAGAAGCGGGATGCAGGATCAGTTCAGGGATTTCCAGCAGTTGTGCAGGGTTGTAATGGCAGGCGCAGGATTTCTTGAGGTGATGTCATTTGTTGTCACATCGGAACGATTCCTTGCTGGCATGAAGTATACAGGGGATGTCACAGTTCTCAATCCAAAAAACCTTGATAATTCAGTGGTCAGGGACAGGATATATCCGAACATGCTTGAGATGCTCAGGATAAACAAGAGAAGGTCACTTCCGCAAAGCATATTCGAGATAGGAGACATTATCACTGGAGGGAAACAGGAGTGCCATATGTGCGTGGTTATCGAAGACAGCAGGGCGGATCTCAGTTCGATCAAGAGGATAATGGATTACTTCCTCTCCAGAATCGTAGGTTCAGGAGGCTTGATCGTGGAATCGAAGGTCGATGGCACTATACCCGGAAGAGGCGGCACTATAAGGTGCATGGAAAAGGAAATTGGCGTTATAGGCGAGATTCATCCTGAGTTTCTGGAACGTTTCGAACTGCAGAACCCGGTCTCAATGATGGAACTGAATCTGGACGCCATTCATTCAATTGCAGGTACGTAAAATCTCCTTGCACTTCTCTCTGTTACAGTGAGTCCAAGACGGTTCAGGAAACCCATAAATGCCGCGAAGCTCCTGTCAACATTGAAATTATATCTGCTGATCGATTCATTTACAGAACCCTCAAATCCGCAAAACCCAATTTTTTCAACATCCTCCGTATCAAATTCTACAGTTTTACAGTCCCTGAGCATGGATGACGATAACTCAATTGTGTCGTTTCTGACAACGACGCAACAGCAGGGGAGATCGCCAAGCAGGCCGGAATATTCTGCCATCTCATTAACCTGGTCCACGTGCCTTAGGTGTGAGGCAAAAGGTTCCCATATGCATATCTGTCCATATTTCCCGGAAAGGAAACCGTTCATTCCAAGACACGGATCTGTGAATGGCTCGATTATTGGCTTTAGCCCGGTACTGTCCAGATAGGCCCTCAGCATGAGTATCATCGATGACACCTCCGTGCTTCTGCAATACGATCCGTCATCGTCCGTTCTCCTGAATATGCCTGCTCCCCCGGAGGCTATCAGGTGTACTATCCTTAGGTTGCTGGCAGCGAATGTGGACACCACGGATGTGTATAACGGAGCAAACGCAATTTCCAGTATCCCTGATTTCAGATCATCAATTAGTGAGAGTGCGGACCTGTAAACCCTTACTCTGAGCACTATTCCAGTTGATTCCGCCTTCTTTCTTATAGAATGGAGGAGCGGGAGATACTCAGAAGATTTTAGCATCCCGATTCTCATCAATCCAGGAGAAAACCCGGGAAAGAATTCTGAGGACCATATTCTCTTCATCTTCCCTGGTTCCAGTTTCCTGGAAATCAATTTTCTTTTCTCCATGCTTGAAAGAATTTCAGAAAGATATGATTTTGATATGCCAAGTGCCTCGAACAGTTCTCTCTGCGAAACACCAAGCGCCTTTGCAGCATTGAGGCGTGAGGTTATCGGCTTCTCAAGATTTGGATAATGCTTCTTCAAACCTGAGTGAAATGAAGCGCATGGTAAAAGATTTATCCATCGACTGATATTATAGAATGCCGCTTAATATGCACCTTATTGAAACTAGGGGGACCGGAGATATCGTCGGTCTTCTGGAAATTCTGGAAGATATGGGAAAACCAGTGGATATTGCCAGACTGGACGATTCACTGGATGAAGAAAGAGCAACGCTCATGAACCTCCTGCAGGATGCTCAGGCACTGGGTCTGGTTCACCTTATCAGGGGGGACGTATCTCTGACTGACACCGGAAAGAAATTTCTCTCTTCTGATATTGACGGGAGAAGGAAGCTGATTCAGGTTCAGCTGGCAGGAGTGGAACCATTCAACTCCCTAATTAGTTACATGAACAAACTCGAGAACAGAGAGATAACTACAGAAGACCTCGAGACCTTCATAGAGGATAATTTTCCATCAGACGACAATGAGAGTACCTTTGGAATAATAATTAACTGGGGAAGGTACGCTAAACTCATTGAATACGACAGCGATGCAGAGATCATTAAACTCAACTTATCACCCACCAGTGAATGAAGGGCTCTGTCTTGCAATCGCGACTGCGTGAGCAATGATCAGGTATATCCAGAACCGGATATGAGGTGCATGTTGACATTCATGGTATGAATCGCAGAGCGCAATTCTACACAGGTCTAGCAGTGCGGTGTGGACACTGTGCCGACATCTATGTGCGTTCGTCTATCCTTTCATGACGAAGGACAGCACTCATCCTGTCGCAGCCGTCATCTGCTGTTCCAGGTGTATACCTCAATCGTGGTGGGCTGTCACGGAATAGTGAGGGTGTTGCGGCTCATACCATGTCTGAAGAACGCGGGCTCCCCTGATATAGGGTTGCGAATAAGCGCTGAACCTGTATTTCGCTATTCCACCTGTCACTTCATAAAAGTAGTATTTTATAGAGTAATTGCATTAGGCTCTCCTAGGTCAGACTTTAATGGAGAGCAGTGCACAAAGATTAACTGAAAGGCTGAGTAATTTCTTCAGTGCGAATCCTGAGGTAATAGTTCTTTCGCTTCTCATGCTTATTTACCTTTTTCTTGGAAACTATTTTGCCGTTTCCGCTACCCTTGGGAGCGGACTTTACGTGTCAGGCGGCAGTGACCCATATTACAATTACAGGACAATATCATACATAATCACGAATCATCACTCACTCGTATTCGACAGGGCACTGAATTATCCGATCGGCGCCCCTAACCCAAGGACTCCATTCTTTCACTGGTTCTTAGCGTTAGCAGGTGAAATCCTTTCTCCATTTCTGGGCTTAACCTACGGGACTAAACTGGCATTCCTTGAGTTTGATGCAGTATTCGGAGCCTTGCTGATAATTCCGGTATACCTGATAACAGCAGAGGCATTTGGCAAGAAAACGGGGATGCTGGCCGCTATTCTCTATGCCTTAATGCCAAGCAACCTATCATCAGGAGTGCTCTCAGATGGAAGAATGCACACTCCGGAACTGATATTTGCGTTTTTCACCATTTATTTCTTCGAAAAGGCAATAAACACGATAAACAAGGACAGACTGATTGGTAGCCTCAGGGATTTCCTCAAGTTTCCAGTCTCTGTCCTGAGATACGTTGAAAACAACAGACTCGGGACAATTTATGGGGCGCTTGCAGGTGCGTCAATGGGGGCGCTGATGCTATCATGGCAGGGATACGCCTATATTGAGGCTATAATCCTGATATACGTATTCGTACAATTCATCATCAATATCCTGACAAAAAAGAATCTGGGTTATCTGACTTTCCTCACTGCACTTCTGATCGGAATCTCATTTTCAATGTCTGCATATTACTATATAGCACTTGCTCCCGGTTTTGCACAGGTTTGGTTTTACCCGCCACTTTACCTGGGGCTGGGCGTCATTCTCTTTGGGATGTTCGCTTCCCTATTCTCCAGGAAACCATGGATACTCAGTCTCCCCTCCTTCGTGGTTATATTCTCTATAATACTCGGTGCTGCGTACCTGTTCCGTCCGCAGATGTTACAGACACTCATCAGCGGTGAAGGGTACTTCATAAAGACGAGGGTCTACACTACCATAGCCGAAGCCTCGGCCCCGCCACTTGGACAGTACATTTCCGGATTTGGCCCAGCACAGTTCATTCTTGGCATGGGCGGTATAGCGTACGTAACCTACCTTTTCCTGAGACAGAGGAAGGACGTGCTTACATTCCTTCTGGTATTCTCGATTGTTTCCATCTACATGAGTTTCGCTGCAGCAAGGTTTAATGTTACAGCAGCTCCGGCTTATGCCATACTTGGCGCAGCCCTGCTGATGTATTTTGTCAATATGCTGGGGCTCGAGAAACAGCTTTCAAAGAGAGACAGTACCAAAACTGGAATCCGCAGAATCAAGGGTAACCAGAACTGGATCACTGCCGTGTTCTCAATCGCAGTCATCCTCTTACTAATTATCCCTTCAGGTTTCAGTACAATTGCATCTGCAGTTCCTGCAAATTCTGCAACTTCAATAAACCAGCAAATTTACAACGATCTGCCTTCGTTTTTGCAGCCCCAGAATTTTTCAGCCAGTAACCCGCAGTTCGTAGGGGCTTCCGGTTTCTATATAACCAACTCAACCACCCCTCTTTCGCGGGCCTTCAGCTGGTTATCAACGCAAGACACAAACGTTCCGCTCAATAGCAGACCGGCATTTGTATCCTGGTGGGACTACGGATTCCAGGAGATATCTCAGGGACATCATCCTACTGTCGCAGATGACTTCCAGCAGGGATATCAGGTAGCGGGACAGATACTCCTTGCCCAGAACCAGAGTCATGTGATTTCACTGTTTATTGCCAGGGTTCTGCAGGCGTCATACATTAACAACGGCAGCACCTATACTCCGGCTTTGTTCTCCGCAATGAGTCAGTATCTTGGATCTCAGGAAGCTGCCACTATAAAATCTATCACTGCGGACCCCGCAAAGTACTCTTATCTGATTGCATCAAATCCCACTGAATATGGATCGTTTATCCCTGATATTTCAGCGCAAAACGCCTATTTTGCTCTTGTATCCGGACAGCTCTCGTATAATTATCCGGTATCAACCATAGTGAATCTTTATAGCGCCCTTGAATCCATCACAGGGTACAATATCAAGTACATAGGCATTGACCATTCTCTCCTTCCGCTATCAGGCACGAATCCGGGGATCTTCTACGCTCCGACATACCTGACTGACAGCCCAAGTTACACATCATCCGGGGAGATCGTCCCGTACCACTATTACCAGATCCAGGCTGTTCTTTCCAACGGAACGACGATGAATCTTAACCAACTGCCAAGCGGTGCTGTTCCAGTCAACTACAATATTGTATACAAGCCAGCATTCTACAACACCACGATGTATCGGTTTATGTTCGGGTACTCCCCTTACGACACCGGGAACACCTCCGGGATACCCGGACTTACATTCGGACAGAATACTTACACTGTTATGCCGGCACACAATCTAAGTCATTTCGAGTTACTCTATATGGGAATCCCCTGGAACCCGTACAAAGACTACCAGAACCACTCGAGCGCGTGGAAGATTATACCTCTCCAGCAGGCTTATCGCTATAACAAGGAAGGTATAGGAACTACGTACATCTTTCCTCCCACCAGCCAGCTTGCGGGTGGAACTGATCCAATTGTTGGTTATTATCCCGGTGCGAAGATAACAGGAAAAGTAACAATGCCCAGCGGACAGCCAGTAAAAGGGATATATGTTACGCTGTTCGATCAGTATGGGATACCACACGACACAACAATTACAAATTCTGCGGGATATTATAACCTGACGGCGGTTCCCGGAAACGACTCGATTCTTATTAGCTATGGGAAATATAACAAGATCTTTGACTCCGGATCAAATTCCATAGATTACTACCACGTGCATGTCAGCAAACTTCAGGCAGAGAGACAGACTCTCGGGGTCAACGCAACCACAGGACTTCCAAACTATTATTTTGTGCACAATTTCCAGCTCAAATCAACAAAAGTGAGCGGGAGTCTTGCTTTCCGGTACCAGGAAGCGCCGTATGTGGCCGGAGAGAAAACAGTAAAGACCTTCAGTGTTCCAGTCAGCACCGCGACGATAACCCTGTATAACCAGACAAACGATATCTCATTCTCAACAATTATGCAGGAAGGCAACTACCAGTTCAGCAACATACCGACTTACGATTATCAGGTTAATGTTACTGTAGCTGGTCAGACGTACAACAACATTACTACAATCATTCTGACCCAGGGGGCCAATGTAATTCAGAATCTGCACATTAAGAAAGACAGCATATTTGTCAGTGCAGTGCTCGGAGGAAAAACGCTCTCCGGTGTGCAGGTAACACTCACCGGTAAGAATACAACGGTGACTAACGTTACCAACTCAAGCGGAATAGCTTCCTTCTGGGTGAATCCAGGTTCATACGAGGCGCATCTATCAGGTCACGGAATAATATCTGTTGTACATCCATTTTCCTTTACAGGCTGGGGTAATAACCTCACTGCGAACCTTACTCCGTCTCCTTCCGCCTCCGTTACGGGGACTGTTTCTGGCACAAATGGGCCAGTATACGTCTATTTCTATCAGAACGGCCTGGAGAACGCGTCATGGCAAACCCTTAGTTCTTCAAACGGTGCATTTAACATAACACTTCCTCTGGGTATCTATACTGCATATGCTGGAATAGGCGGACAGTCCGCGTTCCAAACGTTCGTATTGAACAGTACACGTACAATGCAGTTGTCTCTTACAAGTGGAGCTTACATTAATCTAACTTCAAACGCCCCGAGTAAGAACACCTTCACGGGATATTATGAAATTCTCAGTAATGCCGGAATAATAAAAATAAAGGATAACAACCCATACGCCACAACCTCTGTCTTTGTTCCTATCGGGACTTATACAGTGGAATCGCAGGGAATTTCTCTGGGCAATATTTACTCAAACACAAAGATATTGAGCATAGCCTCGGATACGACATTAAATATGTCGATGAAGATCAATTCTAACGTCAGCGTCTCCGTGTACTCCGCTAGCCCATCTGCTTCATCGCTCGTGAGTAATGGAATTGTTGAACTAAGGAGCCAGAGTTCGATACTTTCATTCCAGCCTGTACCTGCAAGTGGATACGTTGCCATGTATTACCCGTCCTCTGTCACTTCTGGTTTATCAGTTTCCTATATTTCGCCATATTTCAGTTCCGTCAGCAGCTCACCAAGTAGCGGAAGCGTTGCCCTTAAAGCAGTGCCAAAGATGTTTCATATCTCCGTGCCGATAGAAGCAGGCGGAAATCCGGCATCTTATAACGGATCTATGAGTCTGACGGGAGTTGGAAATTACACCTTCAGTTTGTCATCAGGAACGGCAACGGGAAACCTCGGGGCAGGAGAGTATTTGCTGAAGATAGCCAGTTCTGAAGCATCCATATCTCCTATTTCAGAACTCTTTTCCGTAGTTGCTGCAAATTCAACGATTCCTCTCAATGTGACTGTCGGGGTTTCACTCCAGGTCACCGGTTCCCAGAACTCGATGTTATTCAATTCTTCAGGAGCAAGATTCTCCGGTCCGGTTCTTGTTTCTCCTGGACTATACACGGTCTATTCCACTGGCATTACGGGATCTAACATTAGCCGTGTTTATCTGGATAAGAATACCACACTTACTCCGACATTTTCCAAATCTTATAATGTGACGCTGGAAAATACCCTGGGAGTAGACAGCGGTAATTACATTCTGGGATTTGGCAGCTATACTCTTAATCTTTCCCGAGGTTCCTACGATCTTCCGGCAGGTACATATTCAGTATCCTATTCCCTGAATTATTCCAACTCTTCTGGAGATTTCAACATCCACGGGTTAAAGACAGTCACCGTTTCTTCAAGTGCAACGGTGAACCTGAGTGTAACAACTAGCAAGGTTTATGAGCACCTTGAAGGCTATGCAATGTACAACGGCGCTCCATCTGCATACACTAAAGTTTCAATTTACACCTCTAAGGGTATTGAAGTTAATTCGACCAACACAAACTCAGCCGGGTGGTATGATCTTACGGTCTCTTCGGGAAGATATTCGGTGTACTCCGTTAACAGTGCATCTGGACTCGCATATACTGGCACTGTCACAGTAAACTCATTCTCTGGCGTTACCGTTAATAACTTGACGATGGCACCGGGAACATCCGTCTCGGTCTTGGTTACAGTGGGCGGGACACCGATTTATACCAATGTCACAGTGTTACAACAGCAGTTCAAGATAGAGTTCAACAGCTCCGCCGGAAGCATATTCCTACCTCTTGAATCGTATGCATTCTCGGCCTCCGAGTCATACAACTCCACTTATAGGAACACCACATTTACAGAATCTTACCAGACAAGCATTACGCAGCAGATTGGATATGGGACCTACATCCTGATACCTCTGAGCAGGAATTACAACTACCAGTTCGACCTTGGACAGATCAGTGGACCAGGTGGTGCAGTTGCCACTGGTACCATGACAAACTTCACCTTCTATCTGAAGAACACGGGAAGTTCATTTGCAAACGTCACTCTTTCCAGTGGAAACGGATCGTGGAACATGACTTTCAGCAAGACAAAATTCATGCTGGCTCCAGGCCAGAACGTGTCGCTTAATGTTACTGTGAACGTTTCGCAGTATGCCAGTGCAGGAACGAACAAGATCCCGGTGATCGTCAACTACGGATCCGGAAATTACACTGGCGACCTTAATCTGAAAGTTAAACAGTATTACGGCTTCACTCTATCCAGCCTGAACACAGCAGGATCGCCTTATAAGAATAGCATTCTGATAGGATTCCAGTTGCAGAACACCGGAAATGGAAAGGAAAGAGTCAATCTCTCGGCAAACTCAAGCCAATATTCCGCTTTCGGCTGGACTCCTTCTTACCTGTATGACAACAAGACAGTCACCAGTGTGACTATTGAGATGAATCAGACAGTCACAGTGTACCTTGAGCTGTCTCCAATCACCTCCCAGAAACAACAATACATCACTGAAGCTACAGTTTATGCATCCCTTAACAGCGAACAGAAAAACCTAACACTTACTCCTCAGTATCCAGAGATACCGGTACTCAAGGCTTACCCTGTTGGGACCTCAATATCTAACTATACTGGTAACCCATATTCTGTTCTCCTTATAGGAATCGGGATAAGTGCAGTAGCTATCATATCTGGAATAGCTGTGGCGGTAATACGCGGGAGGAAGAAAAAATGAGAAACTTATTCACGGCCTTTCTGCTAATACTGTTGCTTCTTGCTGCAGTGCCTCTGGCTTCAATGCAGACAAGTGCACAGCCACCCAACATTTATGAAGTGAGTGTAAACGCACCTTCGAGTGTGTATACGGGTCAACAGTTTTCCATCTATGTTAACTGTACGTATGGATGGGGTAATTACAGCGTTTCAGCTTACTTTGCAGGATATAACCTTACAGGTTTCCTTCCAACAAGCACCTATCATAATTTCAGTCTCAGCGACCCATATTTCATTATCAACGTTTCTGCTCCGCTTGCCCCCCAGACTCTCTATGTCTACATCACCACATATGCTCAGGTTGGGTCAAAGACGGTCCAAGCCTCCAGTACTCAGTTGATAAATGTCTTTACCCCAATCGTTCTCAATGCCACGGTGAGCAATCCAAGCAATGTTGCCATACATAACGTGACCGTCAATTTCCTTATTGATGGGAATGGAGTTGGGCACGCCTTCATTCCTGTCATTGGTCCCGGTGCCTCTGTACCTGTGTCTATCAAGGCAGTGTACCCTCAATTGTCGCAGGGGGAGCATACTCTTTCCATCGATGTCAGCAATGCGCAGGTCCTGGTAAACGGCAAGATTCAGTATTCTACACAATTCTACTACGGAACGCCGCCAAACTACAGCTGGATATACTATGTGTCGGCAGGCTCGATCATATTTGCCGTTCTTCTGGCCCTTGGTGCCGGTAGGAGGAAGAATCGTCTCAGTTCCCCCAAATGGAAAAAATAATGTCAGGACGATAGAACACCGCGAATAGTGACAAAATTTCTCTCAACAAAACTTCTCTCGTTCTTTCTATTCTTTGCCTGTCCATCGGGAATAGATACGGCAAGGGCGATTTTTGCAGCAGAAATTGCATTGTTGTCATTCCTGTATCTGATGGTCGTTCCGGTCTCGTCAACCTGGTACAGCATTACATTCAGATCAGCAAGCAACCTGATTATGGCCTCCCTGTTCGGTCTGTCCCCGTTCCCTATTCTTATGACGAGGTCACGACAGAGATACTGGCTGACAATTTCTTCCACCTCATTGGAAAGATCTTCTATGGTCGGGCACTCCATGGCCTCAGTCAGAATATTGTCACATACTACGGCCAGTCCGGGTCTGGGTCCCGGATCAATTCCAACGACAACAAGATTGAATGCACTTTTTCCAACAAGTCTCGGAAATGAGTACCTGACGGCAGCCTTGGGGTCATCGAACCTCTCCTGCAGGGATCCGTAATCCGCATCCTTTGAAGAACCCAATACAACTACAACGTCTTTGGAGAAAGCATGCGGATGATCGAGGCTAACAAATGGTATGGACCATGCACGCAGAATCTTTATCACATCGTGATAAAACTTGAAGTCCTGGGTATATACACCCACCCTTCTCATCTAAAATAGATAACACAATACACAGTTTAAGCCTTTTTGTATCGGGTCGGTGAACATCATGGGCTGAGTTCACTCAGTTCATGAGGGAGTGAGGCTTCCTGCGATCTGGTCTTTTACCATTGTATTTGCTATATGAATGAACTGGGATTCCTTGCCTTTGGGGATCACGGCTCCTGCAGCAATGTCATGGCCCCCGCCTGTTCCACCGACTCCTTCCGCTGCGCTTCTCATCACCAGTGAAAGGTTAAGTCCTTCGTTCACCAGCCTCCTGCTGCCACGGCCAGAAACCTTCGTAATATCGTCGCTCACGTTGAACCCGAAAAGTGGTTTGTCCTGAGGCGCGAGATATAGCATAAGGAGTCCTCCAATAGAACCCGCCATTTCTGATTCCGGAGCGTAGAAATATCTCACGTTTGTCTCATCGAACAATTCTTTGTAGGCCTTGTAAGCGTAATCTATCAGCCTGCTCTTGTACTTCTTCCAGTTGCTTATGCATTCTCCCCTCTGCGACTCGTCTCCCATGAAGAACTGCACCGGGACTCCATTCCTTCCCAGTTTGGAGTTACCGTCGATAATCGAGCTGATCTCCTTGGAGGTGAAGTCTAAGCCAGGAAACCTGTACATGTCAGTTTCCAGGTACTTGAGGGTTTCTGTTCCCACACCTTGGGAAATAAGCTTTATTCCAAGATGTTTCTCAAGCGTCTTCTTCTCATCCTCATCGAGGTCAAACACGTTCTTTGTTGGATCTATTCCTGATTTTAGGAGTATCTTCTTGGAATTCTCAATGTTTCCAGATACATTGAGGAAAAACGGATCAGTAGAATATGCCAGTGATTCCACAAGATCTTTGCCCTCTAGGTTGATTGTCCGTATCTTCTTGTATTTCCGCCCGTATTCATCGATCAACTGCAGGTTCAATCCTGAGAATCCACCGATATCCTGTTTATCTGCTATGGCCCCTGCAAGGAAGAACGGAAAAAGATCACTGTTCTTTTCATTGAGTGCGAGGGCTGCAATGTAAGCCATGGTGGCACCGCAAGCTCCCCGGGTACCGTCTATTCCATGATTCCTGGCGTTGATATTGAGGCAACTGGCAGGTCCTTCCTGATAGAAATGGTGATCAAGAATTGCCAGATTTTCCTGTTGCGGAACAAACCTGCACTGATCAGAACCGGCATCCACCACTATTGTATAGACATCCGGATACTCCTCGATCCTCTCCTTGAAATGGTCACCGCCAAGATTCTTGATATAACTGAGGTGAAACTTCTTTCCCATTCTCAGGAGGGCACTGCAGAGAATTATGGCAGAACTGGTACCGTCGCCGTCATAGTGGGCAATTATCCTAATGTATTCTCTGTCAGAAATCTGTTCCTTCAGGGTGTTGAGTTCATTTAGGAGATTTTCTCCCACTACCCTTGATAACATCCTATAGAACCTTTGAAAGGCTCCACTCCTTTGAAAGATAGTTGTTCAGCTTGTAGTATCTCACCAGCCTCAGCGCCTTTGACATTATGAGATTCCTGTTCCTGATGGCTGCTGTATCTCTCTTGTTCAGTTCTATATGCTTCGAGACGCTCTTGTACTTCTCGATAAGGGCCTTAAGATCCTCGGGAATATCGTCACGAATGCCGTTTTCTGCAAGAACCGTGGCAAGTTTCTTTCCCAGCATCACTTTCGATCCGGGGTTTCCATACTGGTCTCTGAGCCTCATTCCGACCATGGAGTTGCTCAATCCCTCGTTTTTCAGAGAGATTATCGCCTGTTTCGTCTCTTCATCAGTCATAGTGACCCAGCTGTGATCGTCTCTGGCAAAGTTTCTCTTTGAACCAGATTTTCCCCTTTTTCGAGTATACATTCGCGCCATTGAATATTCTCCGGTAGTTGCTCCATATGTTGACCCAATTAAAGTATTTTATGCTAAGGGCAGGCGTGTGAAGAACCCTGAAAATTCACGGTTGCGGCATTGAAGTGATACATCACACGAGTTTCAGAGCCCTTTCATACTGGGCTATTATCTCTCCGGACACGGTCCACACAGTGAGTTCCTCGGGATAAATTGAGATCTTTTCCTCTATAAATCCGGTGTCAGTGATGAAATCCCCGCCAGCAAAGCCTCCAATCACACATAACAGGTCCTTGCCAGAGTCTATTACAGTGTGCATAGGTCTTTGATCAGCCTTCGGCCATAACAGTATCTTTCTGGCTTCGCCGAAGGAATCCACCAGATTGCGTAACGACTTGTCCTCAACGCTCATCAATGTCTCATTTCCAGAGACAATTTTCCCTTTCCTGAACAGGTCCTCCACCAGGCCAGTGAACCTGTTATAAGCCCTGGGAATCCGTACAGATGGACTGAAAGATATCACCCGATCGTTCCTTGTATGTACCAGTATCCTGAGGTTGCCGCTCCTGTTAAGGATTGATTCAAGGCTCGTGAGGAGGAATGTATGTACTATGTCCGGTCTCCCCCTCCTTGTGGATTCTCCCGGGAAGCTTCTCTCTATAGCGGTGTGCATATAATTTGAGTCCAGGAGCATTTCACCCGATCGTTTGCCGGATTTCTTGGCGATCTTTCTGATGGCATAATCATCGACCATCCTTTCAGGCATGGTCTCTAATTCGGTGTCGGCCAGTATTATTGTGAGCATCTGCTATGGAATATCGACCTGTTAAATATATTCCTGTAATCTTGAACGGACATGAAACACTCTCAGGGACTGGTGGAAGTTTATACAGGAAACGGGAAGGGAAAGACCACGGCTGCCTTCGGCCTTGCAATGAGGTCTGTTGGATGGGGGTTCATGACTCTTGTCGTCCAGTTCATGAAAATGGGTACATACGGAGAAAACAGATCTGCCCGGCTCCTCGGGGAGAAACTTGAGGTGCGGTATGTCGGGAAACCATACTTCATAGCGTGGGAGGGGGATATCCCGAAAGAAGATGCCATAAAGGTGAAGAACGTCAGGATATGCAAGAGAGGGGAACCTCCGGCAGACTATCTTGAAATGGTACAGAACGAGTTCGGGAAGATGTATGAGGAAACTGTCTCAGGAAAGTGGGACACTGTTATCCTGGACGAAATCAATGTGGCGCTGCACTATAATCTGCTGCAGAAGGAACAGGTGATAAAGCTCATCGATGACAAACCAGGGAACGTCGAACTGGTGATGACCGGAAGGGCGATACCGGAGGAGATAATGACACGGGCAGATCTGGTTACGGAAATGAGGGAGGTCAGGCATCCCTACTCCAAGGGTGTTCCTGCAAGAAGAGGCGTGGATTTCTAGCACAAAAGCATGTTTTGCCCATACGTTTCCCGCATCTCTCCGGAAGTTACCGGAAACATGGTGATCAGGACCTGATTCCTGTTCAGTCATTCCACGCCTCACACACTTTAAAGCTCCTGTCTGCTTTGTGGACAGTCTGACATCCTCTCCATCGCAAGCTCAGTGGCTTTCTTGCTCGTTTAGTTGTAAAGTCCATTATCCGTAAGTCTTAATATCGCAATTCAATATACGACCCGCAAAAAAATAATGGAGTGCTGAAGTATTGAACGGCAAGGTTCTGGCATTCGTCGACATTTTTGTCGACTCACTGCTCATTGACGATGTTCTCAGGGAACTCTCAGCTCTAGACAACGTTGTGGAAGTTTACGAGGTTACCGGAGAGTTCGACATCGTGAGTCTCATAAGCGCGGACAGCATTGAGCAATTCAGGGATGTACTCAAGAGCAAGATCATGAAGATCAAGGGCATAAAGAGTACAGTAAGTTCTATTGTTCTCAAGATAGACAAGCAGCCACAGCGAAATAGTGACTAGATTCTGAACCCTCGTGAAGATCGATGGGATCTTCAGCGAAGGTTACCGAAGAGGTGTGCTTATGGTGTCATATTTGAGTCTATATGTCGACGGAACCTGCTATTCAGCGGGAACTGCAGCAGACTTCAGTTTAATACCCGCTTCCAGAGGAGGTGCATACGCTGGTATCAATACCTGATGCACTGTCAATAGTGGCTGTCTGGGCCATTGTCATCCTGATGGCGTGGGTGCTCGGCGGCTATCTCTACGCTATCTATACTGGGAAGAAGGGGAGGCTGGACAGGTTCTTTGACCCGGTGGAGAGGTTCATCTATCGGCTGGCTGGTGTTGATCCGTCCAGGGAGATGTCATCAAAGGACTATTTCCTGAATCTCATAATCCTGAACGCTTTTCAGTGTGGGCTTGCTTTTGTCATCCTGAGTTTCCAGTCTTATCTCCCGCTCAATCCGCAGCATTTTCCAAACCTGAGCTGGGATCTCTCCCTGAACACCGCTCTTTCCATCTCATCAAACACAAATTTACAGCACTACGGAGGAGGAAGTTCTCTCTCGTACCTGAGCCAGATGATGGCAATCCAGTTCCTCCAATTCACATCAGCCGCTACAGGTCTGAGCGTGGCAGTCGCCATTTTCAGGGGATTCTCCGGAAGGTTCGGCGGCATTGGCAATTTCTATTATGACTTCGTGAGAAGCCTCACCAGGGTACTTATTCCACTGAGCTTTGTTGCTGCAATTATCCTTGTGGCTCTCGGGATACCACAGACTCTGAATGGCTACGTTCTGGTGAAGACATTGGAGGGAGGTTCCCAGGTTCTGAAAGTGGGGCCTGTTGCCTCTCTTGTATCAATCATGCAGCTGGGTACCAACGGTGGGGGATATTACGGAGCAAACTCTGCATACCCGTACCAGAATCCATCTCCTCTCACAAACTGGGTTGAAATAGTACTTATGATGCTCATTCCCACAGCTGTCATTTTCCTGTTCGGCAGGATGGTCGGCAACAGGAAAGAGGGTAATGTCATCCTCGTATCGTCTTACACACTCTACGCAATAGATCTCGTTATCTCATTCATCACCGTGACAACAATAGGTCCTGGAATGGAAGTAAGATTCGGTGCATTCTCCTCTGTTTTCTGGACAGTAACGACCACGGCCTTCACAACTGGGTCCGTTAACGCCTCGCTTGCGGCATTCAACCCTCTGGTAATTCTGGCAGCATTCATGGGAATGTTGATTCAGGCCACTCCTGGTGGTATTGGTGTCGGAACGATGTACATGCTCATGTACATTGTCATGACGGTGTTCATAGTCGGTCTCATGGCAGGAAGAACTCCTGAATACCTCGGAGCCAAGATCACTCCAAGGGACGTAAAGCTGGCAGTTATTGCCTTCCTTTCACATCCGCTCATAATACTGGTACCGACTGCGCTGGCTTATTCTATGGGTGCTGCAGGTGCGGTCGGTGCCGGAAAGGGACCTGTTGGTTTTATTGAGATATTCTATGAGTTCACTTCTGCGGCAGCCAACAATGGATCGGATTTCCTCGGTACATCGGCAAATACGGTCTTCTTCAATGTATCCACTGGAATCGTAATGTGGCTGGGGAGGTTCATTCCGATTGCCGTAATGATAAGCATAGCCGGAAACATGAGCGGAAGGGTCAGAAACATACAGGCGGGACTCAGGACGGACAACCTGATCTTCGCGGCCGTTCTCGTTTTCAGCATAATGATCCTGGTGGTGCTCACGTTCTTCCCGTTCCTGGTTCTTGGTCCGATACTGTCTTATCTGGAGGGAATTCCAAATGGACTCTGATGCTGAGAGAGGAATACTGACGGGAAAGTCTGCCCCTGAGGAAAAAAAACCAAAGCTACCAGTTGCGAAGATTCTTGAAGAATCCATAGTGAGAATGAATCCTGCGAAGCTGATATCCAACCCGGTAATGTTTGTTGTTGAACTCACATTCTTTCTTGTGGGGATCATGGCAATCGACCCGACACTGTTCCCGGTGGTGTCCAGCGGATCGGAGCAGGTCTTCTATGTCTACGTTGCTGTCATTCTCGGAATCACGGTATGGTTCAGCACCCTTTCCGATTCCATTGCTGAGGCGCAGATCAGGGCCACTGCATCCAATCTCAGGAAGATTGAGCAGGAGGTAAAGGCCAAGAAGCTCGACGGAGACAGGAAGGTGACTGAAGTCTCCTCTAAAGACCTGAGGAAAGGCGACATGATACTCATCGAGAAAGGAGATGGCATTCCCATAGACTGCGAAGTTCTGGAAGGACTTGCAATGGTGGATGAATCACTCCTTACCGGAGAATCGGCCCTTGTCAAGAAGGCTCCCTCAGACGTACTGATCGGCGGTTCCATTCTCATGTCGGATTCCCTTGTGGCACTGGTGTCGGTGAATCCTGAAGAGACGTACCTGAGTAAGCTGATCAGCATGGTTGAAAGCTCGAAGAGACCAAAGACTCCCAACGAAACCGCAATTTCAATCCTGCTCCTGGGTCTCACGGTGATATTCACGATCATTGTTGCGGCAATCCTGTGGCTATCCATTGAGCTCAACCTTGGGGTTGACCTGTCTGTACTGATAGCGCTCTATGTCTGCCTGCTTCCGACAACCATAGGCGCTTTGCTTCCCGCGATAGGGATATCTGGAATAAACAGGATGTCCAGGGACAGGATCATAGCGAAATCAGGGAAATCCATTGAGGCTGCAGGCGATACCGATTCCCTCCTGCTTGACAAGACAGGCACAATAACGTTCGGAAACAGGATGGCGACAGAATTCATTCCGCTGGGCGGACATTCGGCAAGGGAAGTCGGGGAGGCTTCCTTCCTGTCGTCCTGGAATGACGATACGCCGGAAGGAAGAAGCATCATAGATCTTGCATTCAGGGAGGGATTCGTGCCGAAGGAGTTCAGTTCAATCGGCAGGGCTGAGTCCATGGAATTCAGTGCCGTGACTAGAATGAGCAGCGTGAAACTGGAGGATGCAGACGACTTTCACCTCCCGAAAGGGGGAAGGGACATCCTGCAGAGAAGAAGGGTGAGAAGGAAATACCTCAACCCTGACTCTGGGGTCGAACTTGAGATTTCAAAGGGCGCCCCGGATGCGATAAAGGGATCCGTTCCTGAATGTCCTGAGGGATTCGATAGCACAGTGACTGAGATATCCTCCTCGGGCGATACTGCGATGGGAGTTACAGTGGGCGATGAGATCGTTGGGATCATAAGGCTGAAGGACAAACTGAAGCCAGGTATCAGGGAGAAGATCGAGTCGGTTAAGGTGATGGGAATCAAGCCCCTCATGATCACCGGTGATCAGCCTGAAACTGCCAGGAACATTGCTTCTGAGGTCGGCATCGATAACTTTGTTTCAAGGGCAAAGCCTGAGACAAAATTCACCGTGGTAAGGGAAGAGCAGCAGGGAGGAAAAGTGGTCGCAATGATCGGGGATGGCACAAATGATGCACCGGCTCTGGCAGCCGCCGATGTGGGACTGGCAATGGCAACAGGAACAATGGCCGCGAAGGAGGCAGCCAATCTGGTTGATCTGGAGTCAAATCCTGCGAAGATCATAGATGTAGTCATGCTCGGAAAACAGTTACTGATGACACGCGGAGCAGTTACGACCTTTAGCATTTCAAACGACATAGCGAAATACTTTGCTATCGTGCCGATAATGTTCGCTTCACTTTCTGTCCTGCAGAAGATCAACATCCTCGGGCTTTCACCACATGTGGCCGTCCTGGCCGCGCTGATATTCAATGCAGCGATAATACCGGCACTTATTCCGCTGGCAATGAAAGGAACGAGGTTTAAACCAAGAAGCACAATGTCGATCTTCCTGAGAAATGCCGTAACTTATGGTCTTGGCGGCATAGCACTTCCGTTTATAGGCATCGAAGCAATAGGGCTGTTGCTCAGGTTAACTTTCGGAGGGTCTCTATGAAGATTCCAGAGAAGCTTAATGCACCGCTGAGGATGGCAATAGTGTCCATGATCATATGCGGTCTTGTATTCCCGGTGGCAGTCACCGGTATCGCTGAACTCGCGTTCCCTTTTCAGGCCAACGGGGAACAGGCAACCTTCAACAACACATCAATCGGTTCTTACCTGATTGCCCAGGAATTTACGGCTCCGGTCTTCTTCCATCCGAGGAACGATTCGGCATCCGGTGTAGATCCTGACATTATGCTCAGCAGTGCATATGCACAGATTCCTGGCATCAGCAACAGCACAGGAATATCAAGCTCTATCCTGCACGGCATTGTTGACAATTTCGTCAGCTACACGATGTTCTTCTTCGGAACTCCGTATATTAACGTTCTTCAGGTAAATCTCTACCTCGTGGAGCACTACTCCTCAGTCTACTCAAAGTACGTGAAAGCAGGATAGTCCCGTAATGCACCGTGCGTGAATATGGACTTTACCGGTTCAGGGAAGACTGGAGTTCGGGAACCAGGTCCTCCACAGTATATCCAAAACCGGGACCATTCCTCAATTTTATCATTCCCTTCGAGAATTCAGGCTTCTCCCGGACGAGATCTCTCTTAAGTTTCAGCGGTCCCACGAATTCATTTTCCCTGCTTATCCAGGCTGTGGTTGCAGCAACAGTCGCCTCAACCATCGTGCCGAGGGAGGAGGAGAAGCCGTTTCCTATGACGCAGTCTATTCCTCCGGCCTCTGCCACTGCAAGTATCTTCCTGGTCTCAGAAACCCCGCCGTTCCGCATAACTTTCACCTTCACAACTGAAGCCATTTCCAGTTCAATTATGCGAAGCATGTCCTGCTTCGTCACGACGCTTTCATCTGCCATTATCGGGATTGGGCTCATCCGGTTCAGGAATCGCATTGAATCTGCGTCCAGGCGATTGACAGGCTGCTCCAGTATGTCGATATCCAGCCTTGAGATTTTCTCTATCAGTTTCATGGATGAGGACCTTGTCAGGCTCTGGTTTGCATCAATCCTGAGACGGAATTCATAACCCATCTTCTTCCTTATTTCCGACAAAGTGAGAACGTCCTTGTCGACATCCGGTCCTATCTTGACCTTTATGCACCTGTAACCTTCAGAAAGGAAGCGTTCTATTTCTCCCAGGGTGGATTCCAGCCTCCCGATTCCCACCCATCCTACTATTCCCAGGTTTCTGTTCACACGCCCTCCGAGAAGCTCATATGCCGGTTTCGACACAATTTTCCCCTTCAGGTCAAGCAGTGCCGTTTCGACGAGAGCCTTGGACATCAGGTGACCGAAAACTGAATCGTTCAGCCTCCTGTTGATAACTTCCGATGCGAAGGGATCTTCTCCCTTAATCAGCCTGATGAATTCATTCTCAATAAGGGGCTGTACATTGTACCAGGCTTCCTCTGAATAGTTAGGCGTATCCGGTTCCAGTGAGCTGAAACCCACCATGCCATTGTCGGTCGTAATCATGATTACAACAGAGTTCACATCTTCCTTGACTCCAAGGGAGTTTTCGTATTGCATGTTGAGGGGAAGTTTGATATTATACAGTTTCACTTCCTGAATCGCCGTGGTTTCCATTTTAAGCACCATTATCCATAAATTATGTCATCAATGAGTCTCTGCTGGAGACACATGCACCCAATCTTTTGTATAATATTAATATTTTCAATAGAAACCTATTAGTATTTTAAATTGCTTCCTGCGAACATGGGAGATGGGCCCAAATGGTAGCTGATCATGATGATAGTTCTATAATAAACGACAGGGGGCTGACTTTTGCCGAGAAGATTCTGTCCCTGAAGAGTATGTCAAATTCAGGTCCAGGAAGAAACGCGGCAGCAGCAGGAGATTTTGTCATCTCATCGGTCGACTTCACTTACGTTCACGATGTACAGGGGCCCCTGGTTATCAAGATATTTGAGGAACTGAAAGGGGAAAAGGTATTTGACAGGAACAAGGTCCTGCTCAACATAGACCATGACTTCCCGCCAAGTTCTGAGCGTTCGGCGGAACTCCACAACAGGATGAGAAATTTTGCAAGTTCGCAGGACTGCATGATCCAGGAGGGATCCAACTGTCACCAGTACATCCTTGAGAATTTTGCAACTCCGGGAATGCTCATAATAGGTGCAGATTCCCACACAACTACACTGGGATCACTGGGTACATTTGCTGCCGGTATGGGGAGCAGCGATGTGGCTTCGATACTCCTTACCGGAAAGACCTGGCTCAGGGTTCCGGAAACCATAAGGATACACGTGGACAGCCCTCTCGGACCCGGCATCACAGCAAAGGACGTTGCGCTGGAAGCTCTTCGGGTCCTCGGGACGGACGGAGCAAATTACAAGTCAATCGAGTGGGTGGGCAAAGGCGTGGAGGCAATGACCATTGACTCAAGATCAACGCTGACAAATCTCGCACTGGAAATGGGTGCAAAGAATTCAGTCGTTTTCTCAGATGGCGTAACAAGAAAGTTCCTGCGGGGACGCAACAGGGAACCGGGAATGGAGATCAGGGCAGGGGATGAATCACCCGTGTTCAGGGATATATACATTGAGAGTGAATCGCTGGTTCCAATGGTGGCTCTTCCCGGAAGTCCCGGGAACGCAAAGCCCGTTTCCGAGATAGGTGCACGGATACCGATAAATGCGGTTCTCGTCGGCACATGCACTAACGGGAGGCTGGAAGACCTGAGACGTGTTGCGGCGATCCTGAAGGGAAGACATGTGAAGCAGGGAGTGAGGATGATAGTCACACCCAACTCAATTGAAGTATACAAGCAGGCGGACAGGGAAGGAATCATATCAACACTGCTGGAAAGCGGTGCAACAGTCACGTCTCCCGGATGCGGGGCATGTGCGGGCCTGTCAAAGGGACTGATAGGCAAGAACGAGGTTGCGGTATTTGCCGGCCCAAGAAATTTCCCGGGAAGGCTTGGAAGCGTCGACTCTAAGATCTATCTTTCATCGCCGGAAACAGCTGCGGCGTCAGCGATAACGGGATTTGTATCATCAATCGAGGAGGTTGATCATAAATGAAGAACGTACGTGGAAAGTGCTGGACTTTCGGCGATGATGTCAGTACAGATGCCATCCTGCCGTCGAAGTGGAAGACTGTCTCATTCGAACCCTCAGAACTTGGAAAACATGCCATGACCGGCATTGACGAAAAGTTTCCGGAGAAGGTCTCGAACGGGGACATCATTGTTGGCGGTTTGAATTTCGGATGCGGTTCCAGCAGGGAGCAGGCTCCAATTGCCCTTCTCGGCTGCGGAATAAGGGTGGTCATTGCAAAGAGCATCGCGAGAATATTTTTCAGGAACTGTGTCAACGTCGGGATATATCCCATCGAGGCAGACTTCCCTGATGACTTTTTTATGGACTCGGATGAGATCGAAGTACACTTTGATCTTGGTGTCATAGTAAACAAGAGGACCGGGAAGGGACTGCCATTCAAGGTGATCCCGTCATTCCTCTCGACGATACTTAATTCCGGCGGACTGAAGTCTTTCATTCTCGGTGGCGGAAAATATGAGGACCTGTTCTGACTTGTTTCCCGAAGAACGGCCAGCACCGCATAAAGTGAACGCAGGATGGTGTGAAATTGGAAATTGACGCAAAGTATGATGTGCTTATTGTTGGAGGCGGAAATGCAGCCCTTACAGCGGCTATCAGTGCCATAGAACACAAAAGATCAAAGAGGGTACTCCTGATAGAGAGAGCTCCGAAGGATTTCCGGGGAGGGAATTCAAAGTATACCAGGAGCATAAGATACGTTCATGATCACGATAACTACAGCACCGGACCATATACGAAGAATGAGTATATCTCCGATATAGAGAAAATAACCCGTGGATATACTACCAAGGAGATCCTTGAAAAGGTTGTAACCGAATCCGCCGATCTTCCTGCCTGGATGAAGGAACACGGGGTCCTGCTTCATCACGCTGTCAGGGGAGCGTTTCACTATTCCCAGGCAAATGCATTCATAATGGGTGGCGGAAAGCAACTAGTCAATACCTATTACCACAATCTGGAAAAGCTAGGAGTCAAGGTTATTTACGATACCTGCGTGGAAGCCATCTCACTGGAGAAGGAATCCGTAAGCGTGAGGATTTCGAAGGATGGGTCAACCGGTAACGTGACGGCCGGAGCTGCAGTGATAGCTTCCGGAGGATACGAGGCGAACCTGGAATGGCTCCGTGAAGGGTACGGATCATGTATCGATAATTCTGTAGTCAGGGGGAACAGGTACAACGACGGCATACCCTTGAAGAGCCTGTTCAACATCGGGGCAGATCCTGTCGGCGAACCGAACCAGGCCCACTGGACCGCAGTGGACGGAAGATCCCCGAAGTACGACGGGGGCTTCGTTACAAGAATTGACCTTATCCCCCTTGGGATAGTGGTCAACAACAAGTGCGAGAGGTTCTACGATGAAGGGGAGGATCTCTGGACAAAGAGGTACGTTCTCTGGGGGCACATGGTCAGGGACCAGCCCAACCAGGTGGCG